>NZ_JBUZVP010000021.1:0-128768 GCF_055409485.1 Pseudomonas sp. A125
AGTGGTGGGGCAAGAGCCTTTTGGTTACTTTTGGGCTCCTTTCAAAAGTGACCCGCCGTAAGGGCGGAACCCATACAAGCCATCACCTGAATAACGGATATGCCCCCAACCACCATCACCCCAACTTCACATCCATGGTTATCCGCGCGGTAAACACCAATTTCCCCTCCGCATCCAGTATCTCGACCGGCACTACCTTGTCCCCCGGCGTCTGCCAGTCAACCCCCTCGCCACTGGCCGTCGCCGTCACACTGCT
The DNA here is from genome assembly GCF_055409485.1 of Pseudomonas sp. A125. Lineage (NCBI taxonomy): Bacteria > Pseudomonadati > Pseudomonadota > Gammaproteobacteria > Pseudomonadales > Pseudomonadaceae > Pseudomonas > Pseudomonas sp. A125. Next base: position 257 of record NZ_JBUZVP010000021.1, read on the forward strand.
TTTGGCCTTGGCCAGGTACTCCACCGTCATCCCCTTGGGAATCCAGCGCGCACCCGGTGGTATGGAAACGTCAGTCATGGTGCCCGCTGCCAACTCCGCAGCGTTGCACATGGCGATCGCATGCACGGTCCCCAGGTGGTTGGTAATCGCCTTGCTGAACGGCACCTCCACCGACGCCAACCCCGGACGCAACTGCGTCATCAGGGGGTTGATGGTGCTGAAGTAGGGCGCCATCTGGCACGCCATTTTGCTGAACGCTTCGGCACCGACGCTGTTGTACAGGCTCAGGTATTGACTCATGGGGCTGCCTCGCTGATGAGTTAAGTTTACGGAACAAAATTCCGTTACAGAATAATATTCTGTAACGGAACAGTATTCTGCAAAAGGGAAATCTGTCAAGCTGCCCAGACGTACCCCGTTCAATGATTGAGTTCGTGTTCAGCATGCAAACCCCGGATCTGCTCCAGCGTTGCTTCCCTGGCCGAAGGGCCGAATTGAAGCGCGATATCTTCAAGACCGCACTCGACCTGTTCAACGAACAAGGCCTTGAAGCCACCACCATCGAGATGATTCGCGCGCAGTGCGACACCAGCGTGGGCGCGATCTATCACCACTTCGGTAACAAGGAAGGCCTGGTCGCCGCGTTGTTTTTTAACGCGCTGGAGGATCAGGCCGAATTGCGCGCACGCTATCTTGCGTCGGCCGAGTCGGCGAAGGAGGGTGTGTATGCGCTTGTCCACAGCTACGTCGACTGGGTGGACAGCGAACCGCAATGGGCGCGCTTCCAGTACCACGCGCGCTTCGCCGTGACCAAGGGGCCGTTCGCCGCCGAGCTGGAAAACCGCAACCAGGCACGTAATGCCTTACTCAAGGAATGGATGGACCAGCCCGGCCGTGGTGACCAGCTCAATCAGGTGCCTGGCGAACTGTTGCCGTCGTTGATCATCGGCCAGGCCGACAGTTATTGCCGTGCCTGGCTAGCCGGGCGGGCAGCCAGTAGCCCGCGGCTCTACCGCGAGGCCCTGGCCGAGGCCGCATGGCGTTCGGTGAGTGGCGTTTAGTCCGCCCACTGCATTACGCGCACGGCGCCATGGCCAGCCCGTTGGCCGAGCAGTAGGTGAGGGCGTGCGCGCACTTTTCGATGATCCTCAGCTGAGGTCAGCGCACCAGGCACGGCCGTTTGTTATCAAACGTCCAGCCCGGAATCATGAACTGCATCGCCACGCTGTCATTGCGCGCACCCAGGCCCATGCCCTTGTACAGCTCGTGAGCCTGGGCCACGGCGTGCATGTCGATGTCCACACCCAGGCCCGGTTTGGCCGGTACCCGGATATGGCCGTCGACAATCTTCAATGGGGCCTGGGTCAGCCGCTGGCCGTCCTGCCAGATCCAGTGGGTGTCAATGGCAGTGATTTCTCCCGGCGCGGCGGCGGCTACCTGGGTGAACATCGCCAGGGAAATGTCGAAGTGATTGTTGGAGTGCGAGCCCCAGGTCAGGCCCCACTCATGGCACATCTGCGCCACCCGCACCGAGCCTTGCATGGTCCAGAAGTGCGGGTCGGCGAGGGGAATATCCACCGACTGCAACTGGATCGCGTGGCCCATCTCCCGCCAGTCGGTGGCGATCATGTTGGTGGCGGTAGGCAGCCCGGTGGCACGCCGGAACTCCGCCATGACTTCGCGCCCGGAGTAACCGTTTTCTGCACCGCAAGGGTCTTCGGCGTAGGCCAGTACGTGATGTTGATCGCGGCACAGGGCGATGGCTTCTTTCAGCGACCAGGCGCCGTTTGGGTCCAGGGTGATGCGTGCATCGGGGAAGCGCTCGGCCAGGGCGGTGACCGCTTCGATTTCTTCGGCGCCGCGCAGTACGCCGCCCTTGAGTTTGAAGTCATTGAAGCCGTATTGCGCCTTGGCGGCTTCGGCCAGGCGTACGATGGATTCGGGCGTCATGGCTTGCTCGTGACGCAGGCGGAACCAGTCTTCGGCGTTGTCTTCGCTGCGATACGCAAGGTCGGTTTGCTGACGATCGCCAATGTAGAACAGGTAGCCGAGCATCTTCACCGCATCGCGCTGCTGACCTTCGCCCAGCAGCGCGGCCACCGGCACTTCGAGAAATTGGCCGAGCAAATCCAGCAGTGCCGCTTCCATCGCCGTAACGGCATGAATGGTGATGCGCAGGTCAAACGTCTGCAAACCCCGGCCGGCTGAATCCCGCGCGGCGAAGGTTTGGCGCATGGCGTTGAGGATGCTCTGGTATTGGCCGATAGGTTTGCCGATCACCAGGCTGCGAGCGTCTTCCAGGGTTTCGCGGATGCGTTCGCCGCCCGGTACTTCGCCGACCCCGGTACGGCCGGCGCTGTCGGTGAGAATCACAATATTACGGGTGAAAAACGGCCCGTGGGCGCCGCTGAGGTTGAGCAGCATGCTGTCGTGGCCGGCCACCGGGATGACTTGCAGGCCGGTAACAAGCGGTGCGCTGGCCGCGTAGTGCTGGTGTTCTGTGTTCATTGTTAAGTCCTTATTTGCTCAAGACGGGGGCGGGTTGCAGCACGCTGCTGGTGCTCGGGCCGGGTAGGGTTTTGGCGAAGAACACCAGGATTGCGGCGAGGATCGAGGTGCCCGCCAAACCATACAAACCGCCCTGGATCGAACCAGTGGTCTGTTCCAGAAAACCAAAGGTGGTGGGCGCGACAAACCCGCCAAGGTTGCCGATGGAGTTGATCAGCGCGATCACCGCCGCAGCGATGCGGGCATCCAGGTAACCCTGGGGAATCGGCCAGAACAGCGAGGACGCTGACTTGAAGCCAATCGCCGCGAAGCAGATGGCGATAAAGGCAAAGATCGGCCCGCCGGTGGTGGACAGGAACATGCCGACCGCGGCGATCAAGAGGGCGACGGCGACCCACGCTTGCTGGAACTTGAACTTGCCCGCCAACGCGGCGAACGCGTACATCGCGATGATCGAAATCAACCAGGGAATCGAGTTGTAGAAGCCCACTTGGATGTCGCTCAGGTCGCCCATCTTTTTGATGATGCTCGGCAGCCAGAACGTGGCGGCATAGATGGTCAACTGGATGCAAAAGTACAGGCCACAGAACAGCATGATCTGGCGGTCCTTGAGCAGCTTGCCCAGGGTCGGCTTGACCGTGGTGGCTGCATCGCGCTCGCGCTGTTCACGGTCGATCTCGCCCACCAGCGCGTCCTTTTCTTCAAGGCTCAACCACTTGGCGTCGTGGGGTTTGGAGTCGAGCCAGAACCACACAAAAAAGCACAGCAGCACCGAGGCCATGCCTTCGATGATGTACATCCATTGCCAGCCATGCAGGCCCAGCCCGGTGATTTGCAGCAGCACCCCGGACAGCGGGCCGGAGATCAACGAGGCCAGGGCCGAGCCGCTGAGGAAAATCGCAATCGCCTTGCCGCGTTCGACCCCAGGCAACCAGCGGGTGAAGTAGTAGATCACTCCCGGGAAGAAGCCGGCTTCGGCCACGCCCAGCAAAAAGCGCAGGATGTAGAAGTGGGTTTCGTTCTGGATAAACGCCATCAGCGTGGCGGTGACGCCCCAGGTGAACATGATGCGGGTGAGCCAGATGCGCGCGCCGACTTTTTGCAGGAGCATGTTGGACGGCACTTCAAACAGCGCATAACCGATGAAAAACAACCCCGCACCGAAGCCGTAGGCGGCTGCACCGATGCCCAGGTCGTGCTCCATATGGGTACGCACAAAGCCAATGTTGACGCGGTCGATGTAGTTGACGATGAACATGATCACGAACAGCGGGAGCACGTGGCTCTTCACTTTCTTGATCGCGCGGGCCAGGACGGGGTCGGTGGCAGGCGCAGCTGTCGCAGGGCTGGAAGGGTTCACAAGGTAAAACTCCCACTGATTATTGTTGTGCGGGGATGGCTTTGGTTGCCGGAGTTGTCTGACAACTTGACAGACATCATACAACTGCAATTTCACAGATGGCAACACTTTGTAGAAGCGCGGTTGTTCGCGCAAAACGTCAACGATTGCGCGGTTATATTGAATGATAGCGGTGCGGATGATTTTTTCGCGACCAAGCTCGCTCCTACAGGGATTTGTTTGTTGTCATACAAGTAGGGGGTGAGAAGAGTGCTAGTATTGCCGGGCCTTCCTGGACGGAATTCTCGATGCAAAACGACAACACGGCCCCTCATCGCAGGGGCTTGGCCCATGACATCGTCACCGCGCTGACTCAACAGATTCTGCTGGGGCAGATGATGCCGGGAGAGAAGCTGCCGTCCGAATCCGCCATCGTTGCCGAGTACGGTGTCAGCCGCACCGTGGTGCGCGAAGCACTCTCCAAATTGCAGGCCGCCGGGCTGGTAGAAACGCGCCACGGCGTCGGCACCTTCGTGCTGGCGCGCGACGAACGCCAGGGCCTGCACCTGACCCACGACACCGCCGCCAGTGTGCGCGGCATTCTTGAATTGCGCATGGGTCTGGAAACCCAGGCAGCGGCGCTGGCTGCCTTGCGCCGTACCGACGAACAGCTGCAGCAGATGCGCCAGGCGCTGGATGACTACCAGGATTCACTGGCCCACAACGACAGCGCCGTTGAGCCGGACGTGCGCTTCCATCGCCTGATCGCCCAGGCCACCGGCAACACCTGTTTCACCGACGTGATTTATCACCTGGGCCACTCGGTAATCCCGCGTACCCGAATCAATGCCGAAGAACGCGGCGACGTGGACTTGATGGAACTGGGGCGTGTGGCGAACCTGGAACACGAGGCGATACTGAAAGCCATCCGCCGCCAGGACCCGGACGCGGCCAGAGCGGCCATGCTGTTGCATCTAAGCAACAGCCTGGAGCGGATGACCGGAGAGTAGTCTCGCCAGGGGCATTTTCTTCAATACCGCGACCCGTCTTCTCCTTAAGGTTCAGCTCATACTCGCACAACAAAAAGGAACTGCAATGAGCTTGATCATTTCCATGGCTGCCTTCGCCCTGGCCACGTCCATCACGCCGGGACCGGTGAATGTGGTGGCTATCAGTTCAGGGGCGCGGTTCGGGTTTGCCGCCAGCCAAAAGCATGTGGCGGGGGCTGCGTTGGGATTCACGTTGCTGCTGGTATTAATCGGCCTGGGGCTGCATCAGGTGCTGGTGCGCTGGCCGCTGCTGACCCAACTGATTCAATGGGGCGGGGTGGCGTTCCTGTTGTACATGGCCTGGAAACTGGCGGTTGACGATGGGCGCCTGCAGGCTGACGGCACGGCCACAGCGCCGTCAATGTTGTATGGGGCGATCATGCAGTGGCTCAACCCCAAGGCCTGGCTGGCGTGCGTGGCGGGGATGGGGTTGTTCGTGGCCGATGGTGATGTGCAACAAGTCTGGCTGTTTGCGACGATCTACCTGGTGATTTGCTACCTGTCGGTGGCGTGCTGGGCCTACGCCGGCACGTTCTTGCGGCGCTACCTGAGTAACCCGCCGGGTGTGCGCCTGTTCAATCGCTCGATGGCGGCCCTGCTGGTGGCCAGCGTCGGGTATCTTCTGCTCGCCTGATTCAACTGCGGTATTGCCCGGGCGTCGCCGCCAGGTGCAGTTTGAAGGTGCGCTGGAAGTGCGCCTGGTCAGCAAACCCGGCCGCCAAGGCCACGTCAGCAATCAACTGGCCGCTGCGCAGTTGGGTGCGGGCAAACTGGATACGGCGATTGACCAGGAACGCGTGGGGCGTCATGCCGTAATACTGTTTGAACGCGCGGATCAGGTACGACGGCGACAACTCGGCGGCCTGGCAAATATCTTCCAGTTTCAACGCCTCGGTGCAGTGTTCGCGAATGTACTCGGCAGCGCGCTCCAGCTTGTGGTTGACCTCGCGCATCCGGGTTGTCGACGGGTTGAGCCGTTGTTGTACTTCGGTGAAGTAACTTACTAGCGCGCTTTGTTTGTGCAGGTGTTCGGCATGCTCGTCGACCAGCACGTCATACAGCTCGTTTAGCCCCTGATACAGCACGGCGTCCGTGGTGTGAGTGGCGGTGAACGGACGGAAACCCTGGTCGGTGCGCAAGCCCAACTGGTGCTGCAGATCGGTCAGCCAGGCCGTCTCGATATACAGCATGTGATAGGACCAGGGCTGATCATCGATGGGGTTGCAGGCGTGGACGTCGCCCGGGTTCATCAGCACCACGGTACCGGCGCTGATCCTGAACGTGGAGGCTCCGTGGATATACCCGCTTTGCCCGGCCGTGATTGCCCCGATGGAAAAATGCTCGTGGGAATGGCGGGTATAGCAGACCTTGCGCCCATCGGCGATGGTCCGCGCCTCGATGAACGGCAGACGGTCATCGCGCCAGAAAAATGGTGCGGTCTGTTCGAAGGGCGGTCGCATCGATGCACATCTCACCGGGAAACAAGCGCTGGATGATTGCACAAAAACCGGCCTCCGGCGTTTCATTTCATGGGGGGCGGCATCATCGCACGCAGAAAAGCGCTGGCTGGGTCATGACCGCCGAGGGCGTCTGACAGGGCCAGGGGTCGCCCGGCTGCCTGCCTCGCCTGGTCGATACCTGCCAGTAAATGTTTGTCGATGATGGTCGCGGCGATGCCCTGGCTTCTGGGCGAACTGAAGGTGTTGGGCACTGCAGGACGAGGGCCATACACGGCCGGCAGGTGGGCAAAACGCTCGGCACTGACGGTCGCGTGCTGTTGCTCGACGGGGTTGGTGCCCAGGTGGTAGGCCGACCAATCGATCGGTAATTCGCGCCCCTTGGGGTTAGCGGCATCAGCGGCTGTGGCAAACGCCTGATAGGCCAGGCCCGGGAGGCGAGCCACTTTCAGTTGCCTTGGGAAAAATTCATAAAAGTGCCTGTCGCCAAAGTATTGGCTCAGTACCAACACGCCATAGCGCCCGACACTGGCGCCGGGTTGAGGCTGGCGCAGGCGATAGAACTGCAAGTCGCCGTATTCCATGGCTTCGCGACTCAGCAGCGTCAGTTGCGACATCCAATACACAATTGACTGCATCAGCGCAGTTCGCACGTCGCCATAGCGTTGTTCGAACGTGACGGCAAAGGCCGTATGCAGGGCTGACAACTCATTGAAGCGTTGCGCCATGCCGGCGAAATCAAGCTCCTTGAGGGTGGAATGCCAGTGCGCCGCATCGGTGGTCAGCAGCCCCGCCATGTGCAACTGGGCCATCGACACCGCGGTGGTGGAGGCGATGCCGGGCACCGGGCCTGTCGCGGCAGGCGCACCGGGCGCGGGCCGCCACTGAATAATCAATTGCTCCAGATGGAGGTTGCCCGGAAACACCCGCTGCAGGTCCTGCACCGCCATGTCGTAGCGGCTGGCGTCGGGGGCTTCCAGCTGTTCGGTGCTGACTTGCAGCCGGTTGAGCTGTTCATTCAATGCCGCGATGGCGCGGTTCTTGTCTGCGGTACTGCGGGCTGCGGAGTGTGGTGGGAGTACGCCGTTGGCCACGGCCCAGTCGGTGATGGGCGCTGTGCCCCGGCGGACCCTGCGAGCTGGGGTGACGAAGTAGATCAGCGCCATAAAATCGGTGAAGCTCATGGCCCGTGACGCTCCGGGCGTTTCTGCTTCAATCAGGTCGACGTACTGTTTGAAATGCACCCAGGTGTGGGAACTCATGTACGACACTTCGCCGCGTATGTCCCGTACCAGGAACTCCGGGGCAACGCCTGCCAGCAACAGGTGCGCGGCCATGGTCGCGGCGTTGGGGCGCGAGACCTTGCGCCGCACCATGGCCTCTACAACGTTGCGTACCTCAGCAAAGGGCAGGCCCCAGTTGTATGAGTCGGTCAGGTCGTAGCCGGCGACGGTGGCCCGGCGGGCGCCAGCACCCGGGTCCAGGCTAAGAATCAGTGCGGCAAACAGCAGGGCATTGCGGCTGGCGCGGGTGTTCGTGGCACTGGCGTGCTCGCCGTACCAGCCCACTGTTTCCGACAACCGCGCCGCCAGCGCCTGGGCCTGGGCCGACGCCAGTAATTGGAGCAGCAACCGATCCGCCTCGGCGCGCACCTGCTCCCTGGTTCTTTCACCAATGATCGCTTCACTCAGGAAGTCGAACAGTGTTACGTCCTGGCTGGGCAGAAAGGCGGCGACTGCCTGCAGTACCTGTTGGCGTTGCGCCGCCAGCAGCGGCATCACTTGCAGCGCTCGCCAGTAATTGCCGTGCCGGGGGGGCTTGAGTATCGCAATCGCCAGCAGGCGCGCGGTGACGTGGGCTTCATCGCGGGTAGTAGGCAGTTTCACTTGGTAGAGATTGAGCAACTGGCGCACGCTGACTTGGCCATCGGTGCTGATGCGCCCTCCCGATTGGCGGGCCAGTTCACGCAAGGGGTCGGCCATTGAGGTGAGGCGTGTAAGCGGTGTGTCGACGCGTGTCAGCACCTTGGGTGTATCGTCCAGCGCGTAACCACTGAGGTCGCCGTCGACGGTGAGCACATACTCACGGGCAGGGTTGAACTGGTGCGCGCCGCTTATGCGTTGAAAAACCGGCTCCCGGCGCAGGTCTGCGAGTAATTGCGCACCTTTGGCGATCAGCGGGGCAAAGGGCGAGTCCGGCACCAGGTCGAACGTTGTATCCAGGGTACTTTCAAGTTGTGTATCGAGGGTGATCGACCTGAGTGCTGCCTGCAGGGTGTGGCGCTCATTGAGCACCGTGATATGGCGCCTGTGTTTGCTCACCGCCGTCACTGAGTACGCCATCGAAGTGACGTACGGAAACGTAGCCGCAGTGGTCGCACGCAACTGCAGGACCAGGGCCTGTGCCTCCTCTGCGCTGGCGGGCCGGGGGAGTCGATACACGGTCATCAGCGCGGCCAGGCTGAGGCTGGCGTCTGGCAAGATATCTGTGTGGGCAAGTTTGGCCAGGCGTTCCAGTTCGTCCCATTGTTGGTTCAGCGGTGTGTCGTGGGAGCGATCCACCGGCGAGGTATTGAACACATGGCTGCCGATCACCGCGACGACCGCTTTTTGCTCGACGGCGTAGTAATGACGGGGCACAGCGCCGGGGCTCGCGGGGTTGAGGCTCAAGAATTCCTCCCCTTCAGTCACGGCTTTAAACAGCCGTGCAGCGTACTTCAACGTGCTCGACAGCATCGAGTCCGAGTCCAGGCTGAGACGTTGCAGGTAAAGTCCAATCCAATCGAAGGGCAGACCACCGTTGGTCTCAGCGCCCAGCAATGCCTGCAGTGCGTCGGCCAGTTGCAGGTAGTCCCGTTGTTCTTCGGTCAGGCGTTTGCGCAGGGCTGATTTGAGTCGTCCGCTCTCATCCACGCCGGGCAGCGTATCCAGGGTGTGGATTTCCTCCAGAATGACCTGCGCCTGCAAGTGGTTTTTCGGTATCGGGTAGCCATAGAAGGGCAAGACCAGGTCCAGTGGCATCTCCCGTGAATGATGTTCGGCAGGGTTTTCCATGAACGGCAGGCCGGCGTTGATCGTGTCGATGATCTGCACCACCTCCAGGATCGGGTTCGCGACTTGCCACCAGCCGACGTTATTGTCCAGCGTGAAGGTGTAGGGCGTTTTTACCGTGCCCTCCAACACCGAGGCCTGCAAGTCTGCGCCACGAAACACCAGGCTTGCCAGTTCCAGGTTGTGGCCTGAGGCCCACTCGCGAAAGGCTGGGCGAGCAATCGCATCGCCATACAGCTGCGCCCACTGCCCCAGCATTGTGTGGTCGGGCACGCGGATCAAAATGGGTGCGGCGGCGGGTGTGGTGCCTTGGGCAACAAGGCTGATCAAACCGGCGATCAGTTCAGCGATCAGCACTTGATCATCCTTGAGGCGCAGCGCCTGGCGCGTGATCAGGCCCAGGGCGGAAGGCGAGATGTTTTTCAGCAGGTGCGACAGAAACGGTAAGTCATCCATGGCGTGAAGGCTCTGTGCGAGGTTGCCCATAGGCTATGGGCAACCGGAACCTCCATCGTCGGATGGCCGGGGCGGGAACAAAAGACGTAGCTTCCTGATGGGGTGTAGCGCGAGTCGACGGCTGCGGCAGTCTTCCCGTCAGGTTCATCAACAAGCCGATCAGCCTTTGCGGTTCTCGGCGATCCAGGCCGTAGCCAAGTCGATAAACGCGCGCAGTTTCGGCTGGCTCTGGGTGCGGGAGGGAAAATACAGGTACAACCCGCTGCTCGACGGAACAAAGGATTGCAGCACCTGCACCAGCGCGCCTGAGGCCAAATCCTCCATCACTTCAAAATCACTCACGTAGGCCAGGCCCTGGCCGGCCCGGGCGGCGGCGATCATCAGGTTGCGGTCATTGACGATCAGCCCGCCGTGAACGCCCACCGTGAATTCCCGGCCCGCACGCTCGAACTCCCAACGGTGTGCCATGCCGGAGGTCAGGAAGCGATAGCCGATGGTTTGATGGGTGGTCAGCTCTTCCGGCGTTGCCGGCGTGCCGGCCTTGGCGACATAACCGGGAGAACTCACCACCGACCACTTCAAGTCCGGTGTCAGGCGCACGGCGACCATGTCCTTGTCGATGGATTCACCCAGCCGAATGCCAGCGTCGAAGCCCTGGGTCACCAGGTCCACGGCGGCATCGTCCAGGGAAATATCCAGCACCACATCCGGAAACGCCTCACGAAAGCGCGGGATCAATGGCTCGATCAACAGCTTGCCCGACAACCTCGGCACCGTCAGGCGCAGGGTGCCCATGGGGCGGTCGCGGTAACCGCTGAGGGCCGCCAGCGCGTCGTCAATCTCTCCGGCGGCGGGGCGCAAGCGCCTGTAAAGCGTGGCCCCTGCCTCCGTCAGCGCCACCCGCCTTGTGGTGCGCTGGAACAGCACCACGCCTGTGCGTTTCTCGAGGGTTTTCACCGCATGGCTGACGGCCGTCGGCGTTACCCCAAGCCGCGCGGCCGCCTGGGTAAAGTTCTTAAGCTCTGCAACCGCCAGGAACTCGGTCAGGCCGTTGAAGGGGTCAAGGTTCATTTGGGGCGCCATTATGAAATTGAGTTTCATAGTGCTTGTAGCACGAGGTGATTTTTCTGGCTAATGCCACGGCGTACCTTTACTTCACTTTCACTCCATCAGGTACGGATCATGACAACGGCACACTCTTTCAAGCGTGTTTGGCTGGTAACCGGAGCTTCCCGGGGTATCGGCGCAAAAATCGTCGCGGCGGCGCTGGCCCATGGCGACGCAGTGGTGGCCACGGCGCGCAATGCCCAGGCCGTCACCGAGCGTTTCGGCGCGCAACCCGGACTGCTGGCGGTGCAACTGGATGTGACCGACGAGGCCCAGGCAGCCAGTGTTGCCCGTGCTGCGGTTGAGCACTTCGGGCGTATCGATGTGCTGGTCAACAATGCCGGTTTTGGTTTGTTGGGCGCGGTCGAGGAAGCGTCTGCCGAGGAGGTTCGCCGGTTGTACGAAACCAATGTCTTCGGCCTGCTCAATGTCACACGCGGTGTATTGCCCTTCATGCGCAAGGCGCGCAGCGGGCACGTTATCAACATTTCGTCGGTGGGCGGCTTCCGCTCCGGTGCGGGGTTTGGCACCTATTGCTCGACCAAATTTGCCGTGGAGGGGCTCAGTGAGGCGCTGCACGCGGAACTCGCGCCCCTGGGCATCAAAGTGACGGTGGTTGAACCGGGTTATTTCCGTACCGACTTCCTGGACGGCAACTCCCTGGTGGAGTCGCCCGTGGTTATCGAGGATTACGCCGCCACATCGGGCGAGGTGCGCAAGCTGGCCAAGGTCTACAACCAGCAGCAACCGGGAAACCCGGAGCTACTGGCGGTGGCCATGATCAAGTTGGTAGAGGCGCCGCAGCCGCCGATGCGCCTGGCATTGGGCACCGACACGTTGCAGGCGATTGAGGACAAGCTGGCTTACGTCAAGGAAGAGACCAACGCCTGGCGTGAGTTGTCGGCCTCAACCGATTTCTGACACCCAATGGCGTAGCAGCTGTCGAGCGCCAGCGAGGCTGCGTCAGGCGCGCCTCGGTGCAGTGCCAGGCTCGATAACAGCGGTGCGGCTAACGCAGCCTCGCTGGGGCTCGACAGCTGCTACGGTGGTTCTACTGCTAGGGGCCGGGCACCAGGAACGCCGCCGCCAGCAGTTGCCGGGTATAGGCGTGCTGGGGGTTGGCGAAAATCGCGGGTGCATCGCCTTGTTCTACCACCTGCCCATGCCTGACCACCATCAACTGGTGACTCAAGGCCTTGACCACCGCCAGGTCGTGGCTGATGAACAGGTAGGTAAGGTTGTACTTGGCCTGCAGGTTACGCAGCAATTCCACCACCTGGCGCTGCACGGTGCGGTCGAGGGCCGAGGTCGGTTCGTCCAGCAGGATCAGCCGGGGCTTGAGCACCAGGGCTCGGGCGATGGCGATGCGTTGGCGTTGGCCGCCGGAGAATTCATGGGGGTAGCGATTGCGGGTTTCCGGGTCCAGCCCCACTTCCTTGAGCGCGGCGATAATCGCCGCTTCCTGCTCGGCCGCAGTGCCTATCTTGTGAATGCGCAAGCCTTCGCCGACGATCTCGCTTACGCACATGCGTGGGCTCAGGCTGCCGAACGGGTCCTGGAACACCACCTGCATTTCCCGGCGCAACGGCCGCACCTGTTGCTGGCTGAGTTTATCCATCTGATGGCCTTCGAAGCGAATGCTGCCCTTGCTCGCAATCAGCCGCAAAATCGCCAGGCCCAGGGTGGATTTGCCCGAGCCACTTTCACCAACGATACCCAGGGTCTGGCCCTGAGGCAGGCTGAAGTTAATGCCGTCTACTGCCTTGACGTAATCGATGGTGTTGCGCAGGAAACCTTTCTTGATCGGGAACCAGACTTTCAAGTCATCGACTTCCAGCAACGGCGGGCCGACTTCATTGGTGGCAGGGCCGCCGCTGGGCTCGGCTGCCAGCAGCTCCTGGGTGTAGGGATGCTGCGGCGACTGGAACAGGGTTTCGCACTCGGCCTGCTCGACAATGCAGCCTTTTTGCATCACGCATACCCGATGGGCAATGCGCCTTACCAGGTTCAGGTCATGGCTGATCAGCAGCAAGGCCATGCCCAGGCGCGCCTGCAACTCCTTGAGCAGCTCCAGGATCTTCAGTTGCACCGTAACGTCGAGCGCGGTGGTTGGTTCGTCGGCAATCAGCAATTCTGGTTCGTTAGCCAGGGCCATGGCGATCATCACCCGTTGCCGCTGGCCGCCGGACAGTTCGTGGGGCAGGGCCTTGAGGCGCTTGTGGGGTTCGGGGATGCCCACCAGTTCGAGCAACTCCAGGGTGCGCCGGGTGGCGACCTTGCCGCTCAGTCCCTTGTGCAGGCCGAGCACTTCGTTGATCTGCTTCTCGATGCAATGCAGCGGGTTCAGCGAAGTCATCGGTTCCTGGAAGATCATCGCAATGCGGTTGCCGCGAATATGCCGGATGGTCTTCTCTTTAAGGGTCAGCAAGTCGTGGTTGGCGTACTGGATGGTGCCCGAAGGGTGCCGCGCCAGCGGGTAGGGCAGCAGGCGCAAAATAGAGTGCGCCGTGACCGACTTGCCGGAGCCGCTTTCGCCCACCAGCGCCAGGGTTTCGCCGCGCTTGATATCGAAGCTGACGTTGTTCACCACACGCTGGTGGCTGTTGCCTACGACGAACTCGACGGAGAGGTCGCGGACTTCGATCAGATTGTCCTGATTCATCTCATTTCCTCGGGTCGAAGGCATCGCGAGCGGACTCGCCGATAAACACCAGCAAACTCAACATGATCGCCAGCACGGCAAAGGCACTCATGCCCAGCCACGGCGCTTGCAGATTGGATTTGCCCTGGGCCACCAGTTCACCCAGGGACGGCGAACCGGCGGGCAGTCCAAAGCCCAGGAAGTCCAGGGCGGTGAGGGTGCCGATCGCCCCGGTCAGGATGAATGGCATGAAGGTCATGGTAGAGACCATGGCGTTGGGCAGGATATGGCGGAACATGATCGCGCCGTTCTGCATGCCCAATGCCCGGGCCGCCCGCACGTACTCCAGGTTACGCCCGCGCAGGAACTCGGCGCGCACCACGTCTACCAGGCTCATCCAGGAAAACAGCAGCATGATCCCCAGCAGCCACCAGAAGTTGGGCTGCACGAAACTGGCAAGGATGATCAGCAGGTACAGCACCGGCAAGCCGGACCAGATCTCCAGGAAGCGCTGGCCGGCGAGGTCGACCCAGCCGCCGTAGAAGCCCTGCAAGGCACCCGCGATCACGCCGATGATCGAGCTGAGTATGGTCAACGTCAGTGCAAACAACACTGAAACCCTGAACCCGTAGATCACCCGCGCCAGCACATCGCGGCCCTGGTCATCGGTGCCCAGCAGGTTGTCCCGCGAAGGCGGGGCCGGCGCCGGAACCTTCAGGTCATAGTTAATGCTCTGGTAGCTGAACGGGATCGGCGCCCACAAGGTCCAGGCATCCTTGGCCTTGAGCAGCTCCTGGATGTAGGGACTCTTGTAGTTGGCTTCCAGCGGGAATTCACCGCCGAAGGTGGTCTCGGGGTAACGCTTGAGGGCCGGGAAGTACCAGTCGCCGTCGTAATGCACCGCCAGCGGCTTGTCGTTGGCGATCAACTCGGCGCCCAGGCTCAGGCCGAACAGGATCAGGAACAGCCACAGCGACCACCAGCCACGCTTGTTGGCTTTGAAGCGTTCGAACCGGCGACGATTGAGCGGGGATAGATTCATCTCAATGCTCCCGGCTGGCGAAGTCGATACGCGGATCGACCAGGGTGTAGGTGAGGTCACCGATCAGCTTCACCACCAGCCCCAGCAGGGTGAAGATAAACAGCGTGCCGAACACCACCGGGTAGTCGCGGTTGATCGCCGCTTCAAAGCTCATCAGGCCCAGGCCGTCGAGGGAGAAGATCACCTCCACCAGCAACGAGCCGGTAAAGAAGATGCCGATAAACGCCGATGGGAAGCCGGCGATCACCAGCAGCATCGCGTTGCGAAACACATGGCCGTACAGCACTCGGTGGTTGGTCAGGCCCTTGGCTTTGGCCGTGACTACGTATTGCTTGTTGATCTCGTCGAGGAAGCTGTTTTTGGTGAGCAGGGTCATAGTCGCGAAGTTGCCGATCACCAGCGCGGTGACGGGCAGGGCCAGGTGCCAGAAGTAATCGAGGATCTTGCCGCCCCAGCTCAACTCGTCAAAGTTGTTGGAGGTGAGCCCGCGTAACGGAAACCAGTCGAAGTAACTGCCGCCGGCGAACACTACGATCAGCAGGATCGCGAACAGGAACGCCGGGATCGCGTAGCCGACGATGATTGCCGAACTGGTCCACACATCAAAATGGCTGCCGTGGCGCGTGGCCTTGGCGATCCCCAGCGGGATCGACACCAGGTACATGATCAGGGTGCTCCATAACCCGAGGGAGACCGACACCGGCATCTTTTCCTTGATCAGGTCGATGACCTTGGCATCACGGAAGAAGCTGTCGCCGAAATCCAGCCTGGCGTAGTTCTTGACCATGATCCACAGGCGTTCCGGCGCCGACTTGTCGAAGCCGTACATCTTCTCGATTTCCTTCACCAGGGCCGGGTCCAAACCCTGGGCGCCGCGGTAGCTGGAGCCAGCCACCGAGACTTCGGCACCGCCGCCGGCGATCCGGCTGGTGGCGCCTTCAAAGCCTTCGAGCTTGGCGATCATCTGCTCCACCGGGCCTCCGGGGGCGGCCTGGATGATCACAAAGTTGATCAGCAAAATACCGAACAGGGTCGGGATGATCAGCAGCAGTCGGCGAACAATATAGGCCAGCATCTCAGTCGCCCCCGCTCGCCGGATCGGCGGTCTGGTTGGTGTCCAGGGTTACCGCCGGCTTGGCGTCGGGTTTGCTCCACCAGGTGGCGGTGCCCACGTCATAGCGCGGCGAGACCTTCGGGTGGCCGAGATGGTCCCAATACGCTACGCGGAAGGTTTTGATGTGCCAGTTGGGGATCACGTAGTAGCCAAACTGCAGCACACGGTCCAGGGCCTTGGCGTGGGCCACCAGGCTTTTGCGCGAGTCGGAGTCGATGAGTTCTTCCACCAACTGGTCGATGGCCGGGTCTTTCAGGCCGATATAGTTGCGGCTGCCGGGCTTGTCGGCACTGGAAGACTTCCAGTACTCGCGCTGCTCGTTACCCGGCGAGGAGGACTGCGGGAAGCTGCCCACCACCATGTCGAAATCCCGCGAGCGGATGCGGTTGATGTACTGCGAGACGTCGACCCGGCGAATCACCAGGTCGATCCCCAGGTCTGCCAGGTTGCGCTTGAACGGCAGCAGGATGCGTTCGAACTCGGTCTGTGCCAGCAGGAACTCGATGGTCACCGGTTTGCCGGTGGTGTCGACCATCTTGTCATCGACGATCTTCCAGCCGGCCTCTTGCAGCAACTGATAGGCCTCACGCTGCTGGGTGCGGATCATGCCGCTGGCGTCGGTCTTGGCGGGTTCGAAGGCTTCGGTAAAGACCTGCGGCGGGATCTTGTCGCGCAGCGGCTCAAGAATCGCCAGCTCATCCGGGCCGGGCAGGCCGGTGGCGGCCATCTCGGAGTTTTCAAAATAACTGCGGCTGCGCGTGTAGGCGCCGTTGAACAGTTGCTTGTTGCTCCATTCGAAGTCCAGCAACAGGCTGATGGCCTTGCGCACCCGCACGTCCTGGAACATCGGTTTGCGGGTGTTGAACACGAAACCCTGCATCCCGGTGGGGTTGCCGTTGGGAATTTCTTCCTTGATCAGGCGGCCCTGGGCAACGGCGGGGGTGTTATAGGCGTTGGCCCAGTTTTTTGCGCTGATTTCCAGCCAGTAATCGAACTGCCCGGCCTTGAGTGCTTCGAGGGCCACGGTGTTGTCGCGGTAATAATCGGTGACACGGTAATCGAAGTTGTAGAAGCCCTTGTTGATCGGCAGGTCCTTGGCCCAGTAATCCTTGACCCGCTCGTAGCGGATCGAACGCCCGGCCTTGACCTCGGCCACCTTGTACGGGCCGCTGCCCAGCGGAATCTCCAGGTTGCCCCTGGAAAAATCGCGACCCTCCCAGTAATGCTTGGGCAATACCGTCAATTGCCCGAGGATCAGTGGCAGCTCGCGGTTGTTGGTGCGCTTGAACTTGAACAGCACGCGCAACGGGTCTTCGGCGATCACTTCGTCGACGTCGGCGTAATAGGTTTTGTAGATCGGCGAGCCATCCTTCATCAGCGTCTGGAAGCTGAACACTACGTCTTCGGCACGAATCGGGTGGCCATCGTGGAAGCGTGCTTCGGGCCGAATGTAGAAGCGTACCCAGCTGTTGTCCGGGGCTTTTTCGATCTTGCCGGCCACCAGGCCATATTCGGTGATGGGTTCGTCCAGGCTTTGCTGGGCGAGAGTGTCGTAGATCAGGCCGATGTTGTCCGCCGGCACGCCCTTGCTGATGAACGGGTTGAGGCTGTCGAAGCCGCCCATGCTGGACTCGCGAAAGGTACCGCCCTTGGGCGCGTCGGGATTTACATAGTCGACGTGCTTGAAATCGGCGGGGTACTTGGGGGGTTCGTTGTAGAGGGTCAGGGCATGTTGCGGGGCCGCAGTGGCCGCAGCGCAAAACAGCAGGCCGCCAAGGAATGCAGTACGCAAAGGTATCATTGGGCTTTCTCCGAAGCTTTCAGCCACCATGCGCTCAGGCCCAGGCTGTAGGGCGGCGTGGTGACGAAGGCGAACCGGTTGCGGTACGCCAGGCGATGATAGTTGAGGTACCAGTTGGGAATACTGTAGTGCTGCCACAGCAGGACGCGGTCAAGAGCTCGGCCGGCAGCCAATTGTTCTTCACGGGTTTGCGCCGCCAGCAACTGTTCCAGCAGATGGTCGACCACCGGGTTGGCGATGCCTGCGTAATTCTTGCTGCCCTTGATGCCCGCCTGGCTGGAGTGGAAATACTGCCACTGCTCAAGGCCGGGGCTGAGGGTCTGGTTGAGGGTCATCAGAATCATGTCGAAGTCGAATTGGTCGAGGCGTTGTTTGTACTGTGCGCGGTCTACCGTGCGCAAGCGGGCGTCGACGCCGATGCTTGTCAGATTCTCGACATAGGGCTGCAGGATGCGCTCCAGGTTCGGATTCACCAGCAAAATTTCCAGGCGCAGTGGCTGCCCGTCACTGTTGAGCAAGCGCTGCCCGGATAGCTTCCACCCCGCTTCGGCCAGCAAGGTCAGGGCGCGGCGCATGGTTTCCCGCGGGATGCCGCGACCATCGGTCTGGGGCAGGCTGAAAGGCTGGGTAAACAGATTGGCCGGCAGTTGCTCGCGATAGGGCGAGAGCATCAGCCACTCATGGCCGGTGGGTACGCCGGTGGCGGAGAATTCGCTGTTGGGGTAGTAGCTGAGGGTGCGTTTATAGGCGCCACTGAACAGGGTGCGGTTGGTCCACTCGAAATCGAACATCAGCCCCAGGGCTTCACGCACCTTGGCCTGGCTGAAAGCCGGGCGCCGGCTGTTCATGAACAGGCCCTGGCTCTGGGTCGGGATCTGGTGGGCGATCTGCGCCTTGATCACCTCACCCCGGTTGACCGCCGGAAAGTTGTAGCCGTTGGCCCAGTTCTTCGCCTGATGCTCGATATAGATATCGAACTCGCCGGCCTTGAAGGCTTCGAAGGCCACGTCGCTGTCGCGGTAAAACTCCACCTCGACCTTGTCGTAGTTATAGAACCCACGGTTGACCGCCAGGTCCTTGCCCCAGTAATCCTTGACCCGCTCGAACACCAATTGCCGCCCCGGCGTGACCGTGCTGATGCGGTATGGCCCGCTACCCAGCGGCGGCTCGAAGGTGGTGGCCTTGAAGTCACGGTTTTTCCAGTAATGCTGAGGCAATACCGGCAGCTCGCCCAGGCGCAGGATCAGCAGCGGGTTGCCGGCGCGCTTGAATACAAAACGAATGCGATGCCGATTGAGGATGTCGACTCGCGCCACTTCCTGCAGGTTGGTGCGGTATTGCGGGTGGCCTTCGGTCAGCAGCGTGCGATAGGAAAACGCCACGTCATAGGCGGTAATCGGCTTGCCATCGTGGAACCGCGCCTCGGGGCGCAGGTTGAACACCACCCAACTGCGGTCCTCGCTGTATTCCACCGATTGGGCAATCAGGCCGTAGCTGGAGGTCGGCTCATCGCCCGACGGGGCGTACTGGCCGGTGCCAACCATCAGTGGCTCATTGAGCTCGTTGACCCCGTATTGCAGGAAGTTGGCGGTGGAAACCGGGCTGGAACCCTTGAAAGTATAAGGGTTGAGGGTATCGAAGGTGCCAAACGCCATGACCCGCAAGGTGCCGCCTTTGGGCGCTGCGGGGTTTACCCAGTCGAAGTGGGTGAATTTGGCCGGGTACTTGAGCATGCCGAACTGCGCATAACCGTGGCTCTCGGTAATGGTCGCGTTCGCGGAAAAGCTCAAGGCCAGACTTATTAGTAGAAGGAGGGGACGCTTCAAGTCAGAGATCCGATCCAGGCGGCTTGGGCTTTATGATCGGTACAGTAACAGCTTGTTCCGATTGGAAAAAGCGGGATGCCTGTAGGAGCAAGCTTGCTCGCGAAGGACGCCAACGATAACGCTGGCATTGTGAATTAACGCGATGCCCTTGCGTTGTTCGCGAGCAAGCTCGCTCCTACAGGATTTGCGGTGTTATCTAGGCCCGGAAACCACCAGCATCTGCCCGGGCTTCAGCGCCTGGCCAGTGCGGGGGTTCCAGCGCTTGAGATGTTGCATCTCAACGTTGAAGCGCTTGGCGACGATGTACAGCGAGTCGCCTTTCTTGACCTTGTATTGCACCGGCTTCTTGCTATCGGCCTTGGCCACCAGCTTGCGGGTGTCCTGCATGATCAGGGTCTGGCCGACCTTGAGGGCCTGGCCATTGAGCTTGTTCCAGCGTTGCAAGTCGTGCACGTCGACCTTGTTGGCCTTGGCAATCAGCGTCAGGTTGTCGCCGCTGCGCACCTTGTAGCTGCGGGTGCGACCGGCAACGGCCTTGTGCTCAACTTCGTCGAACACCGGCTTCTTCGGACGCATGCTCAACAATTCTTCCGGATTCATCGCCGAAAGGCTGCTGGCCAGCAGCTGTGCCTTGGACGTAGGCACCAGCAAATGCTGCGGGCCATCCAGGGTAGTGCGCTGTTTCAAGGCCGGGTTGAGCTGGAACAGTTCGTCTTCGTCGATCTCGGCCAGCGCGGCAACCCGTGACAGGTCCATGCTTTGCTTGACTTCGACGACTTCGAAATACGGCGTGTTGGCGATCGGGCTCAGATTGACGCCATAGGCCTCGGGCGCCAGCACCACCTGGGACAGTGCCAGGAACTTGGGCACGTAGTCCTTGGTTTCCTGGGGCAGTGGCAGGTTCCAGTAGTCGGTTGGCAAACCAAGCTTTTCGTTACGCTCGATGGCCCGGCTGACCGTACCTTCCCCCGCGTTATACGCGGCCAACGCCAGCAACCAGTCGCCGTTGAACATGTCATGCAGGCGTGTCAGGTAATCCAGGGCGGCGGTGGTGGAGGCAGTGATGTCGCGGCGGCCGTCGTAGGCGCGGGTCTGGCGCAGGTTGAAGTAGCGGCCGGTGGACGGGATGAACTGCCACAACCCGACCGCATCGCTGCGCGAATAGGCCATTGGGTTATAGGCGCTTTCAATCACTGGCAGCAGCGCCAGCTCCAGGGGCATGTTGCGTTCTTCAAGGCGTTCGACGATGTAATGAATGTAGAGGCTGCCGCGTTCGCCGGCGTTCTCAAGAAAGGAAGGGTTACTGGCAAACCACAATCGTTGCTGTTCAATGCGCGGGTTGACGCCCAGCCCGTCCTGCAGTTGAAAGCCCCGGCGCATGCGTTCCCAGACATCCTGGGGCACTTCCGGGCTTGGCTTCTCTGAGAGCCAAAGGGGTTTTTGCTTGATCTTGGCGGTAAGGTTCGGTTTGGGTTGCACGGTGGATTGTGCGGCAAATTGGGTCGATTGGCAGCCCGCCAGAGTAGCGGACACAGCCACCGCCACGGCTTGAGCCAGGCGGGTCAATGCGTCTGAATGGTTGGTTTTACGAATAGATGACGACATTGGCTGGAAGTAAGTTCCGGGCAAAAATGTCGGGCGATTCTAGAAAGCGCTTTGGTTGCGGTCAACCATTCAGAAATTACGTACTAAATTCCGCGCGCTTAGAACGTATCTTTCCACGACCTCAAGCTAGCAAACACCTCACTCCCGGCCCGGTTATCCCGCCCATTCCGTTCGTCCGCTTTTTCTTTAACAGATGTTTCTGAGGTGCGCAGAAAAGGGTTAGTGAGTTTTTCCAGGGCCAAGGTCGAAGGCAGCGTAATCTCGCCGTTCGCCCGTAGTCGCCGCACGTTCTCCACCCGTTCGGCGATATCCGCGTTATGCGGTTCCACGGCCTGGGCGAATTTCAGGTTACTTTGTGTGTATTCATGGGTGCAGTACACCCGCGTGTCCGCTGGCAATGCCGCCAGGCGTTCCAGAGAGGTGTGCATTTGTTGCGGGGTGCCTTCGAACAGACGGCCACAGCCGGCGGCAAACAGGGTATCGCCGCAGAACAGCACACCCTCGTGAAAAAAGGCGATATGGCCGAGGGTGTGGCCTGGTACGGCAAATACCTCGAAGTCCCAGCCCAGCACCGTGATGCGGTCGTTGTCCTGGAGGGCCACATCCCGCGCGGGGATTTTTTCGTTGCCCGGGCCGTAAACGGTGGCGCCTGAAACACTTTTCAGTTGTTCGACGCCGCCGACATGATCATGGTGATGGTGAGTCACCAGGATATCGCTGAGGGTCCAGTCGGGGTGCTGCTGGAGCCAGGCCAGCACGGGCGCGGCATCACCGGGATCGACCACGGCGCAGCGCTTGTTCGGCTGGTCCTGTAACAACCAGATGTAGTTATCGGTGAAGGCGGGCAGGGCACTGATCTGTATCATTCTTTGATTCGCCAAGCTGAACACATTGGTGCATCTTAGAACTTCTTGGCGAGTTGGAGAATGCAATGACTGATAAAGCGTTCGCACAGGCCGATCCCGAGTGGCTGGCACTGATTGGTGCCGCCCGTGAATGGTTGTCCGGGCCTGTCGGGCAATTTTTACTGGATGAAGAGCGGCGCATGCTCGAAGACGAGCTGGGCCGGTTCTTTGGTGGTTACCTGGTGCATTACGGCCCGTCGGCACAAACCCCGCCGTCTGCGCCCCAGGTGCAGCGCAATGTGCGCCTGGGCGCGCCGCTGCCGGGGGTGGAAATTGTCTGCGAGGAGCAGGCCTGGCCGTTGAGCGAGCATGCCGCCGATGTGGTGGTGTTGCAGCATGGGCTGGATTTCTGCCTGTCGCCCCATGGTTTGCTGCGCGAAGCCGCCAGCAGTGTGCGCCCAGGTGGCCATTTGTTGATCATCGGCATCAACCCTTGGAGCAGTTGGGGTTTGCGCCATGTGTTCGCCCACGATGCGTTGCGCCAGGCGCGCTGCATCTCGCCCTCGCGCGTTGGCGACTGGTTGAACCTGCTGGGCTTTGCGCTGGAGAAACGCCGCTTCGGGTGCTATCGTCCGCCGCTTGCGTCTGCCAAGTGGCAGGGCCGGCTGGCTGGTTGGGAACGCAGGGCCGGTGCCTGGCAGTTGTCTGGTGGTGGTTTCTACTTGCTGGTGGCCCGCAAGATCGTTGTTGGCCTGCGCCCGGTGCGCCAGGTACGCCGCGAACCGATGGGCAAGCTGGTGCCGATGCCGATGGCCAAGGTCAATCGCAAGCAGAGCGAACAGTAAAAAATACCTTTTTGATTTCAGGTCGAGCTTCTCGACCTCGGGCCTTTGTCGGTCGATTATCGGCAACCCGCTTTGATGGATCCCGCTTTAATGGATAGTGAAATGACCGATAGCGTAGAACTCTTCACCGATGGCGCCTGCAAGGGCAACCCCGGTCCCGGCGGATGGGGTGCCTTGCTGGTGTGCAAGGGCGTGGAGAAGGAACTGTGGGGCGGCGAAGCCAACACCACCAACAACCGCATGGAGCTGATGGGCGCGATCCGTGGCCTTGAAGAACTCAAGCGTCGTTGCGACGTATTGCTGGTGACCGACTCCCAATACGTGATGAAGGGCATCAACGAGTGGATGGTCAACTGGAAGAAGCGCGGCTGGAAGACCGCCGCCAAGGAGCCGGTGAAAAACGCCGACCTGTGGCAGTTGCTCGACGAGCAGTGCAACCGCCACAACATTACCTGGAAGTGGGTGCGCGGGCACATTGGCCACCACGGTAACGAGCGGGCCGACCAACTGGCCAACCGTGGTGTGGATGAAGTGCGCGGCTACAAGCAGAGCTGATGCTGGCCGACGTGTTAAGATCCCGCCCCTTCAAATGTACCAAACCGTTGAGAGCTGAACCCTGATGGCCATCCGATCTGTTGTACTCGATACCGAAACCACCGGCATGCCGGTGACCGACGGCCACCGGATCATTGAAATCGGCTGTGTCGAACTGATGGGCCGCCGCCTCACAGGTCGGCACTTCCACGTTTACCTGCAGCCGGACCGGGAAAGTGACGAAGGCGCCATCGGCGTACACGGCATCACCAACGAATTCCTGGTGGGCAAGCCGCGGTTTGCCGAAGTGGCCGATGAGTTTTTCGAGTTCATCACCGGCGCACAGCTGATCATCCATAACGCGGCGTTCGACGTTGGCTTCATCAACAACGAATTCGCGCTGATGGGCGCAACCGACCGGGCTGATATCACCCAGCACTGCTCGATCCTCGACACCTTGATGATGGCCCGTGAGCGTCATCCGGGCCAGCGCAACAGCCTCGATGCCTTGTGCAAGCGCTATGGCGTCGACAACTCCGGCCGTGAACTCCACGGCGCCTTGCTCGACTCCGAGATTCTGGCCGACGTTTACCTGACCATGACCGGCGGCCAGACCAGCCTGTCGTTGGCCGGTAACGCCTCGGACGGCAACGGTTCGGCAGAGGGCTCGGGCAATCGCCCATCGGAAATCCGCCGCTTGCCAGCGGATCGCCAGCCGACTGCAATCATTCGGGCCAGCGAGCAAGACATGGCCGAACATGCGGCGCGCCTTGAGGCTATCGCAAAGTCCGCCGGCGCACCGGCGCTGTGGACCCAATTGACCCAGCCATAACCGTCACCCCAGTGCCAGCCCCTGGCTGGCCCTGATCAAGTCATACGCCTTGCGCGCAATCGGGTTCGCCGTGTTCGGGCGGATCCACAGGTAATACGTCACCTCCGGCATCCTCGGCAGCCCGTCGTTCTCCCCCAATACCCGCATGTCTGGCCCGAGCATTTCCATGCTTCGTGGGGTCACGCCCAGCCCTGCGCGGGTGGCCGCCTTGATCCCGATCAGGTTCGACGCCAGATACGCCTGGCGCCACGGAATGTTTGCCCGCTCCAGCGCCTCCAGGGCATAGCGCCGATAGATGCTCGGCTCATCCACCAGAATCAACGGCAGCGGCTCACTTGGTGAGTGAATATATTGCGCCGAACAAATCCACCACACCGGCGAAGTGCGCAACGCAAAGCCCTCCAGGTTGGCATCGGCGCGAGTGGAAATCACCATGTCGACCTTGCCCCGGTGCAAGTCATCCATCAGGAACGGGCTGCGGCCCACGTCGATTTCCAGGCGCAGGCGCGGCGCCGAGCGGGCGATGTGGCTGAGGATCGGCGGCAATATGGTGTCGGCGATGTCGTGGGGCGAGCCGATACGCAGTACGCCGCTGAGGCTGCTTTCGCGCAGGGAGTTAAGCGCGTCGTCATTCAATGACAGCATCTGCCGGGCATGCCGCAACAACTGCATCCCGGGCTCCGTCAGCTGCTTTTGCCGGCCACGTTTTTCAAACAGGCTGACGCCCACTTGTTGTTCCAGGCGCTGCATATGCTGGGTGACGGAAGATTGTGTGCGCGCCAGGTGGGTGCCGGCTTCGGCAAAGCTGTGGTGGTCGACCACGGCGATAAAGGTGCGGAGCAGTTCAAGATCGAGGGTCGACATGGCCATTCCAGGGCATTTTTATATCAAGGGTGCGAAGATAAACATTACAGATGTTTATGTGTTGTTGCGCCGATTTTTTGCGCAGGCTAATGATTGCGAGTATATGGCCAAAGGCGAGGTCGCCCGTATACGGGAAGTTATAACGATATGAGATATTTGAATTTCCGTTAGCCCGGCACTCTCCCTAGCATGCCCCCACATCAGGTCGGGGTACGCCGATCACTAATCAGGGGGAGTTCCATGGGTTTTGTGCGCGCGGCGGTAAAACGAAGGTTGCCTGTGGTTCTGGGCGCGTTGATCGCCTTGGGCGGCAGCGCGGTGGCTCAGGCCGATGCGACCCTGGACAAGATCCAGCAGCGCCATGTGCTGGTGGTCGGCGTGCTGCTCTCCGGCGGGCCGTTTGGCGGCATCGATCCCACGACTCAAAAGCCCAAGGGCTTGAACGTCGACCTGGCCAACGAACTGGGCCGTCAACTGGGCGCTGAGGTGCAAGTGGTTCCGGTATTACCGGCCAATCGCGTGCAGTTCCTGCAACAGGGCAAGGTTGACCTGTTGATCGCCAATATGGAGTGGACCGCCGAGCGTGGCGAGATCCTGGGCTTCGTGCCAACGCCGTTCTACAAGATCGGCGGCACCGCAGCGGTGCTCAAGGACAGCAAGATCACCCGCTGGGCAGACCTCAAGGACCAGCCGGTTTGCACCTCCCAGGGCAGCAGCTACGTCAAGCCGCTGACCGAGTTGGGCGCGCAGATCAAAGCGTTCAAGAGCTCCTCCGAATCCCTGCTGGCCCTGCGCGGCAACAACTGCGTCGCCGCGGTGCATGACTCCACCCTGGTCAACCCGCTGATCAACGACAGCGTCGAATGGAAGGACTACCGCACCATAAGCCCCGAGCTGAACCCGGCGCCGTCGGTGATCTGGACCCGCCGCGGCGAAAGCGACACCCAGGCCAAACTCGACCCGATCGTCAAGGAACTGCACCGCAGCGGTTGGCTGATCGACGCCCAGACCCGCAATCACATCACCCCGGCGTCACCTGCGCTGGTGGAGTTGCAGCAACAGTTCAAGGGCGCCTGAGCATGAAATTAAACACCCTGAGCCTTCTCGGCCTGGCCTTGTGTGCAAGCCTGGCCCATGCCGACGCCACCCTCGACAAGATCCAGCAACGCCACGCCATCAGCGTCGGCGTGATTCTCAGCGGCCCGCCATTTGGCACCCTCGACCCCAAGACCGGCGAACACCTGGGCTACAACGTCGAACTGGCGAAAGGCCTCGGCCAGGCGCTGGGGGTGGAAACCAAAACCGTCTCGGTGCTGGCGCCCAACCGTGTGCAGTTCCTGCAACAAGGCAAGGTCGACGTGCTGATCGCCAACATGCAGTACACCGACGAGCGCGCCGAGATACTCGACTACGTGCCCACGCCCTATGAAGAAGTCGGCGGCGCGGCGTTGATCCGCAAAGGCGCTGGCATCACCCAGTGGGCCGACCTCAAGGACAAGCCGGTGTGCGTGTCCCAGGGCAGCAACTTCATCAAGCCGTTGCAGGAAACCTACGGCGCGCAGATCAAGGCGTTCCGCAGCCAGTCCGAATCCTTGCTGTCGTTGCGCGGCAATGGCTGCGTGGCGGCGGTGCACGTCAGCCCGACCATGCACGCACTGCTCGGCGATGCCGAATGGTCCGGCTACGAAATTCCGTTGCCGGGGGATTTGATCCCGTCCAAATCCGTGATCTGGATCCGCAAGGGCGAGCACGACACCCAGGCCAAGCTCGACGCCATTGTGCGCGACTGGCATCGCAGCGGCTGGTTGATTGCCTTGGGCGAACGTACCGGCATGCCGCCATCCCAAGCCCTGCGTGATTTGCACGAGCAATACAGCCATGAGTGAACCGCTATTTGCCACCCTGCAACAACTGCTCGGCGCCGCCCATGTGCAGCGCAGTGAAGAGGCCGCCCAGTACCTCACCGACAAACAGGGCCGCTACACCGGCCGGGTGATCGCCGTGGTGCACCCGGCCAATACCGAAGAAGTCGCCGCCGTGGTACGTGCGTGCGTGGCGCTGGAGGCACCCATTGTCGTGCAGGGCGGCAACACTGGCCTGATGGCAGGCGCCACGCCGGATGCCAGCGGGCGTGCGGTATTGCTGTTGCTCGACCGTATGAACCGGGTGCGTGTGATCGATACCGACAACGACACCTTGACTGTCGAGGCCGGCTGCATCCTGCAAAATATCCAGGACGTGGCCCGTGAAGCCGGCCGCCTGTTTGCGTTGAGCCTCGGCGCCGAGGGCAGCTGCACGATTGGCGGCAACCTGGGCACCAATGCCGGCGGTACTGCCGTACTGCGTTATGGCAACACCCGCGAGCTGACCCTGGGCCTGGAAGTGGTGACCGCCGAAGGCGAAATCTGGAACGGCCTGCGCGGTTTGCGCAAGGACAATACCGGCTACGACCTGCGGGATTTGTACGTCGGCAGTGAAGGCACCCTCGGCATTATCACCGCCGCCACCCTCAAGTTGTTCCCGCTGCCCAAGGCCCAGGCCACCGCGTTGCTGGCCTTTGACGAGCTGGCCCAGGCAGTGGCGTTCCTGTCCCACGCCCGCGCCGGTTTTGGCGCGAACCTCACCGCTTTCGAATTGCTCAGTGCCGATTGCCTGGCCTTATTGCGCGAGCAGTTTCCCGAAGGCCCGCAACCGTTCCTGAAGGCGCGCCAGCCCTGGTTTGCCTTGCTTGAACTGTCGGATAACCACGGCGAAACCCACGCCCGCGAAGCGTTTGAAACCGTTCTCGGTGAAGCCTTCGAACAGTCATTGCTGGCTGACGCACTGATCGCTGAAAGCCTGGCGCAAAGCGAAGCCCTGTGGCTGCTGCGCGAAAACATGAGCGAGGCGCAGAAACGCGCCGGGCGCAATATGAAGCACGATATCTCGGTGCCCATCTCACAAGTTGTCGCCTTTGTGGCCCATACCGATGCGCTGTTGCAGGCGCATTTCCCCGGGGTGCGCAACTTCACGTTCGGGCACCTGGGGGACGGCAACCTGCATTACAACGTCGCCCACCCGCACGGGGTAACGGTGGATGAACACATGCGCAACTACGCCGAACTGAGCCTGCTGGTACACGACAGCGCCCACGCCCACGGCGGCTCGATCAGCGCCGAGCACGGGATTGGCCAGCGCAAGGTCAGCCTGCTGGGCCGCTACAAAAGCCCGGTGGAACTGGACCTGATGCGCCGCATCAAGCGTGCCCTCGACCCGAAAAACCTGCTCAATCCCGGCAAAGTCCTCGAGGTGCAGCCATGACCGTTCGCCTGTCCCAGCGGGTGCAGCGTGTGTCGCTGTCGGCCAACGCCGCCGCCAAATCCCGCGCCACCGAACTGCGTGACGCCGGCCGCGACATTCTCGACCTGACCACCGGCGAGCCGGATTTCGACACGCCCGACCACATCAAGCAAGCCGCCTACGCCGCCATCGCCGCGGGCGCCACCAAATACACGCCGACACCTGGCGTAAAAGCCTTGCGCGTTGCGGTGCAACGCAAGTTGGCCGAAGAAAACCACTTGGACTATTCGCTGCCCAACATCGTGATCGCCAACGGCGCAAAACAAATCATCTTCAATGCCTTCGCTGCCACCCTGGATGAGGGTGATCAAGTGCTGGTGCCGACGCCGTACTGGCCGTCGTTCCCCGACAGCGTGCGGTTCAATGGTGGTGAGCCGGTGTTTATCGAGTGCGGGCTGGAGCAGGGCTGCAAGCTGCTGCCGGTTCAACTGGAGCAGCACATCAATGAGCGCACGCGCTGGCTGATCCTTAATGGCCCGGGCAACCCGAGTGGCGCGGTCTATAGCGAGGCTGAACTGCAGGCGCTGGCCGAGGTGCTGCGTCGGCATCCCCAGGTGCTGGTGCTGCTGGATGAACTCTACGAACACATTCGCTTCGACGGTCGCCCGGCCCAGAGCCTGCTGAACGTTGCGCCGGATCTGCAGGACCGTTGCCTGTTGGTGGGTGGCGTGTCCAAGACCTACGCCATGACCGGCTGGCGCATCGGTTTCGGCGCCGGGCCGCAAACCCTGACCAGCGCCATGGCCGTGGTGCAATCGCAATCGACCTCCGGTGCGTCTTCCGTCGGGCAAGCTGCCGCGCTGGCCGCGTTCACTGGCGGGCTGGGCTTTTTGGCCGAGCAGGTGGCGGCCTACCAACTGCGCCGCGACCTGTTGATGATGGCCCTCGGCACCGTCGACGGCCTGGAAGTGCTCGAACCCCAGGGCGGCTTTTTCGTGTTTGTGCGCTGCGCCGGTTTGCTCGGCCGTTATCGCCCGGACGGACAGCAGTTGAAGGATGATGGTGACGTGGTGGCTTATTTGCTGGAGGAGGGCGTGGCCGGAGTAGCCGGCAGTGCCTACGGCCTGTCGCCGTGGTTTCGCCTGTCCATCGCCACGGCGACCGACAGCGTGGCCGAGGCCGGGCGCCGTATCGCCGTCGCCTGCGGCAAACTGCGGGGCGCCGAATGAGTCATTGGCTGGAGATTTTTGTGCACTGGGCCGCGGGTATCGGCCTGAACTACAGCTTCCTGCTGGATGCCTATCAGCGCGGCACCCTGGAGCAGGGCGCGCTGACCACCGTGCTGTTGTGCCTGTTCACCATCGTCGGCAGTTTGTTGGCGGGGATCAGCCTGGCGGCGCTGCTGACTTCGGGCAACCCATGGCTGGCCAAACCGGCGCGGGTGTTTATCGAAGTCACCCGCAACACCCCGACGCTGGTGCAGCTGTACTGCGCGTTCCTGGTACTGAACATGCTGCTGACCCAAGCAGTCGGCGCCGCCAACCCGCTGACACCGTTTGCCTGGGTAGTGATCGTGATCTCGCTGCACAAAGGCGCGTTCCATGCCGAAGCCCTGCGCGCCGGCATCGAGGCGGTACCTGCGGTGACGCTTGAAGCCGCCAGTTCCCTGGCCTTTAGCAGCCGGCAATTGTTGTGGAATGTGCAACTGCCCTTGGCCCTGCGCTTTGCCTTGCCGTCGCTGATCAACAACCTGATCGACCTGGTGAAAATGACTGCCGTGGCCTCGGCCATTGCCGTGGGCGATATCACCTACGCGTCCATCATGATCTGGACCCAGAGCGACAACGTGCTGGAGCTGATGATTTTGATCCTGAGCTTTTTCGGTTTGCTGAGTTTTACCGTCAATTGTGTGGGGCGCTGGCTGGAAGCGCGCCTGAGGATGCCCGGCTATGGCCATTGATTCATTCCCGGTGCTGTCAGCGTTGCTGCAATGGTCGCCGGCGCTGGTCAGCGGTTTCGGCCAGAACATCCTCATCAGCCTGGTGGCGATTGCCCTTGGCTCGCTGCTGGGGCTGATGGTGGGCGCGTTGGCCCTGTCGCCACTGCGCCTGCTGCGCTTGCCGGCACGCATCTGGGTGCAGGTTTTTCGCAACGCGCCGTGGCTGGTGCTGATCTATTTCACCACCTACGTGTTCCCGTTCGAGATCCATATCGGCAGCAGCTACGTGTCGTTCCCGGACTGGGTCAAGGTGACCATTGGCCTGGCGTTGCCGGCCAGCGCCAACGTGGCCGAGATCTTTCGCGGCGCCATCGCCTCGATCCCCAGCACCCAGTGGGAAGCCGCGCGGTCACTGGCGTTCACCCGAGGCCAGATCTTCCGCTCGATCATCCTGCCGCAGTGCTTCAAGCGCATGTTGCCGCCGTGGATGAACCTCTACGCGGTGGTCACCATGGGCACCGCGCTGGCCTCGCTGGTGGGCGTGCATGACGTGATCGACACCGCGCAGATCGCCAGCAACACCGTGAACATGACCGGCTTTACGGTGGTGATCTACCTGAGCCTGCTGGTGCTGTTCTTTGCCTATTGCTACCCGATTTCCCGTTTGACCCAACGCCTGGAGCGCCGTTATGCCTTCTATTGAACCCCTGGTCAGCCTGCGGGACTTGCAGCTGTCGTTCGGTGAAAACCGGGTGCTCAAGGGCATCGACCTCGACGTGCATCGCGGCCAGGCGGTGTCGATCATCGGCCCGTCCGGCTCGGGCAAGTCGACCATCCTGCGTTGCATCACCGGGCTGTTGCAGCCCCAGCGCGGGACCATCCGCGTGGGCCAAACCCGGGTCGATACGCTGACCCAGGAAGCCCAGCGCATCGAGTTGCGCAAGCGCGTCGGCTTTGTGTTCCAGCAATACAACCTGTTCCCGCATTTGTCGGTGCTGGAAAACCTGGTGATCGCCCCGCGCAAGGTGCTCGGCCGCAGCCGCGCCGACGCCGAGAAAGACGCGCGGGCGCTGTTGGCCAAGGTGCGCATGGAGCACAAGGCCGATGCCTATCCCGGCCAACTGTCCGGCGGCCAACAGCAGCGCGTGGCGATTGCCCGGGCGTTGGCGATGCGCCCGGAACTGATTCTGTTCGATGAAGTGACCTCGGCCCTGGACCCGGAAACCGTCGGTGAAGTACTGACGGTGATTCGCGAACTGACCGAAGAGGGCATGACCTGCGTGCTGGTGACCCACGAAATGCGCTTCGCCGAAGAGATCAGCGACATCGTCTACTTCACCGAAAACGGCGTGATTGTCGAACACGGCAGTGCCGAGCAGATCTTCCAGCGCCCTACCAGTGAGCGCACCCAGGAATTCCTACGCCATGCCTTGGGTGATCCCGGCCGTCGCCCGCCGATCGCCAGCGATCCGTACCTGCTGACCAACCTTAGCCGTTACACCCTGTCTGTCTAACAAGAGGAACCTCGTCATGAGTACCGCAAACCGTGCCGCCGTTATCGAAGAGTTTCTGCAGCAGATCCGCGTCATCAACCAGCGCGGCGTAGACCGCGCGGCCCTGGTGGAAATCGTCGGCCTGCTGGAAACCCTGGCCCAGCGCCGGGACCTGTTCAACTTCACCGAATTCCCCGCGCCGGTGCCGGGGCAGGGCAGCACCGCCTTCCGCTATCGCCTGAACGACGATGGCGACACGCCGACCCTGTACCTGAACTCGTTGCTGCCGGGCAAAAGCACCATCCCCCACAACCATGAAACCTGGGCGATCATCAGTGCCGTAGAAGGCCAGGAAATCAACTATGTGTATGGCCGCAAAGATGAAGGGCGTGATGCCGGTTTCACCACTCTGACGCTTGAGAAGGAAGTCATCGTACAGCCGGGCACCTCCATTTCATTCCTCGGTGAAGACCTGCACGGGATTCGCGTTGAGGGTGAGCAGGCGACCTTGCACTTCCACCTGTACGGCTTGCCGCTGGAATCCCTCAATGGCCGTTACGGCGTTGAAGCAGACGGGCGGATCCTCAACTACAACGCCTCGCAGATGGCCCCGTCGATCAAGGCCTACGCCTGAATACGCTACTCACGTGTGGTGAAAATCGCTCTATGTGGGAGCTGGCTTGCCTGCGATTGCATCGACGCGGTTTACCTGATTCACCGCATCGCCTGCGTCGCAGGCAAGCCAGCTCCCACATTGGTCCGCGTTCATCCAGGGGTTTTTATGATTGATCTGTATTACTGGCCCACCGGCAACGGCCTGAAAGTCGGCATCCTGCTTGAAGAGCTGGAGGCGCAGTACCGCCTGATTCCCGTGAACATCCGCGAAGGCGCGCAGAAGCAGGAAAGCTTCCAGCGCATCAGCGCCAACGGCCGGATTCCGGCGATTGTTGACCACAGCCTTGAAGTGCCCCTGAGCCTGTTCGAATCCGGGGCGATCCTGAATTACCTGGCCGACCAGGCCGGGCGCTTCCTGCCGCCCGCCGGCAGCGCCGAGCGCCAGAAGGTTCAGGAATGGCTGTTTTGGCAGGTGGGGCACATCACCCCGTACCTTAGCCAGTTGCAACTGTTCAAGGAAAAGGCCCCGGAACCGATTCCCTTCGCCCTGGACCTGCTGAACGCCGAAGCCACGCGCCTGTATCGGGTGCTGGAGCAGCGCCTGGCCGAAGTGCCGTATGTGGCGGGCGAATATTCGGTGGCCGACATGGCGATCTTCCCGTGGATCCAGCCCCTGCGTCAGGGCCAGGACCTGGCGGGCTACCCGAACATCCAGGCCTGGCGCCAGCGTATCAAGGCGCGCCCGGCGGTCCAGCGGGCCTACGCCAAGGGCCGTGAAGTGGCCGCCGGCGAGCGTTCGTTGGCCTTGCAGTAACCCATCTCTTTTTTTGCGGGACTTTCATGAGCCAGACCATCACACCCGGGCAATTGCAACAATGGCTGTTCGACGGCCAGGAAATCGCCCTGTTCGACGTACGCGAGCACGGCCAGTACGGCGAGGCCCACTTGTTCCACGGGGTAAACCTGCCCTATAGCCGCCTGGAGCTTGAGGTGCAGCGCCTGGCACCGAATCCTCAGGTGCGCCTGGTGATTTACGACCAGGACGGCGGTGATGTGGCGGCGCGCACGGCGTTGCGCTTGCAGGCGTTGGGCTTCCGCCATGTGCATGTGCTGGAAGGTGGCGCGCACGGTTGGCAGGCAGCCGGCCTGCAACTGTTTGCCGGGGTGCATGTGCCGTCAAAAGCCTTTGGCGAGTTGGTGGAAGAGGCCAGCCATACGCCGCATGTCACCGCGCAGCAATTGGCGGACTGGCAGGCCACGGGCGAGCCATTGGTGGTGCTGGACGGCAGGCCGTTCGATGAATACCGCAAGATGACCATACCCGGTTCCATCTGCTGCCCCAACGGTGAGTTGGGCTACCGCGTGCACGACCTGGTGCCGGATGAGACGACGCCCATCGTGGTCAACTGCGCCGGTCGTACCCGCAGCATTATTGGTGCCCAAACGCTGATCAACCTCGGCGTGAAAAACCCGGTTTATGCGCTGGAAAACGGTACTCAGGGTTGGTACCTGGCCGATTTCAAACTGGAGCATGGCAGTACCCGGCGTTATGCCGATCAGGTCTCGACAGGCCTGGGCCAACAGCGCGAGGCTGCCCGGCAACTGGCGGCGCGGGCAGGGGTGGTCGCTGTCAAGGCGGATCAGGTTCGGCAATGGGCGGCTGATGCGGCCCGCAGCCTGTTCCTGTGTGATGTGCGTACCGCTGAAGAGTTTGCCGCCGGCAGTTTGCCGGGGGCGCAACACACGCCGGGCGGGCAGTTGGTTCAGTCGACCGACCTGTACATCGGCGTGCGTCAGGCGCGGGTGGTGCTGGTGGACAGCGACGGCGTGCGTGCGCCGATTGTCGCCAGTTGGCTGCGGCAATTGGGGCATGAGGCGTATGTGCTGGAGGGTGGCATCCACAGTGGTCTGGCGTTGCCGGTCAAGCAGGGTGTGCCGTTCAAGGCGTTGCCAGAGATCTCGGTGCAGGCGTTGGCCGATGCACTGAAAGACGACGCCGTGGACTTGGTGGACCTGCGTTCGAGCATGGTCCATCGCAAGGGCCGGATTGCCGGTTCGCGTTGGTCGATTCGTTCGCTGTTGACCGCCAATGCGCGCCCTTTGGTGCTGCTGGCCGATGACCCGGCACTGGCCGCTTTTGCCGCGCAGGATTTGGGTGAAGGCGTGCGCTTGCTCGACGGCGGGTATGCAGCCTGGGTCGCAGCCGGTTTGCCGGTGATCGAGGATGCACAAACGCCACCGGATAACCTGTGCATCGACTTCCTGTTCTTCACGCATGACCGCCACAGCGGCAACAAGGACGCCGCCCGCCAGTACCTGGCCTGGGAAATCGGCCTGTTGGCGCAGATGAGCGCAGCGGAAATCGCCAGCCTCAAACCCTTGCTGCCGGCATCACGCGTGCGCACCCGGCTGATTCATGCCGCGCGTACTGAAGGCGGCAGCGGCGGCCGGGCGGTCAACGTACCCGTTACCCGCCTGAGCACCGTGCTGTTCGACAACCTGGCGCAGATGCGCGACGCCCGTTCCCGGCGCGACAGCGAGCGCGTCTTGAGTTACGGCGCACGCGGCAATCCCACGGGGTTTGCCCTGGAAGACCTGGTCACCGAACTGGAAGGCGGCTATCGCACCCGGTTGTATGGCACGGGCCTGGCCGCAGCGGCGCAGACCTTCCTGGCCTACCTGCGGCCCGGCGACCATGTGCTGATCACCGATGCGGTGTATTCGCCGGTGCGCAAGCTGGCGCGCGAATTCCTCCAGCCATTCGGCATCGAAGTGAGTTACTTCAGCCCGGACGGCAGTGGCCTGGAAGCGCATCTGCAAACCAACACCAAAATGGTCTATGCCGAAGTACCGGGTTCGCTGCTATATGAACTGTGCGACCTCCCGGCGATTGCCGCACTGTGCAAGCCACGTGGCATCTTGCTGGCGGTGGACAACACCTGGGGCTCGGCGTACCTGTACCGACCGCTGGCGTTGGGTGCCGATATCTCGATAATGGCCCTGACCAAATACCTCGGTGGCCACAGCGATGTGATGATGGGCAGCGTCTGCACCACTGAAGCGGCATGGCCGGCGCTGGCAAGGATGAGCGACACGTTTGGCAATGCCGTCAGTGCCGATGACGCCTACCTGATCCTGCGTGGCGCGCGCACCCTGGCTTCGCGGCTGGACGTGCATGAGCGCCAGGCGCTGTCGATCGCCCAATGGTTGCAGGCGCAGCCGCAGGTCAAGCGGGTGTTCCATCCGGCGCTGGCAGACCATCCTGGCCATGCGCTGTGGAAGCGTGACTTCAGCGGCAGTAACGGTTTGCTGTCATTTGAGCTGAACAGTGCGGATGCCGGTTACGTCGAGCGGTTTATCGACGGCTTGCAGTTGTTTGGCCTGGGCGCATCCTGGGGCGGTTATGAAAGCCTGGTGACCCTGGCAGAGACGCAGGATCGCGAGAGTGCCGCCGACCGTGGGTTGAACCCTGTGGTGCGCCTGCATGTGGGATTGGAGGATGTGGCTGCGTTGGTCGAGGACTTGCAGCGCGGGTTCGTGGCGGCGGGGCGTTAGGCCTGCGGTCATGACAATTTGCGTCTGACCATAGGTGCCAATCGAACTTTGTGTTTAACTTCGGCACCTGAAATTCGTTTCACTACCACCACTAGAAGGATTCCGTTCATGGCTCAAGTTACCCTCCGTGGCAACCCTGTCCAGGTCGAAGGCGAGTTGCCACAAGTCGGCGCCAAGGCGCCAGACTTCACCCTGACTGCCGGCGATCTGTCTGACGCAACCCTGGCGACCTTTGCCGGCAAGCGCAAAGTGCTGAACATCTTCCCAAGCGTTGATACCCCGACTTGCGCCACGTCGGTTCGCAAGTTCAACACCCAGGTCAATGACGTGGCCAACACCGTGGTGTTGTGCATCTCCACAGACCTGCCATTCGCCCAGGCGCGCTTCTGCGGCGCCGAAGGCCTGGAAAACGTGAAGAACCTGTCGGACTTCCGTGAGGCAGCATTCGCGGTCGACTACGGTGTAGCGATTGCCAGCGGCCCGCTCAAAGGCCTGACCGCCCGCGCCGTCGTAGTGCTGGATGAAAACGACAACGTGCTGCACAGCGAACTGGTCAGCGAAATCGGCCAAGAGCCAAACTACGAGGCAGCCCTGGCTGTCTTGAAGTAACTGTAACTACGCGTGACTGTCGTTTTGCAGTAACACGTGTGATGCATGATTGCGGCCTGGCCTAGTCCAGGCCGTTTTTATTTGTGCTTCAGATGTTTAGCCAGATAGCCAATGGACTAAGCAAAGAAGTTAAAAGTTGTAATCCAAGGTAAATAGCCGGTAAAGGCGCTTCTCTTAACGCGCTCCAGTGCTTATCTTTCAGCCTCCCAAAGAAGAAGCTCTCGCGCCCAATGGTTGATCACTCCATGCAATCCACCCCTCGTCACTCCCGTCGCTGGCTGTTCGGCCTGCTCGTGCTGCTGGTTATTGCCGGCCTGTGCTGGAAATTCTGGCCCGGCAGCCATAAAGACAGCGCCGAGAAGAAGCCCGCCGGGCATGCTGGCAAATCGGGCATGATGCGCCCGGGCTTTGGTGGTTCTACCGGCCCGGTGCCGGTGCGCGTGGCGCCCGCGGTGTTGGGTGAGTTCCCGGTCTACTACAAGGCGTTGGGCACGGTCACGGCATTGAACACCATCAACGTTCGCAGCCGGGTAGGCGGCGAACTGGTCAAGATCGCCTTTGAAGAAGGGCAGATGGTCAAGGCCGGCGATCTGCTGGCGGAAATCGACCCGCGCAGCTACCAGAATGCCTTGCTCCAGGCCCAGGGCACGTTGCTGCAAAACCAGGCCCAGCTGAAAAACGCCCAGGTCGACGTGCAGCGTTATCGCGACCTGTATGCGCAAGACAGTATCGCCAAGCAAACCCTGGACACCGCCGAAGCGCTGGTGTTGCAGTACCAGGGCACGGTCAAGACCAACCAGGGCGCGGTGGATGACGCCAAGCTCAACCTCGAATTCACCAAAATCCGCGCCCCGATCACCGGGCGTGTCGGCCTGCGTCAGGTGGACGTGGGTAACCTTGTGGCCGCCAACGACACCACCTTCCTGGCGGTGATCACCCAGACCCAACCCATCAGCGTGGCTTTCACGCTGCCGGAAAACACCCTCGAAACCGTGCTGGCGCGTTATCACGCCGGTAACAAGCTGCCGGCAGAAGCCTGGGACCGTGGCGATGTGGCGTTGAAGGCCACTGGCGTGCTGCAAAGCCTGGACAACCAGATCGACGTCACCACCGGCACCCTGAAGTTCAAGGCGCGGTTCGATAACAAGGACCAGGCGCTGTTCCCCAACCAATTCGTGAATGTGCACCTGCTGGCCGACACCCTGCATAACGTGGTGCTGGCGCCTTCGGCGGCGATTCAGTTCGGCAACACCGGCACCTTTGTCTACGTGCTCGACGGCGACAAGAAGGTCAAGGTACGTGCGCTGGTGATCGGTGATTCCGACGGCGACAACACCGTGATCAAGGATGGCCTGGCCGCCGGCGACCGCGTGGTGCTCGAAGGCACCGACCGGCTGAAGGACGGCAGTGAAATCGAAGTGGTCAACGACAGCACGCAAGTGCCCACCACCCCGACCGAACACCTTCAGGGCCAGCCGGCAGCCAAGGCGCAGCAAGGTCCGGCAGACGCCGGCAAGGCGCAAAAGGGCGGCAAATGAATCTCTCGCGGCTGTTCATCCTTCGCCCGGTAGCCACCACCCTGAGCATGCTGGCCATTGTCTTGGCCGGTGCCATCGCCTATCGCCTGCTGCCGGTCTCGGCCTTGCCCCAGGTGGACTACCCGACCATCCGCGTGATGACCCTGTACCCCGGCGCCAGCCCGGACGTGATGACCAGCGCGGTAACGGCGCCCCTGGAGCGTCAGTTCGGGCAAATGCCCGGCCTGACCCAGATGGCGTCCACCAGCTCCGGCGGCGCCTCGGTGCTGACCCTGCGTTTCAACCTCGACATCAACATGGATGTCGCCGAGCAACAGGTGCAGGCCGCGATCAACGCCGCCACCAACCTGTTGCCCAAGGACTTGCCGGCGCCGCCGGTGTACAACAAGGTCAACCCGGCGGACACCCCGGTACTCACCCTGGCCATCACCTCCAAGACCATGCTGCTGCCCAAGCTCAATGACCTGGTCGACACGCGCATGGCACAGAAAATCGCTCAGATCAGTGGCGTGGGCATGGTCAGTATCGCTGGTGGCCAGCGCCAGGCGGTGCGGATCAAGGTCAACCCCGAGGCCCTGGCGGCCAACGGCCTGAACCTGTCGGATGTGCGCACGCTGATCGCCGCGTCCAACGTCAACCAGCCCAAAGGCAACTTCGACGGCCCCACGCGGGTGTCGATGCTCGACGCCAACGACCAGTTGGTCTCGCCCAAGGAATACGCCGAACTGATCCTTGCCTACAACAATGGCGCGCCGTTGCGGCTCAAGGATGTGGCACAGATTGTCGACGGCGCCGAGAACGAGCGCCTCGCGGCCTGGGCCAATGAAAACCAGGCGGTACTGCTGAACATCCAGCGCCAGCCCGGGGCCAACGTCATCGAGGTGGTGGACCGGATCAAGGCATTGTTGCCGAGCATCACCGACAACCTGCCGGCGGGCCTGGAGGTGACGGTGCTCACCGACCGTACCCAGACCATCCGTGCCTCGGTCAAGGACGTGCAACACGAATTGCTGATCGCCATCGCCCTGGTGGTGATGGTGACGTTCCTGTTCCTGCGCCGTTTCAGCGCCACTCTCATTCCTTCTGTCGCGGTGCCACTGTCCCTGGTGGGTACCTTTGGGGTGATGTACCTCGCCGGTTTTTCCATTAATAACCTGACCCTGATGGCCCTGACCATCGCCACCGGTTTTGTGGTGGATGACGCCATCGTGATGCTGGAGAACATCTCCCGCTATATCGAGGAAGGCGAGACGCCCATGGCGGCGGCGCTCAAGGGCGCGAAGCAGATTGGCTTCACCCTGATTTCCCTGACACTGTCGCTGATTGCGGTATTGATCCCGCTGCTGTTCATGGCCGACGTGGTCGGGCGCTTGTTCCGTGAATTTGCCATCACCCTGGCGGTGGCGATCCTGATTTCCCTGGTGGTGTCCCTCACACTTACGCCGATGATGTGCGCGCGTTTGCTCAAACGCGAACCGAAGGAAGAAGAACAGGGCCGTTTCTACAAGGCCAGCGGTGCCTGGATCGACTGGCTGGTCGCGGCCTACGGGCGCAAGTTGCAGTGGGTGCTCAAGCACCAGCCGCTGACCCTGCTGGTGGCCATTGCCACCCTGGGCCTGACCGTGGTGCTGTACCTGGCGGTGCCCAAGGGCTTCTTCCCGGTGCAGGACACCGGCGTGATCCAGGGCATTTCCGAAGCGCCGCAGTCGATCTCTTTCGCGGCCATGAGCCAGCGCCAGCAGGAACTCGCGAAGATCATCCTCCAAGACCCGGCGGTAGAGAGCCTGTCGTCCTATATCGGGGTGGACGGGGATAACGCTACCCTCAACAGCGGCCGGTTGCTGATCAACCTCAAGCCCCACGGCGAACGGGACCTGAGCGCGGCGCAGATCATCACGCGCCTGCAACCGCAACTGGACAAGCTGGTGGGTATCCGCCTGTTCATGCAGCCGGTGCAGGACCTGACCATCGAAGACCGCGTCAGCCGCACCCAGTACCAGTTCAGCATGTCTTCGCCGGACGCCGAGCTGCTGGCGCTGTGGAGCGACAAGCTGGTGCATGCCCTCAGCCAGGTGCCGGAACTCTCCGACGTCGCCAGCGACCTGCAGGACAAAGGCCTGCAGGTGTACCTGGTGATCGACCGCGACGCAGCATCGCGCCTTGGCGTGTCGGTTTCCACCATCACCGATGCGCTGTATGACGCGTTCGGCCAGCGGCAGATTTCCACCATCTACACCCAGGCCAGCCAGTACCGCGTGGTGTTGCAGGCCCAGTCCGGCGAAACCCTCGGCCCGGCCGCCCTGAACCAGATCCACGTGAAAACCACCGACGGCGGCCAGGTCCGGCTGTCGAGCCTGGCCCATGTGGAGCAGCGCCAGGCGCAGTTGGCAATCGCGCATATCGGCCAGTTCCCGGCGGTGATGATGTCGTTCAACCTGGCCCCCGGCGTGGCCTTGGGCAAAGGCGTGGAGCTGATCAACCAAGCCCAGAAAGACATTGGCATGCCCGTGGGTGTGCAGACCCAGTTCCAGGGCGCGGCCCAGGCGTTCGAGGCTTCGCTGTCGAGCACCTTGCTGCTGATTTTGGCGGCGGTGGTGACCATGTACATCGTGCTGGGGGTGCTCTACGAGAGCTATATCCACCCGATCACCATTCTCTCGACCTTGCCGTCGGCGGCGGTGGGGGCCTTGCTGGCCTTGCTGCTCAGTGGCAATGACCTGGGGATGATCGCGATTATTGGCATCATCCTGTTGATCGGCATCGTGAAGAAGAACGCGATCATGATGATCGACTTCGCCCTCGACGCAGAACGCAACCAGGGCCTGGACCCGCAAACCGCGATCTACCAAGCGGCGCTGTTGCGGTTCCGGCCGATCCTGATGACCACCCTGGCGGCGCTGTTCGGTGCCGTGCCGTTGATGCTCGCCACCGGTTCTGGCGCCGAATTGCGCCAGCCGCTGGGCCTGGTGATGGTCGGCGGGTTGCTGGTAAGCCAGGTGTTGACGCTGTTTACCACACCGGTGATCTACCTGTATTTCGACCGCCTGGGGCGGCGCTGGCGCAAAGAGCCGGTGCGCCTGGAGCCGGTTGATTCATGAACCTGTCCGGACCGTTCATTCGCCGGCCGGTAGCGACCATGCTACTGAGCCTGGCGATTATGTTGCTGGGTGGCGTGGCGTTCAACTTGCTGCCGGTGTCGCCGCTACCGCAGATCAACTTCCCGGTGATCGTGGTATCGGCGAGCCTGCCCGGGGCCAGTCCCGAGGTCATGGCCTCCACGGTGGCAACGCCGCTGGAGCGATCTTTCGGGGCGATTTCCGGCATCACCACCATGAGCAGTTCCTCGAGCCAGGGCTCCACACGGGTGATTCTGGCGTTCGACTCCGACCGCGACATCAACGGCGCCGCGCGGGAAGTGCAGGCAGCCATCAATGCCTCGCGCAACCTGCTGCCCAGCGGCATGCGCAGCATGCCCACCTATAAAAAGATCAACCCGTCGCAGGCGCCGATCATGGTGCTGTCGCTGACCTCGGACGTGCTGCCCAAGGGCCAGCTATACGACCTGGCCTCGACCATCCTGTCGCAAAGCCTGTCCCAGGTGCCGGGCGTGGGTGAAGTACAGATCGGCGGCAGCTCCTTGCCCGCCGTGCGTATCGAGCTTGAACCCAAGGCCCTCGACCAGTACGGCGTGGCCCTGGACGATGTGCGCAACACCATCGCCAATGCCAACGTGCGCCGCCCCAAGGGCTCGCTGGAAGACAGCCAGCGCAACTGGCAGATCCAGGCCAACGACCAGTTGGAAAAAGCCAAGGACTACGAACCGCTGCTGATTCGCTACCAGAATGGCGCGGCCCTGCGCCTGGGCGACGTGGCCAGGATCAGCGACGGGGTGGAGGACCGCTACAACAGCGGCTTCTTCAACAATGATTCGGCGGTGCTGCTGGTGATCAACCGTCAGTCCGACGCCAACATCATCGAGACGGTTAAACAGATCAAGGCCCAGTTGCCGGCATTGCAGGCGGTGCTGCCGTCCAGCGTCAAGCTGAACCTGGCCATGGACCGCTCCCCGGTGATTACCGCCACATTGCATGAAGCCGAGATGACCCTGCTGATTGCCGTGGCCCTGGTGATCCTGGTGGTGTACCTGTTCCTCGGTAACTTCCGCGCTTCGTTGATTCCTACCCTGGCGGTGCCGGTGTCGCTGGTGGGCACGTTTGCGGTGATGTACCTGTTCGGCTTTTCGCTGAACAACCTGTCGCTGATGGCGCTGATCCTCGCCACCGGCCTGGTGGTGGACGATGCCATCGTGGTGCTGGAGAACATCTCCCGGCATATCGACGACGGCGTGTCGCCGATGAAAGCTGCGTACCTGGGCGCCAAGGAAGTCGGCTTTACCTTGCTGTCGATGAACGTGTCGCTGGTGGCAGTGTTCCTCTCCATCCTGTTCATGGGTGGGATCGTCACCAGTTTGTTCCGCGAATTTTCGATCACTCTGGCGGCGTCCATTATCGTCTCGCTGGTGGTGTCGCTGACCCTTACCCCAATGCTCTGCGCCCGCTGGCTCAAGCCCCATGTCCCGGGGCAGGAAACCGGTTTGCAGCGCTGGAGCGAGAAGGTCCACGCACGCATGGTTGCCGGCTACGCCCGCAGCCTCGACTGGGTACTGCGCCATCGGCGCCTGACCCTGTTCAGCCTGTTGGTCACCATTGGGGTCAACGTAGCGCTGTATGTGGTGGTGCCGAAAACCTTCATGCCCCAGCAGGACACCGGCCAGTTGATCGGTTTTGTGCGCGGTGATGACGGATTGTCGTTTGGCGTGATGCAGCCGAAGATGGAAATCTTCCGCCAAGCAGTACTCAAGGACCCCGCGGTACTGAGCGTGGCGGGCTTTATCGGCGGCAACAACGGTACTAATAATGCGGTGATGCTGGTGCGGCTCAAACCCATCAGCGAGCGCAAGATTTCTGCGCAGGGGGTGATCGAGCGGTTGCGTAAAGATGTGCCGCTGGTGCCGGGCGGGCGGCTGTTTTTGATGGCCGACCAGGACCTGCAGTTTGGTGGCAGCCGCGACCAGACCACTGCGCAGTACTCCTACATCCTGCAAAGCGGTGACCTCGCTGCCTTGCGCTTGTGGTACCCGAAAGTGGTCGCCGCCTTGCGCGAGTTGCCGGAGCTGACCGCTATCGACGCGCGTGAAGGCCGGGGCGCGGCGCAGGT
Organism: Pseudomonas sp. A125; assembly: GCF_055409485.1. NCBI lineage: Bacteria > Pseudomonadati > Pseudomonadota > Gammaproteobacteria > Pseudomonadales > Pseudomonadaceae > Pseudomonas > Pseudomonas sp. A125. Next base: position 43,417 of record NZ_JBUZVP010000021.1, read on the forward strand.
AACCCTGATTGTCGACCGCGACCAGGCCAAGCGCCTGGGCATCGACATGAGCATGGTCACGGCGGTGCTGAACAACGCCTACAGCCAGCGCCAGATTTCCACCATTTATGACAGCCTCAACCAGTACCAGGTGGTGATGGAGGTCAACCCCAAATACGCCCAGGACCCGATTACCCTGAAGCAGATGCAAGTCATCACCGCGACAGGCGCACGGGTGCCGCTGTCGACCATTGCCCACTACGAAAACAGCCTGGCCGATGACACGGTTCGCCATGAAGGGCAATTCGCCTCGGAGAACATTGCGTTCGACATGTCCCCCGGTGTCACGGTAGAGCAGGGCACGGCCGCCATCGAACGGGCGATTGCCAAGGTGGGCTTGCCCGAAGATGTGATTGCGAAGATGTCCGGTACCGCCGACGCCTTCGCCGCGACCCAGAAAGGCCAACCGTTCATGATCCTTGGTGCGCTGGTGGCGGTATACCTGGTGCTGGGGATTCTGTACGAGAGCTACATTCACCCGCTGACCATCCTGTCGACCTTGCCGTCGGCAGGCGTCGGTGCGTTGTTGTCGATCTACGTGCTGGGCGGCGAGTTCAGCCTGATCTCGCTACTGGGGCTGTTCCTGTTGATCGGGGTGGTGAAGAAAAACGCGATCCTGATGATTGACCTGGCGCTGCAACTGGAGCGCCACGATGGCCTGAGCCCGCTGGAATCGATTCGCGCTGCGTGCCTGGTGCGCCTGCGGCCGATCCTGATGACCACCCTGGCGGCGATCCTTGGCGCCTTGCCGTTGCTACTGAGCACCGCCGAAGGTGCGGAAATGCGTCAGCCCCTGGGCCTGACGATCATCGGCGGCCTGATCGTCAGCCAGATCCTGACCCTCTACACCACACCTGTGGTTTACCTTTATCTCGACCGCCTGCGCCACCGTTTCAACGGCTGGCGCGGAGTGCGTACCGATGCTGCCCTGGACACTGCGCTATGACCGATTCAACGTTTCCCACCGTGCAACGTCTGGCCATGACTCGCGCGTCCAAGTTGTTGAGCCTGGCCCTGTGCGGCGTGATCCTCAGCGCCTGCGCGGTCGGCCCGGATTACCAGCGCCCCGAATTGGCCGAGCCGGCGCAGTACAAGCAAGCCCACGGCTGGCGCCAGGCGGCGCCGAGCGACTCGTTGGCCCGGGGGGCCTGGTGGGAGCTGTATGGCGACAAACAACTCAATGAGCTGGTAGAAAAACTCAACAGCTCCAACCAGACCGTGGCCCAGGCCGAAGCGCGTTATCGCCAGGCGGCATCGCAGGTGCGCAGTGCCCGCGGGGCGTTTTTCCCGACCGTCGACCTGAGCGCCGGGAAAACCCGTGCCAGCCAGGGCACCGGCAGCAGCAACGCCAGCCTGAGCAGCTCCAGCAGCGGTATTCGCGACACCTTGAACGCTCAGTTGGGTGTGAGTTGGGAAGCCGATATCTGGGGCAAATTACGCCGGGGCCTGGAAGCCAATGAAGCCAGCGCCGAAGCCAGCGCCGCAGACCTTGCGGCAATGCGCCTGAGCCAGCAGTCGGAACTCGTGCAGGATTACCTGCAATTGCGGGTCATGGACGAGCAAACCCGCTTGCTGCAAGCCACGGTGGACACCTACCAGCGCTCGCTGCAAATGACGCAGAACCAATACCGCGCCGGTGTCTCGGGCAAGGACGCGATTGCCCAGGCCCAGACCCAGCTGAAAAGCACCCAGGCCAGCATGATCGACCTGATCTGGCAGCGGGCGCAGCTGGAGAACGCGATTGCCGTGCTGACCGGTATACCGCCGGCCAACTTCAACCTGGCCGTGAGCCAGGACATTCCGGCGCTGCCGCAGATTCCGGTGAGCCTGCCGTCGCAACTGTTGGAGCGTCGCCCGGATATCTCCCAGGCAGAGCGCTCGGTGATCGCGGCCAATGCCAACATCGGCGTGGCCAAGACCGCCTACTACCCGGACCTGACCTTGAGCCTGGCCGGCGGCTATTCCAGCAGCACCTACGCCGACTGGATCAGCCTGCCGAACCGCTTCTGGTCGGTGGGGCCGAAACTCGCCATGACCCTGTTTGACGGCGGCCAGCGCTCGGCGGAAGTCGACCGCGCCGAAGCGTCCTACGACGAAACCGTGGCGAAGTACCGCCAGACCGTGCTCGACGGTTTTCGCGAAGTGGAAAACTACATGGTGCAGCTCAAGGTCCTGGAAGACGAGGCGGTTGTCAGTAACGAGGCCCTCGAAGCTGCCCGGGAATCCCTGCGCCTGACCCAGAACCAGTACAAGGCCGGCCTGATCGCTTATCTTGATGTGGTCACCGTGCAAGCGACGGCTCTAAGCAACGAGCGTACGGTACTGACCCTGCTGCAAACCCGGCTGGTTGCCAGCGTGCAACTGATCGCCGCACTGGGCGGTGGTTGGGATGGGCAGATGCAACTGAGCGACAAAAAGTAAGCAGCGCTCGCGCAGGTGTATCCCCTTGTGTGGGAGCAGCTTACTGTGGTGAACGAGCCTACTGTGGTGAGCGAGCCTACTGTGGTGATCGGGCTTACTGTGGTGAATGAGCTTACTGTGGTGAGCGGGCTTGCCCCGCGCTGGGCTGCGAAGCGGCCCCAATCCCATTCACCCAGTTCGCGCTAAAGCCCCCAACCCCCAACCCCCAAATCCCCCTGTTTGAACCCGCCTCGCAACCCAACGCTGGTCAAGCCCGCTCACCACAATTTGAATGATGGTCATACGACAATATTTCAGGTGTACAAGAATTATTCTCGCTACAATCCCTGACTTTTTAGCCCGGCCCAGATGCCGTTCGGCCCATTGGTCACGAGACTCTCCATGCTCACCGGTAGTTATTCCCCCGCCCTGGTCCTGATTTCCCTGTTTGTCGCGATCCTTGCGTCCTACACCGCGCTGGATATGACCGGGCGCATTGCCACGGCCAAAGGCCGCGCTGTCTACCTGTGGATGGGCGGTGGCGCGTTGGCAATGGGCGTGGGCATCTGGTCGATGCATTTTATCGGCATGCTCGCCTTTCGCCTGCCCATCAGCCTGGGCTATGACATCGGCATCACCCTGCTGTCATTGCTGATCGCGGTCCTTTCCAGCGGTTTTGCGTTGTGGCTTGTCAGTCAGCCGCGCTTGCCAGCGTGGCAGTTGGCGTTTGGCGCTTTGATCATGGGCGCCGGCATCAGCGCCATGCACTACACCGGCATGGCCGCGATGCGCATGACCCCCGGTATCGACTACGACCCCACACTGTTTACTGCCTCCTTGTTGATTGCCGTGGGTGCCTCGGCGGCGGCCTTGTGGATCGCTTTCAACCTGCGGCGCAACACGCCTTACGTACGCCTGGCCCGGGGTGGTGCGGCGGTGGTGATGGGCGTGGCAATAGTTGGCATGCACTACACCGGCATGGCCGCGGCGCGTTTTGCAGACGGTAGCTTTTGCGGCGCCGCCTTGACGGGCCTCAGCGGCAAAGGCCTGGATAACCTGGTGCTGGTCACCACCCTCGCGGTGTTGATCATCGCGTTGCTCACCTCGCTGGCCGATGCGCGTCTTGAGGCGCGCACCGCAGTGCTGGCAGACTCGCTGACCCAGGCCAACCAGGAACTCACCCACCTGGCCCTGCACGATATGCTCACCGGCTTGCCCAACCGCACCTTGCTCGCCGACCGGATTCAACAGGCCATACAGCGGGTGAACGAGGAGGGTGGGTGCTTTGCGCTGATGTTTATCGACCTGGACGGCTTCAAACCCGTCAACGATGCCTTCGGCCACCACATGGGCGACCAACTGTTGCAGCAGGTTGGCCTGCGCCTGCGGGAAGACTTGCGCAGCCAGGACACCCTGGCGCGAATCGGCGGCGACGAGTTTGTCTTGCTGGTTCAACTGACCCAGCCTGACGATGCGCTGCGCCTGGCCGAGCGCCAGGTAGGTTTGATCAATCGGTCTTTTCAGGTCACCGAGCATGAACTGAAAATTTCCGCGAGCATTGGTATCGCGCTGTTTCCCGGCAACGGCGCCACTCCCCAGGAACTGCTGATGAACGCCGATGCGGCGATGTATCACGCCAAGGGCATGGGCAAGAACGGCTACAGCTTTTTCGATGTGTCGATGAACACCAACGCGCGCAAGCAATTGCAACTGCTGCAGGACCTGCGCAACGCCCTGGAGCAGGAACAGTTCAGGCTCTATTACCAGCCCAAGTTCGATGCCATCAGCGGCCGCCCGGTGGGGGCCGAAGCGCTGCTGCGCTGGGAGCACCCGCAACAAGGGTTGTTGCTGCCGGACAAGTTTATCGAACTGGCGGAAAAGACCGGCTTGATCATCCCCATCGGCGACTGGGTACTCAATGAAGCCTGCCGCCAGATGCAGGTGTGGTACGCCCAGGGCTATCAAGACTGGCGCATCGCGGTGAATCTGTCGGCGTTGCAGTTCTGCCACGCCGGGTTGGTGAATAGCGTTGCCAATGCCCTGGAGCGCCACTGCTTGCCGGCCAACAGCCTGACTCTGGAAATCACCGAGACTACCGCCATGAGTGACGCTGACGCGAGCATGACGGTGCTGCAAAAGCTCTCGGACATGGGCGTCGACCTGTCCATCGACGACTTTGGAACCGGCTATTCGAGCCTGATGTACCTCAAGCGGCTGCCGGCCAATGAGCTGAAAATCGACCGGGGGTTTGTGCGTGACCTGGAGCACGACAGCGACGACGCCGCCATCGTCTCGGCCATTGTTGCCCTTGGCCAGGCCCTGGGCCTGCGCATTGTGGCCGAAGGGGTAGAGACCGACGTCCAGCAAAATTTCCTTACGCGCCTGGGCTGCGATTCGTTGCAAGGTTATCTGCTGGGGCATCCACTGCCCGCCGAGGGTTTCATGGCCGACATCCAGCGCGCCGAGCAAGTGGTGAGCGCGCATTCGATGATGTGAGCCAATGCAAAAGCTGTAGGGCGCAGGTAGTATTGGATCCATCAGCTCACGTTGAATCAGGAGACCGTACACATGGACAAAGTCGTCATCATCACCGGTGGCAGCCGTGGGATTGGCGCCGCCACGGCGTTGCTGGCCGCTGCCCAGGGCTATCGCATCTGCATCAATTACCAGGCCGATGAGGACGCGGCCCACCGGGTACTTGAGCAAGTGCGCGCCCTCGGCGCCCAGGCCATTGCAGTGCGGGCCGATGTCAGTATCGAAGACGAAGTGATCGGCCTGTTCCATCGGGTTGATACCGAGCTGGGCCGGGTGACGGCACTGGTCAACAACGCCGGGACCGTGGGGCACAAGTCGCGGGTCGATGAAATGTCCGAGTTCCGCATCCTCAAGACGCTCAAGACCAATGTGTTGGGGCCGATCCTGTGTGCCAAGCATGCGCTGCTGCGCATGTCGCCCAAACATGGCGGGCAGGGCGGCAGCATCGTCAACGTTTCGTCGGCCGCTGCACGTCTGGGGGCGCCGGGTGAATATGTGGATTACGCCGCGTCCAAGGGCGCGCTGGATACCTTCACCCTCGGGCTTTCCAAGGAAGTGGCGGGTGAGGGGGTTCGAGTCAATGGCGTACGGCCTGGCTTCATCTTCACCGACTTCCATGCTCTGAGCGGCGATCCTGACCGGGTCAGCAAGCTTGAGCCGGGCATTCCCATGGCCCGGGGCGGGCGCGCCGAAGAGGTCGCAGAAGGGATTATCTGGCTGCTGTCGGACAAGGCGTCCTACGCCACCGGAACCTTTATTGACTTGGCAGGCGGCCGTTAGACGTATCTGGTGTGTGGCGCGGCCAAGCCTGCGCCACACACCAGCATCAGGCGTTGCGCAGTACTTTGTAACCGCGGCGCGAGAACTCGCCGAGCAACCACGCCTCGCTATGGTCCCGGGTTTTGTAGCCGTCGTCAGAGAACCCGTCCACGATACCGTTACGGCTCTGACTGGCGTTCAGTTTGCGGTCATCCAGGTTGTCGATGAGCCGGAGCACCTTGTCCAGTTTATAGGCGGCGTTGGCGCGTGAGGCTGGATCCGGATTGGCTTCGCTCCAGTCACCGAGTTTCCGCTTCAGGTCGTCGCCGACCTGATAGTGATCGCGGCCTTTGAGAAAGTGCTTCAGCACAGGGCTTTGGTCGATAATCCGTTCAGCGGATCGGTGATCACCGGCTGGGGACCCGGCGGGGCCATGCATCTCGCGCACCTGTTGCTGTTCTGCGGCACGCATGTAATTGGGCGGGACGGGCAAGGGTTGAACCCTTGGGCGTGAAGAAATATTCATAGGGTATCTCTGATATGAACCAAATAAATGCACCCTTCCTGCTGTGAGAAACGGCGCAGTCTTGTGTGGCCCCTGTCCCGGTTCGGTTCCACCTGCGTCGCTAAAACGAACGCACAATCTTCCCCAGCGTCTCCATCGCCTTTTCACACGACTCGTCCCACGGGCTGCCGTAATTCAAGCGGATGCAGTTCCTGAAGCGTTGCGTCGGCGAAAAGATCGGCCCCGGCGCGATGCTGATGCCTTGGGCCAGCGCCATCTGGAACAACTTCAATGAGTCGGTCTGCTCCGGCAACTCCAGCCACAGGAAATAACCCCCGGCCGGCTGGCTGACCCGCGTCTGCGCAGGAAAATAGCGGGCGATGGCCGCCAGCATCGCGCTTTGCTGTTCTTCCAGCGCATACCGCAACTTGCGCAGGTGCCGGTCGTAGCCGCCGTGTTGCAGGTAATCGGCAATCGCCGCCTGCGCCGGCATCGACGCACACAGCGACGTCATCAGCTTCAGCCGCTCGATTTTCTGCGCGTAACGCCCGGCAGCAACCCAGCCTATGCGATAGCCCGGTGCCAGGCTTTTGGCAAAGGAGCCGCAGTGCATCACCAGGCCTTCGGTGTCGAACGCCTTGGCCGGTTTCGGCGCCTGTTGCCCGTAGTACAACTCGGCATACACGTCGTCTTCAATCAGCGGCACCTGATGGCTGCGCAACAACTCCACCAACTCCTGCTTCCGGGCCTCGGGCATGGTCGCGCCCATGGGGTTCTGAAAGCTGGTCATGCACCAACAGGCCTTGATCGGGTAGCGCTCCAGGCTTTGTGCCAGCACCTTGAGGTCGATGCCGTCGCGCGGGTGCACGGGAATTTCCACCGCCTTGAGTTTCAGGCGTTCGAGGATTTGCAGGCTGGCGTAGAACGCTGGCGCTTCGATCGCCACCAGATCGCCCGGCTCGGTCACGGCCTGCAGGCACAGGTTCAGCGCCTCCAGGGCGCCATTGGTGATCAACAGTTCTTCCATCGGCAGCATCAGGCCGCCGACCATGTAGCGCAGGGCGATTTGCCGGCGCAGTTGCGGGTTGCCCGGCGACATGTCGGTGACCACCATGCGCGGGTCCATTTCCCGGCTGGCGCTGGCCAGGGAGCGGGAAAGGCGTTGCAGCGGGAACAGCGTGGGGCTGGGAAACGCCGAGCCGAAGGGCACGGTTTGCGGGTCTTTGATGGAGTCGAGCACCGAGAACACCAGTTCGCTGACGTCCACTTCGGTGGATTCGTGCACGTGAGCGCTCACCACCGGCTCGGAAAACGGGCTCGGCGCATGGGGGTTGACGAAGTACCCCGAGCGCGGCCGTGCACGGATCAGCCCGCGACGCTCCAGCAGGTAGTAGGCCTGGAACACCGTAGACGGGCTGACGCCGTAGGCCTGGCTGGCATAACGCACCGATGGCACGCGCTGGCCGGGGCCGAGCACGCCAGAGCGGATCAGTTCTGCGATGTCGTCGGCGAATTTTTCGTAGCGTTTCATTGAGGCTCAGTACGGTAAATAAATGAGTTCAGTGTTTATGGGGCTGCTGCGCAGCCCAACGGGGGCAAGGCTTCCTCACCACATCGGCGCCACAAACCGGCTGTCCGCCGCGCTGTAAATCCACGGTTCATCCACGTCCGTTACCTTGAAGCGAATGGTCTGCGAACTGCTGGCCGGCTTCTGCGCGGTCATCGCCACCGACACCGGTACATCGGTAATTTCCCCCGGCGCCAGGCTGATTCTGGTCTTGCCCTGCAACTGGAAGCCGTCGCCGTCCACCAGCTCCAGGCGATAATCCTGACGCTGCTGGGTCTTGTTGATGACCTTGAGGCTGTAGATGTTCTCGATCAAGCCTTCACTGTTCTCGCGAAACATTCCACGGTCCTTGGTCACGTCCAGCGACACCATCGGCCGCCCCACCAGGGCCACCACCAGTGCGCCGATCATCACCAGCAGCACGACACTGTAGCCGATCAGCCGGGGCCTGAGCAGGCGGGTCTTGCCACCTTGCAACTGATGCTCCGAGGTGTAGCTGACCAGCCCCCGGGCATAACCCATTTTATCCATGATCGAGTCGCAGGCATCGATACACGCGGCGCAGCCGATGCATTCCATTTGCAGGCCGTCGCGAATGTCGATGCCGGTGGGGCACACCTGCACACACAGCTGGCAGTCGATGCAGTCACCCAGGCCGACGTCTGCTGGTTGCACATCGCGTTTGCGCGGGCCGCGGTTTTCGCCACGGGCCACGTCGTAGGAAATAGTCAGGGTGTCCTTGTCGAACATCACACTCTGGAACCGCGCATACGGGCACATGTGCATGCACACCGCTTCGCGCAGCCAGCCGGCGTTGATGTAGGTGGCGCCGGTAAAAAACAGCACCCAGAACAGGCTCACTCCACCCATTTGCCAGGTCAGCAGTTCCTCGGCCAGCGGCCGGATCGGCGTGAAGTAGCCGACAAACGTCAGCCCGGTCAGCACGCTGATGCCCAGCCACAGCGTGTGCTTGGCCGAGCGCCTGGCCAGCTTGTTCAAGCCCCAGGGCGCGGCTTGCAGTTTTATCCGCTGGTTTCGCTCGCCTTCGGTGACCTTTTCGCACCACATAAATAGCCAGGTGAACGAGCTTTGCGGGCAGGTGTAGCCACACCACACACGCCCCGCGAACACGGTAATGGCGAACAGGCCAAACGCACAGATGATCAACAGCGCCGACAACAGGATGAAGTCCTGGGGCCAGAACGTCGCGCCAAAGATGTGGAATTTGCTTTCAGCCAAGTCCCACAGCACCGCTTGCCGGCCCCCCCAGTTCAGCCATACGGTGCCGAAAAACGCCAGGAACAGAAAACCTGCGCCTGCCACACGCAAGGTGCGAAACAGGCCGGTGAAACTGCGGGTGTGAATCAGGTTGTCGCTGGATTTGGCCTTCATCTTCTTGGGATGCGCAGGCTCATACACTTCTACGGTTCGGACGGGGATTCTATCGCTCATGGTCTTTCGCTCATCAGCCTCCATCAGGCAGATGAACTATGCCCGGCGCTCTGTTTGCATAACAGACTCAGGTGGGACGATAAAAAGCGGAGCAGATGCTTTGGCGGCAGGCGCCTGCGACAATGTGCTGCACCCTGTGTGGCGCGGGGTGCAGCGCTTTTTGGCGCAGTGATGCTCCAGGTCAATCAAATCACCGAATCACCGTCTGTAGCCCTCAGATGCTTACGGCCGTCGGTGGCGCCTGCCACGGTCAATGCGTCGGCTTCGGCTTCGGTGATGTAGACCCGCTCGCCGTTCAGCTCAACGGCTGACATGGACTTGGCGCTGTCGGTAATTACGGTGACGTCGGCTGCCGCAAGGCTCCTTTCCTCGCCGTTCTCGTCAACCTTGAAGTAACAGGTCTGGTTTTCGATGCGTACGGGCATGGTGCTGTCCTTTTTCCGGAATGACTGAACATTAGGCGTTTGGCCAGGTTGAATGGTTCGGCGCAACTGACTGACGGTCGGCGCTGTCCATCCCCTATCGACCCATGAAAAGGACACGTCCATGGACGCTTGGTGGCATGAAGTCTGGCAAACCCTGCAAGCGGAATTTGCCGATATAGGCGATGCCCGGCAACTCACACAGGTCACTGTGCGGTTGCTCATCGCAGCGGTCCTGGGCGGTATTCTCGGGTTTGAGCGTGAGCAAAAAGGCAAGGCTGCCGGGGTACGTACCCACATGTTGGTGGCCTTGGGCGCCGCGCTGTTTGTGCTGGTGCCGAGTATGTCCGGCTCACAGGCCGACGCCATGAGCCGCGTGCTGCAAGGGGTGATTGCGGGCATTGGCTTTCTCGGCGCCGGCACCATCCTCAAGGGCAAGGAAGATGAAGAAGGCCAGCACGTCAAAGGCCTGACCACCGCCGCTGGCTTGTGGATGACCGCTGCCATCGGCGTTGCAGCGGGGATGGGGCGTGAGTCCACCGCCGTACTCAGCACGTTGCTGGCATTGGCGGTGTTCAGTTTGATGCCAAGGATCGTGCGCCTGTTCGAGAAGGACTAAACGATCACGGGCGGCATCGTCGTCGGTGGCTCCTCGACCGGTGGCGGCTGCGTTCCAGGCGGTTCCTGCTCTGGAATCGGGTCTGGCTCGGTGGGTGGCAGCGTGGGCTTGTCGATATTGGGATCAGGCGTTTCAGCCGGGATCGGGATATTCATCGGTGTGGCCTCCTTTGTGCTTTGCTCTAGCGGTGGACAACCGTGCGGTGGATTTGATTCCCTGCCCGGTGGCGGTATATCCGCCTGAACTTTTCGCCTGCCAGCATGCTCGGAACCTAGACGGCCCTGCTCAGGGAGAGCGATGCCGTTTCAGAATTTGAATCAAGCACAAGAGCGTCCATGGGGCGTAAAGGGGAGATGCTCGATGACTGCTGAAACACTCACGCAAGACGATTCAACCTCCATATTGCCGCTGTCCCAGGCACTGTTGCTGCCACGGATTGCAATTGAAAGCACGACGCCTGTGATCAATGCCGGCGAGTTTGCGGTCAAGGCTGTGACAGGCCAGCGCGTCCAGGTTGCCAGCAAGGTGTTTGCCGATGGCCACGACAAGCTCGCCGTGATGATCCGCTGGCGCCCGCTGAACGAAGAAAGCTGGCACAGCGTGGTGATGACCGATGTCGGCAACAATGGCTGGGAAGGCGCGTTTACCGTGGCAGCCCAAGGTCCGCATGAGTATTGCATCGAGGCCTGGATCGACACGTTCGCCAGCTTTCGTTACGAACTGAGCAAGAAACACGAGGCCGGGGTGCCAGTCAGCCTGGAATTGCAGGAAGGCCGCAGCCAGGTCCTGCAAGCTGCCGAGCGCAGTGACAACGAATTGCGCGACCGCTTGATGCTGCTGCACCACGAACTCTCCGGCCTGCTGGAAACCGAGCAAGTCGCGCTGTTCCTGCACGAAGACAGTGCACATTTGATGACCCAGGCCGATCACCGCGCCTATCTGAGCATCAGCCCGGTGTTCCCGATCGACGTAGAGCGCGAAGCCGCGCAATTCGCCAGTTGGTACGAGCTGTTTCCCCGCTCGATCACTGACGATCCTGCGCGCCACGGGACCTTTAACGATGTGCACTCGCGGCTGTCGATGATCCATGACATGGGTTTTGACGTGCTGTACTTCCCGCCGATCCATCCCATCGGCCGCAGCCACCGCAAAGGCAAGAACAATTCCCTGACCGCCGGGCCCGATGATCCTGGCAGCCCCTACGCGATCGGCAGCGAGGAGGGCGGCCACGAGGCCATCCACTCGCAACTGGGCACCCGTGAAGACTTCCGCAACCTGGTCAAGGCTGCTGCCGACCATGGCCTGGAAATCGCCCTGGACTTTGCCATCCAGTGTTCCCAGGACCATCCGTGGCTCAAGCAACATCCGGGTTGGTTCAACTGGCGGCCCGACGGCACGATCAAGTACGCCGAGAACCCGCCGAAAAAATACCAGGACATCGTCAACGTGGACTTCTACGCGGCAGACGCCATCCCCAGCCTGTGGATTGAGCTGCGTGACATCGTGGTGGGTTGGGTGGAAGAGGGCGTAAAGACCTTTCGCGTCGACAACCCCCACACCAAGCCGCTGCCATTCTGGCAATGGCTGATCAGCGATGTGCGCGCCCAATACCCCGACGTGATCTTCCTCGCCGAAGCCTTCACTACCCCGGCAATGATGGCGCGCCTGGGCAAGGTCGGTTACTCCCAGAGCTACACCTACTTTACCTGGCGCAACACCAAGGCCGAGTTGAGTGAGTACCTGAGCGAATTGAACGAATCACCGTGGCGCGAGTGCTTTCGCCCCAACTTCTTTGTCAACACGCCAGACATCAACCCAGGCTTCCTGCATGAGTCCGGGCGGCCCGGCTTTTTGATCCGCGCCGCGCTCGCCACCATGGGTTCGGGCCTGTGGGGCATGTACTCGGGTTTTGAACTGTGCGAGGCGGCCCCGGTGCCGGGCAAGGAAGAGTACCTGGACTCGGAGAAGTACGAGATCCGCCCGCGGGACTTCACGGCCCCCGGCAATATTATTGCCGAGATCGCCCAGCTCAACCGCATCCGCCGGCAAAACCCTGCGCTGCAGACGCATTTGGGTCTCAAGCTCTATAACGCGTGGAACGACAACATCCTGTACTTCGGCAAGCGTAGCGAGGACGGCACCAACTTCATCCTGGTCGCCGTGAGCCTCGACCCGTTCAACGCCCAAGAGGCCAATTTCGAGCTGCCGCTGTGGGAGATGGGCCTGCCGGACGACGCCCAGACACAGGGCGAAGACTTGATGACCGGCCACCGCTGGACCTGGTACGGCAAGACCCAATGGATGCGGATTGAACCGTGGCACCAGCCGTTTGGCATATGGCGCATTAGCGTTTCCTGAAGCTGATCTGCAATCCAAAGGAGATCAAATGTGGGAGCTGGCAAGCCAGCTCCCACATTTGATCGAGTTCCTTCAGGCAGAATTTTTCGAATTCCCAGGAGTTTCCAATGGCGAAGAAACCCAAGGCTGCCACCTTTATCAAAGACCCGCTCTGGTACAAGGACGCGGTGATTTATCAGGTTCATGTCAAATCCTATTTCGACTCCAACAACGACGGTATCGGTGACTTTCCTGGGCTGATCGCCAAGCTCGACTACATTGCCGACCTCGGCGTAAACACCATCTGGCTACTGCCGTTCTACCCCTCGCCACGCCGCGACGACGGCTACGATATTGCCGAATACCGTGGCGTGCACAGCGACTACGGAACCATGGCCGACGCCAAGCGGTTCATCGCTGAAGCCCATAAGCGCGGGCTGCGGGTGATCACCGAGCTGGTGATCAACCACACCTCCGACCAGCACCCCTGGTTCCAGCGTGCGCGCAAGGCCAAGCCGGGTTCGGCCGCGCGGGACTTCTATGTGTGGTCCGATGACGACCAGAAATACGACGGCACCCGCATCATTTTCCTCGACACCGAAAAATCCAACTGGACCTGGGACCCGGTCGCCGGCCAGTACTTCTGGCACCGCTTCTATTCCCACCAGCCGGACCTCAACTTTGACAACCCGCAGGTCATGAAAGCCGTGTTGTCAGTGATGCGCTATTGGCTCGACATGGGCATCGACGGCCTGCGCCTGGACGCGATCCCGTACCTGATCGAGCGCGACGGCACCAACAATGAAAACCTCCCGGAAACCCACGACGTCCTCAAGCAGATCCGCGCCGAGATCGACGCCAACTACCCGGACCGCATGCTCCTGGCCGAAGCCAACCAATGGCCGGAAGACACTCAGCTGTATTTCGGTGACAAAAAGGGCGATGACGGCGACGAATGCCACATGGCTTTTCACTTCCCGCTGATGCCGCGCATGTACATGGCGCTGGCCCAGGAAGACCGTTTCCCGATCACCGACATCCTGCGCCAGACCCCGGAGATCCCGGCCAATTGCCAATGGGCTATCTTCCTGCGAAACCACGATGAACTGACCTTGGAGATGGTCACCGACAAAGAGCGCGACTACCTCTGGAATTACTACGCGGCCGACCGCCGTGCGCGGATCAACCTGGGGATTCGCCGCCGCCTGGCGCCGCTGATGGAACGAGACCGTCGGCGCATCGAGCTGCTCAACAGCCTGTTGCTGTCGATGCCCGGCACGCCAACCCTGTACTACGGCGATGAAATCGGCATGGGCGATAACATTTACCTCGGTGACCGCGACGGCGTGCGTACGCCGATGCAATGGTCCATCGACCGCAACGGCGGCTTCTCCCGCGCCGACCCGGCCAGCCTGGTGTTGCCGCCGATCATGGACCCGCAATACGGGTACCTGTCGATCAATGTCGAAACCCAGACCCAAGACCCGCACTCGTTGCTGAACTGGACCCGACGCATGCTGGCGGTGCGTAAACAGTCGAAGGCCTTTGGTCGCGGCAGCCTGAAAATGCTTTCGCCCACCAACCGCCGCATCCTGGCGTATACCCGCGAATACACGGGCGCCGACGGCAAGACTGAAATCATCCTGTGCGTGGCCAACGTATCCCGCAGCGCCCAGGCGGCCGAGTTGGACCTCTCGGCGTTCGCCGGCATGGTTCCGGTGGAAATGCTGGGTGGAAACGCCTTCCCGCCGATTGGCCAGCTGAATTTCCTGCTGACCCTGGCACCGTATGGCTTCTACTGGTTCGTGCTCGCGGCCGAAAACCAGATGCCAAGCTGGCACGTGGAACCTGCGCAAAGCATCCCGGACTTCACCACCCTGGTGCTGAAGAAACGCATGGAAGAACTGCTCGAAGCACCGTGCCGCACCACCCTGGAACAAACCGCCTTGCCGGCCTGGCTGCCCAAACGCCGCTGGTTTGCCAGCAAAGATACGGCGATCGATGGCGTGCACATCGCCTACGGCGTGCGCTTTGGCGACCCGCAGCATCCGGTGCTGCTCAGTGAAATTGAAGTGACCAGTGCCGGGCAGGTCAGCCGTTATCAGCTGCCGTTCGGCTTCCTCGGCGAAGACCAGTTCACCAGTGCCTTGCCGCAACAACTGGCACTCGCCCGTGTGCGGCGCGTGCGGCAGGTGGGCCTGGTCACCGATGCCTTCAGCCTCGACGCCTATATTCGGGGCGTGATCCAGGGCCTGCAGGCCAACACCGTACTCAACTCCACCGATGGCGAGATTCGCTTTGTGCCCACGGCCCAATTGGCCAGGCTGCAATTGAACGATGAGTCCGAAGTGCGCTACCTCGCTGCCGAGCAGTCCAACAGTTCGGTGGTGGTGGGCGGCAGCCTGGTGCTCAAGCTGATCCGTAAAGTCAGCGCCGGGGTGCACCCGGAGCTGGAAATGGGCGCCTATCTGACCGAAGCCGGCTACGCGCATATCTCGCCACTGCTGGGCTCGGTGATTCGCCGCGATGCCGACGGGCAGGACAACCTGCTGATGATTGCCCAGGGTTACCTGAACAACCAGGGCGATGCCTGGAGTTGGACCCAGAACAACCTGGAACGGGCGATTCGCGACGAACTGGCCGAAGCCATGTCCGAGCAGGAGCAGCATTACAACGCCCTGGGCGAACTGGCGGATTTTGCCGGCTTGCTTGGCCAGCGTCTCGGTGAAATGCACCAGGTGCTGGCAGCATCCACGACCGACAAGGCCTTCAAGCCCGAAGCCACCTCCGTCAAAGACAGCCAAGGCTGGGCCAAGCACGTGGGCGCACAAATCGACCGCGCCTTGCAGCTGCTTAAACAGCATCAAACCAAGTTGAACCCTGCCGATCAGGCGCTGGTCAGTGCTTTACTGGAACAGAAAAAGGCCATTGGCACTTACGTTCAGGACCTGGCGAAAGCCACGGTGGGCGGGTTGCGCATTCGCGTGCATGGCGACCTGCACCTGGGCCAGGTGCTAGTGGTGAAGGGCGATGCCTACCTGATTGACTTCGAGGGTGAGCCGGCGCGACCGCTGCATGAACGTCGCGGCAAACACAGCCCGTACAAGGATGTGAGTGGGGTGCTACGGTCGTTTGATTACGCGGCAGCCATGGCGGTGAATGTGCAGGGCGTGGACCAGTCAGCTGAAGCCAATGCGTCACGCCAGCGGGTCGCGGATCGCTACTTGCACGAGGCGAAACAGGCATTTACCCAGGCCTATCACGCGGCCACGACTACACTGGGCCATGACTGGCAGGATGCCAAGGGCCAGGACGCAGCGCTGGTGTTGTTCAGCCTGGAGAAGGCCGCGTACGAAGTGGCCTACGAAGCAGAGAATCGCCCGAGCTGGTTGCCAGTGCCGTTGCAAGGTTTGCACGGGCTGCTCAGTGGGTTGAAACCATTATCGAAAACTGCACGCGGTGGGGAGACGTCATGAGTTTTACAAGCAAAGAACCGCTGCAGGAAAAATTGAGTGTGATGCCCAACCCTGCGGATATCGAAGCCCTGGTACGGGCCGAACACCATGACCCGTTCTCGATCCTCGGGCCTCATGATGACGAGGAGGGCGGTCAGTTCATCCGTGCTTTCCTGCCCGAAGCCTTGAGTGTCCAGGTGCTTGCCCGCGACAGTGGCGAGCACATCGGCAACCTCGATGCGACGCAGGTCCCGGGCTTGTTTGTCGGGCATTTCGGCAGTCGCCAGGCGTACCTGCTGAAGGTCCAGTGGGCCGGGGGCGAACAGGTCACCGAAGATCCTTACAGTTTCAGCCAACTGCTGTTGGGTGAGATGGATTTGTACCTGTTTGCCGAAGGTAACCACCGCGACTTGAGCAGTTGCCTGGGCGCACAAGTGACCAGCGTCGACGGCATCCAGGGTGTGCGCTTTGCGGTATGGGCGCCGAATGCCCGCCGCGTATCGGTGGTGGGTGACTTCAATATCTGGGACGGGCGCCGTCATCCGATGCGCCTGCGCCATCCGTCCGGGGTCTGGGAAATCTTTATCCCGCGCCTGCAACCGGGCGCGGCTTACAAGTATGAAATCCTCGGCGCTCACGGGATCCTGCCGCTCAAGGCCGACCCCATGGCCCTGGCCACGCAGATGCCGCCGGACACCGCGTCCAAGGTCGCGTCGCCTTTGCAGGTTGACTGGCAGGACCACGACTGGATGCAGTCGCGCAGCGAGCGCCAAAAGACCAGCGCGCCCTTGTCGATCTACGAGCTGCATGCCGGTTCCTGGCAGTGCGAGCTGGACGAAGTCGGCGAAGTATCCCGCCAGTACAGTTGGCGCGAGCTGGTTGAGCGGTTGATTCCGTATGTGCAGCAGTTAGGCTTCACCCATATCGAACTGATGCCGATCATGGAGCACCCGTTTGGTGGCTCCTGGGGTTATCAGGCATTGTCGCAATTTGCCCCGACGGCGCGTTTCGGCTCGCCGGATGATTTTGCGTTTTTCGTCAACGCCTGCCACCAGGCCGACATCGGCGTGATCCTCGATTGGGTGCCGGCGCATTTCCCCACCGACACCCACGGCCTGGCGCAATTCGACGGCACCGCGCTGTATGAATACGCCAACCCACTGGAAGGCTTCCACCAGGATTGGGACACCCTGATCTACAACCTCGGCCGCACCGAAGTCCATGGCTTCATGCTGGCCTCGGCGTTGCACTGGCTCAAGCATTTTCATATCGACGGCCTGCGGGTGGATGCCGTGGCATCGATGCTGTATCGCGACTATTCGCGCAAGGCCGGCGAATGGGTGCCGAACCGCCACGGCGGGCGTGAAAACCTCGAAGCCATCGACTTCCTGCGCCACCTCAACGACGTGGTGGCCCTGGAAGCCCCCGGCGCGCTGGTGATCGCCGAGGAATCCACAGCGTGGCCCGGCGTGAGCCAGCCGACCCAACAGGGCGGCCTGGGTTTCAACTACAAATGGAACATGGGCTGGATGCACGATTCGCTGCACTACATCCAGCAAGACCCGGTGTACCGCGCTCATCATCACAACGAGCTGAGTTTCGGCCTGGTGTATGCCTGGTCCGAGCGTTTTATCCTGCCGATTTCCCACGATGAAGTGGTGCATGGCAAACACTCGCTGATCGACAAGATGCCCGGTGACCGCTGGCAGAAGTTTGCCAACCTGCGCGCGTACCTGAGCTTCATGTGGATGCACCCGGGCAAGAAGCTGCTGTTCATGGGCTGTGAATTCGGCCAATGGCGCGAATGGAACCACGACCAGCAACTGGACTGGTACCTGCTGCAATACCCCGAACACCGGGGCGTGCAGAAACTGGTGGGCGACCTTAACCGGCTGTACCGCGAAGAGCCGGCACTGCACGACCAGGACGACGCACCCCAGGGCTTCCAGTGGCTGATTGGGGATGACGCAATCAACAGCGTCTACGCCTGGTTGCGTTGGAGCAAGGACGGTCGGCCGGTGCTGGTGGTGGCCAACTTCACGCCGGTGCCGAGGGAGGCGTACCAGGTTGGCGTACCGTTTGCCGGGCGCTGGAGCGAAGTGATCAACAGCGACGCCGACACCTACGCCGGCTCCAACTTCGGCAACGGTGGCGGGGCGTTTACGGTAGAGGAGCCCAAACATGGGCAACCGTTGTCGCTGTCGTTGAACCTGCCGCCGCTGGGTGTGCTGATCCTGCGACCGGAAGGCTGACTTACAGAGGATGAAGATCAAATGTGGGAGCTGGCTTGCCTGCGATAGCATCACTTCGGTCTAGCTGAAAGACCCAAGTGCCGGCATCGCGGGCAAGCCCGGCTCCCACAGTTGGAGGGTGCTGTGGCCTAGAAATCAACCTTCACGCCAATCGTGCCTTCCCGCCCGTTAAGCGGGTTGCTGGCCAGATTCCGGCTGTATCCCAGCTCGCCATACACCTTCACCGCAGTCGAAACCTGCAGCGCCGCCCCGGTGCTCAGGTCGAGCGTGGTGGATTGCTGGTCGGTGTTGATGTCCGTCGACGCATTGAAGGTGACGGTGTCGGTCCCGGCACCGGCATGCCACACATTGGCCCGCACATAAGGCTGTAGCGGCATCCTGCCGACCTTGTAGTCGCCCCGCACGCGAACCCCGAGGCGAGTGGTGACGCGGGTGTCGGCCTTGAACGAGATCGCCGACATGCCATCGTTCTGGCTGTCCAGCCAGCTGCGGTCGATGATCACCTGGGCCTGGGGCTCCACCTCCCAATGCTCGGAAACCGTGAAAGGCATGCCGACCTCCGCGGAGCCCGCGACGTTGTGCCCCTTGGTCTGCAATTTTACGCCCCGGCTGGATTCGTCGTGGCCGTCGAACCGGGTGCCCATCAACACCAGGTCCAGGTAGGCGCGGTTGGCGTCGATCAGGGTCCAGTAGGTGCCCAGGCTGTCGGCGCGCAAGGTGATGTTACCGGTGTCGGTGTTCTGGAAACCGCCGGAAAACCCCTCCACATTCCCGCTCAAGCGGCTATGACCGACAAAGAACCCCACTTGTTGGGTCAGGCCATTGTCCGAGGTCCAGGCGTAGAGATCCGTGCCCACCTGGAAGCCCGACAGCGAACTGTCCAGGCTCGGGCTGACGGTGCCGGAAAACGACTGGCGCGTGCTGCTGCCAAATACCCGGGCCCAGCCCGCCGGTATCGCGCCGTTCTGTGGCGGCTGGCTCTGGTCGCCCATGCGCTCGTGATACGTGCTCAACATGCCCTGGACCATTTGCTGCACGGCGGGGAATAACACCGAGTAGTCCGCCACTTCCGGGCGGTAGATCGGAATAGGGGCTTCGCCCGGGAAGATGCCCGGCAGGTCAGGGGTGCCGTCGGCGGGCACCGGCGGCAAGATTCCCACGGGCGGGTTCGCGGGGTCTGGGGGCGTCGGCGGGAAAATCCCGGAGGGCGGGCCTTCGGGGTTGGGCAATGGCGGTGCTTCAACGGATGAGCGCAAGTACCAGTTTTGCGCGGTGCCCGGCGTGACGCCGCCCTTGTACAGGTAGTACTCGAAGGCCCCGGCCGAGACCGAACCGTTCGGCAGGGAAAAGGCCAGGTCACTGCCGGTGGCGCCATTGATGGCCTGCACCACCTGGATGCCGTTCTGCACAGTCTGGCCGCCGGCACCGCCAAGGTTGGTGATGGTGATGGCCGTGCTGCCCAGGATCGTGCCCTGACTGACGATCAGCTTGTCGCTGGGTGAACCGTCGCCGGCCAGCACGCTTTGCAAGGCCAGGCGTGCGTTGTTGCCGATGTAGTTGCCGTGGAGGGTGAGGCTGTCGGTGGCGCTGGTGTTAGTCATGTCGATCAGGCCTGCGTTGTTCACGGTGACGAGCTGGCCGGCGGTAAACGGGCTGATGCTGCCCTGGGTGACCAGCAGCGTACCGACGTTGATGTCCATGGTCCCGGTGCGGGTACCGGCGTCGCCGAGGGTGAACGTGCCGCTGCCCAGGGTGAATACCGAGCCATTGTTGAGGGTCACGGTTTCCCAGTTGACGTAGCGCTGCGGCGTGGCGGATTTGGTGTTGTCGAACGTCAGAGCGTCGTTGCCCAGGCCGCCATCCAGCAGGGGCGTGGATGACAAGGTGGTTTGCGTCAGGTTGTCGAGGAACGCTCGGTCGGAACCGCTGCCGGTCACAATCGGGCCGTGGATCAGCCCGGCGGTGTTCCAGGTGAATTCATTGTTGCCATTGCCGGTAAAGATCCCCTGGGCAATATCGCCACCCTTGATGAGTATCCGGTTGTCGCCGTTGCCAACGTTGATCTTGCCGCCAACGCTGCCATTGGACACGGTGAGGCTGTTGTTGCCATCCCCGGCGGTCATGTTGCCGATGATATGGCCGGTACTCAGGTTCGCCTCGTTGTCGCCATCGCCCTGGGTCTCGGAGGCGATGGTGCCGCCGCTCATGGAAAAATTATTGTTGCCCAGCCCCTGGATCACCGCCCCGGCGCTGCCCTGGCTGATCTGGATGATGCCGTTGCCGGTGCCCTGGAGGATGTTGCCAGTCACCGTGGCGCCGAACAGTTGGAAGATATTGGCGCCGTCCCCCATGTTCACCGTGCCCTCGATGGTGCCCGAGCTCATGGTTACCAGGTCGCGGCCGGGCCCGAACGTCACGTCGCCATTGATCACGCCCGTGCCGAGGGAGGGAAACAGCAGTGTGTTGTTGCCGGCAGTGTCGACGACGCCCGGGCTGCTGGCGCTGGCGCAGGTGAACGTGTCATCGCCGGCGGTGGGGGTCAGCACGCAGTCAGCGAATGCAACCAGCGGCCATCCCGCCAGCAAGGCCGAAGATATGACACCCAAGTGCATCAGGGTTGCAAACCGTGCGGTCATGATCTGCCCTCGCTGGACGCCTTTGCGCCAAGCGCACTCACTCACCTTAGCGCCGCGTTGAAAGCGTCGCTACTGTGAAAAGTAACAGGTACAGACGAGTAGGCAGGTCGCTACAGAAACACAATCTCATAGGGTTCGCGCATCCGCTCCAGCAGTACCTGCGCCAATAGCGGCGCCAGGCCGATTTCCGGGTCGCCCGCCAATTGGCTGGCATAGGCGTGCGCTGCATGCAGCTTGCGGGCAACGCTCCAGGTGTCGAGCCGTACCCGGCGTGCGCGCTGCCAGGGAATTGCGGCGGTCTCCCGTACAGGCCAGTGCCACGCCCAGATCGGCAACTCATGCAGGTGCACGCCTTTGAGCCCGCAGGCTTTGGCGGCGGCGCGGCCCACGGCGTCGTGGTCGGCCTTGCCGTCGTTGCGCCAAGTGGTAAACACCACATCGCCAGGTTGCAGGTAACGTGCAATGAACTGGCTCATCTGCTGTTCCCGCGCGGCCAGGGCGTTGTCGGCAAAGCCGCCGCGAATCCATTTCAGGCTGTGCAGGGGCACGCCCAGGCGGCGCAGGGCTTCGACACTTTCCTGGGGGCGCACCACGCTCAGGCGCTTGGCCGGCCACACGGTCGAGCCGGGATGGCTGGCGCTGCCGTCGGTGATGGAGATCAGTTGCAGGGAGTATTCAAGGGTGCTGAACAATTGCAGCAACCCGCCACAGGCGATCACTTCGTCGCCGGGATGCGGGGCGATGATCACCACGCGGCTGCCTTCGGGCACCAGGGTTGCGGGATTAATGGCGGGGATTTGCGCGAGTTGCGGGGCGCTGTTCCAGATTTGCGCGGGGCCCCGGCGGGTGTCGATTAACGGTGCAGGCTTCATGAGTGTCACGTCCTTGTTCATCGGTGATGCAGGCCGTACCCCGTTGACGGGACGGCTCTTGTTGGTACACGAGCGGCCTGTACGGACACTCGCAGCGCAACGGCATTCCAACCCTGGATTGCCGTGCAAGGAATATTGATGATAGTTACGAATCGTCGCTTTTACACAGCCGGATGTCGCAATTTTTTCAGGAGGCCTGCATCAGGCTCTTCAGATAGTCACCAAAACCGCCTTGGGCGCGGCAATCCAGACGTGCGCTGGTGATCACTTGGGGCGAATGGCTCCAGGCAATCGAAGCCCCGCAGCGTTCCAGTTGACGCACCAGTTCCACATCCTCATGACACGGCAACGGCTCGAACCCACCGGCCCGCACATAAGCACTGGCGCTGATACCCAGGTTGGCGCCATGAATATGCCGGTGCCCGTCCCGCGCCTCGTAGGCCTGGTGATAGCGGATTTGCGCTGCCGGGTCGAAACCCTCGCTCCAGGCATCGACCGTCACCGTGCCGCACACCGCATCCACCCCCAGTGCCAGCTGCGCTACCAGCCAATCGGGGGCGACGCGGCTGTCGGCGTCGGTGCAGGAAATCCAGCGGGCGCCATTGTTGAGCAAGTGCCGTGCGCCCACGCCGCGCACGTGCCCCACGTTGCGCACCTGCACTTCCAGGCTGTGTACCTGGTACTCCCGGGCGATCAATGCGCTGCGATCACTGCAACTGTCGAGCACCGTCAGAATCTGTACCTCCTCCCCCAGCAGCCCCGGATGGCTCGCCGCGACCATCGCCGCTTTCAGGCAGTCAGGCAGCAATGACTCTTCGTTATGCACGGGTATCAGGATGCCAATCATCGCAGTCCCTCCTGGGTCGCGACCGTGGCGCCATCGAGGCTCCACAGGTCCAGTAAAAAATCACTTTCGTGGTGGTGCGCCAGATGCGCCATGCCCAGGCGCTGGTCGAGGCGTGCGTGCACCATTTCTGCCGTTTGCGGGCAGCCTTCGATGGGCGGGCGCCAATGGCAGGCGAGGAGCTGCCCGCCCGGCGTCAGGGAGGCGAGGGCGCGATCGATCAGTTGGTCGAAGTCGTTCGGGTCCAGGTAGTAGCACAGCTCGCTGAGTACAATCAGCTCGAAGCTCTCGTTGGGCCACTGCTCCGGCAGGCGGCTCTGCTGCACCGTGGCATGGCTGAAATCGCGTAGCCGTGTCTGCGCCAGGCAAACCGCCGCCTGCGCCGTGTCACAGCACAGCAGGCGGTCGCAGCGTGCGGCCAGCTCGAAGCTCAGTTCACCATTGGCGCAGCCGGGTTCAAAGATCGATGCGTAACGTGGCCGGGTCAGCAGCGCCAGGGTCAGGGCACGCTTGCGCTGCTCGTACCAGCGTTGGCGAAAGGCCCAGGGGTCGTCGTTACCCGCAAACAGCTGGTCGAAGTAAGGCGTGGCGACGCTCATACAAACACCACTTCAAAAGGTTGCAGCAGGCGCTCCAGCACATACGGGGCGAGCACCGGCGGCAGGCCGATCTGCGGGTCGCCTTCCAGTTGGCTGGCGAACGCGTGGATGGCGTGGCGCTTGCGGGCGACCACTTCGGGTGACAGGAGGATTTTGCGCGCACGCGCCCAAGGCACCTGGCTGTCTTCGGGGGTTGCCCAGTGCCAGGTCCACACAGGCAGCTCCAGCAAGGTGGCGCCCGCAGCCCGGGCAGCCTTGGCGCTGGCACGGCCCACGGCCTCATGGTCGCAATGGCCGTCTTCGCGCCACGTAGTAAAGACCACGTCACCTGGCTTGAGGTAGCGTTCTATGAACCGAGCCAGTTCTTCTTCCCCGGCAGCTACCTGGCTGTCGCGGAACCCGGCCCTCAGCCATTTAAGGCTGTGCAGCGGCAACCCCAGGCGATGCAGGGCTTGCGCCGATTCCTGCGGGCGCACGACGCTCAAGCGTTCCACCGGCCAGCGGCGGGAACCCGGGTGGCTGGCGCTGCCATCGGTGACAGAGATCAGCAACATTGGGCGGTCAAGGGCGGCGAGGCCTTGCAGCAGGCCACCGCATCCCAGCACTTCATCGTCCGGGTGGGGCGCAATGATCACCGCACGGCTGCCCTCGGGCACCAGCTCGGCAATGCTCACGCAAGGCAACTCGGCCAGTCGCGACGAGCTTTGCCACAGGTGCAACGGCGTGCCCTGGCCAACAATCGGATTGGCTTTCACAGTTCCCACCTCCCTGGGCGCTCATCGGCGACGTGTTGACCGAGGGCGGCCAGGTCGCGTTCGGCGTGACTTTGCCGCAGGTACACCGGCAAGTCGGCCATCAGCTGCGCAAAGTGCGGGTCTTTGCAATACGGGCCCGCGCCTAATGCTCGCCCGACGTGATGGATCACCTGGTCGACTGTTTCCTCGATGCAGGCGCGAACCTGTTGCGCGAGCAATTGGGCATTCGCCTTGGGGTGCCGGTCGATGTGCGTGGCGCTGTCACGCAGCACGCAGGCCGCACTGTGCAAGGTGCTGTCGACGCTGCCCAAATGGGCCAGTGCGTGGGGTTCCGGGCGTTTGCCGCACTGCTCGCGCAAGGGTTCGGCCAGGCGTTGGGCCGCACCGTACCAGCACGCTGCGATACCGATGCCGCCCTGCCAGAAACCCGGGCGTGCCAGGTAGTCCCCCGGCCCGCCGATGGCCAGGCCAATCGCGTCGCTGAACTGCACCTCAACGCTGCCTGTGGCCGCCATGCCAACCGCCGCCCAACCGTCATCGGTGACGGTCACTCCAGGCTGATGCATAGCCACTGCAACCAGTTGCTGGCGCTCCTCTTCATCCCATGCAGTGAGCAACCCGTGGCTGACCACCGCGGCGCCCGAGCACCAGGCCTTGCGACCCTCCAGCCGCAAGCGCTGGCCGTCGCGGCGAATCCGCACCCTGGCCGTTGGCGGCTCGGCCGCCCACATACCCCACGTGCTGCCCACTGGCGGCAAGGGGCTGTCGAGTTCGGCGATAATCGCCAATGCGTCGGTGTGGCCTTCGTATAACTTGCACAACCGCAGATCATGGCCGGCCACTTGTGCCAGCCGGCTGAAGCGTTCCAGGGTCTGCCCGCTGCCCGGCAGGGGCAGTTGGTCCAGGCCTTCCTCCACCAGTGCCCTCAGCGCAGCGCCAAGGGCCCGGGTGTCCGGGTATTCCCGGTAGCCGCGAAGAAATCCATGCAGAGCCATTTCACACCTCGTCCTCATGCTGCAATTCAAACAACAATAACGAGCGCCCGGTGACGGCGTACTCGTGATCGAAATCGAAGCGCTCCTGGCCTCGCACCGACGGCTGGTTGGTGTCGAGCATGCAGGTCCAGAAGCCGCCATCCGGCACTGGTGGCAGGCGGAAATTGACCATGTCGTGGTGAGCGTTGACCACCAGCAATAACGTGGCATCGGCCCCCGGGCGGCGAATCCCGGTTTCCTGGGCGCGGCCATCCATCAACATGCCCAGGCAGCGCCCGTGGCTGTCTTGCCATTGCTCGATGGTCATTTCATCACCGCTTGGCGCAAGCCAGGTGACGTCCTTGACGCCGATGTCTTCGTTGTAGTCGCCCACCAGGAAGCGTCCGCGCCGCAGGATCGGGTAGGCCAGGCGCAGCTTGATCAAGCGCTTGACGAACTTGAGCAGGGCCTTGCCGTCTTCGTCCAGATCCCAGTTGATCCAGCCGATCTCGCTGTCCTGGCAGTAGGCGTTGTTATTGCCGTGCTGGGTGCGGGCGAACTCGTCGCCGGCCACCAGCATCGGGGTGCCTTGGGCGAGCAACAGGGTGGCGAAGAAATTGCGCATCTGGCGCAAGCGCAATGCGTTGATTTCCGGGTCGTCGGTGGGGCCTTCGACACCGTGGTTCCAGGACAGGTTGTTGTTGCTGCCGTCCTGGTTGTTCTCGTCATTGGCTTCGTTGTGCTTGTCGTTGTACGACACCAGGTCGTGCAGGGTGAAACCGTCGTGGGCGGTGATGAAGTTCACCGAGCTGTAGGGCCTGCGACCGCGCTGGTTGAACATCTCGCCGGAGGCGGTCATGCGCCCGGCAAAATCCGCCAACTGGCCGTCGTCGCCTTTCCAGAACGAGCGCACGGTGTCGCGAAAACGGTCGTTCCATTCCACCCAGCCCGGCGGGAAACCACCGACCTGATAGCCACCGGGGCCGCAGTCCCAGGGCTCGGCAATCATTTTCACCTGGCGCAGTACCGGGTCCTGGCGGCAGGCCACGAGGAAGCTGTGACGCTCGTCGAAACCGTCGCGGTAGCGGCCGAGAATGGTTGCCAGGTCGAAGCGGAACCCGTCGACGTGCATTTCGGTGGCCCAGTAGCGCAACGAGTCGGTGACCATTTGCAGCACGCACGGATGGCTCAGGTCGAGGGTGTTGCCGGTGCCGGAATCGTTGATGTAGAAGCGCTTGTCGTCGGGCATGAGGCGGTAGTACGAGGCGTTGTCGATGCCGCGCATGGACAGGGTCGGGCCTTGCTCGTTGCCTTCGGCGGTGTGGTTGTAGACCACGTCCAGAATCACTTCCAGCTTGGCTTCATGCAGGTGCGCGACCATCTCCTTGAACTCGGCGATCTTGCCGCTGGCCAGGTAGCGAGGGTCGGGGGCAAAGAAGGCGATGCTGTTGTAGCCCCAGTAGTTGGTCATGCCTTTTTGCAGCAGGTGCTGGTCGTTGACGAAGGCGTGTACCGGCAGCAGTTCCACCGACGATACGCCCAGTTGGCGAATGTGCTTGAGCACATCGTCGACCATCAGCCCGGCGCAGGTGCCCCGCACTTCTTCCGGCACCGAAGGGTGGCGCATGGTGATGCCGCGCAAGTGGGTTTCATAAATGATTGTGCGATCCCACGGCGTGCGCACCGGCTGGTCGTTGCCCCAGGTGTGAGCCGGGTCGATGACCTTGCATTTGGGCACGAAGGGCGCGCTGTCGCGTTCGTCGAAACTGAGGTCGGCGTCGGGGTGCCCGATGGTGTAGCCAAACAGTGCCTCGGACCATTTGAGTTCGCCCACCAGCTGTTTGGCGTAGGGGTCGATCAGCAATTTGTTGTGGTTGAAGCGATGACCGTTGGCGGGGTCATAAGGACCGTACACGCGATAGCCGTAAATCAGCCCCGGGTGGGCGTCGGGCAAATAGCCGTGAAAGGTCTCGTCGGTGTATTCGGGCAGCTCGATACGTTCCAGTTCGACTTCACCGCTGTCGTCGAAAATGCATAGTTCGACTTTGGTGGCGTTGGCCGAGAACAGCGCAAAGTTGACCCCAAGACCGTCCCAGGTCGCGCCGAGGGGGAAGGGCAAACCTTCACGAATCCGCGACGGCTCGTTTTCCGGCGTCGATTTGGGCTTGTTGGGTTTGCTCATTGAGGTGCTCCTGCAAAGGGTTTTTCCGGGCCGAACGGGGCTATGCCGGCGTGAAGCCAGATGAAAATCTTGAATTGGATGCGGTTTCCCCTGTGGGAGCTGGCTTGCCTGCGATGGCGGAGTACCTGGCGACATCGATGTTGAATGTGCCGCCACCATCGCGGGCAAGCCCGCTCCCACAAGGGGCCTTTGTCAGCTGGCGGGCTTGCGCGGCGCCTTGGGTTTTTTGTCGGCAACAGGCTTGGCCGGCGCTGCTGCGCCCTTGGGTTTCGGCGCGGCTTTGGGCTTGGCGGCAGCCTTTGGCTTGGAAGGCGTCAGCGCCTCGGCTTCCGCCAGTTTGCGCGCCATCTCCCAGTGTCGCGCGTCCTCGCCGTGGGGTTTCCCTTCAGACTCCCAGATCTGATGCGCCAGTTCGCGTATGCGTTTGTCTTCAGTACTCATCGCAATGCTCCTCACAGAAAATTTCAGCTTTCTTGATCATCAGGATTGATAAAGACATTGACCGGGAAATCCCCCAGGGCAGCGCTGATCATGAGCTCCTTGTTTGGTGTGACTGCGCCTGTTCGGAAAAGTCCCTTCCAATTTCGGGTTGGAGCGGCGAACGGTAATTTGACCCGCGTATCGCCCCAAATCTGCGCGTTGATCAGCGGGTATACCCCGTTTTCAAGCAACGGGTGAGGCCAGCGCGGCACCACCACCAGCAACTGTTTGCCCTCGTGTTCGCGGTAGAAGGCGACCACTCGCCCGGCGTGTTCACCCACCACCTCCAGAGGTTCGTAAGTGCCTTGGCGAAACAGGTGCGGATGCAGTTTGCGCAGCGCCAGCACCTGGCCGATCAGCGCTTGTTTGATGCGCCCGTCATGCCAGTTGAACATCAGCTCGCCGATATCCGCCGGCGTGTGCAGCCCCTGTTCGCGGGCGTGAAAGTCCACCGGCCGGCGGTTATCAGGGTCTACCAGCGTGAAGTCCCAGAACTCATCGCCCTGATACAGGTCCGGCACGCCCGGCACGGTGAGGCGAAGCAAGGATTGCGCCAGCCCATTGAGCGCGCCAGCCGGGGCGATGGCTTGGGCAGCCTCGCCGATGGCGTTGCGCAGCGCCTGGCCTGAATCTTCCAGCAGCAGCCGTGACAGGAATGCTTCCACACCTTGTTCATACAGTTCGTTGGGCGCGCTCCAACTGCTGTGCAGCTTGGCTTCGCGCAGGGCTTTTTGTTGCCACTGCCAGAGGCGCTGGTGATAGCCCGCCAGGCCCTTGGCATCGTCGCGATGCAGGTCCAGCGGCCAACTGCCCAACAGCACCTGATAGAGGATCAACTCGTCGCCCGCGGATGGAGTGTCGGCATCGCTGCGCAGGCGGGCGGCGAGGGTGCGCCATTGCTCCACCTGTTCGGCGTACCAGTCGGCGCATTCGCTGAGCACGGCCAGGCGCGCCCGGGTGTCTTCGCCGCGCTTGTGGTCGTGGGTGGCGGTGGCCAGCAGGTTGTCGGGAAAGGTGCGCAGGCGCTGCTGGTTGACCGCATGGAAGTCCTCCAGCGGCGCACTGAATTGTTCGGTGCTGAAGCCTACGTCATTGCGCGAGAGCAACACCCCCGAGCGATAGAACGCGGTGTCTTCCACCGCCTTGGCCGCCGCCGGTGAAGTCAGTTGCTGGAAGCGCACGCAGGCGTGCTTGAGCATTTTGCGTTTGCGGCCTAACGGGCGGTCGCGCCAGGGTTGGCCACCGAGCCATTTTTCCAGGTAGTCGAGCACCGGCCAGTCGCCTTCGCTCAAGGTGCTGCGGGCACCAGCCAGGGCTTGCAGGAAAAATACATCGTCCAGTTCGCTGCGGCCTCGGGCGCTGATGTAGGTGCGGTATACCGGGAAGTGCACGATCAGCTCCTGCAACGCGCGGCGAATGGCGCCCAGGGTCAGGTCACGGCTCATTACATCGTCCCGGGCCACCTGCAGCAGCGCCTGGGCCACGCTTTCAAAGTCGCCGGCCAGGGAGCCGTTGAGGATTTGCTGGCGCGCCAGCCAGGCTTCTTCGATAAACGCAGACGGGCGCTCGGTGTGGCGGCTCCATAACGCGGCCAGCGGTTCGAAACCTGCCGGATCATGTTGCAGCAGCGACAGCTGGTTCATGAATTCGTAGCCGGTGGTGCCGTCTACGCGCCAGTCTTCGCGCAAGGTTTCGCCTTCGCCGAGGATCTTCTCGACGAAGATCGGCAAGTGCCGCCCGCCCGCCAGGGAGTCCACGCGGCGGCGCAACTTGCGGCAGTAACCGCGCGGGTCGGCGAGGCCGTCGATATGGTCGATGCGCAGGCCGTCAATCAGGCCTTCGCTGATCAACTGGAAGATCTTGCCATGGGTGGCCTCGAACACCGCGCTGCGTTCCACCCGCAGGCCGCCCAGCTCGTTGACGTCGAAGAACCGCCGCCAGTTGATATCGTCTGCCGCCGTGCGCCAGCTGGCCAGGCGATAGCTTTGTTGTTCCAGCAGATTGTGCAGCCGGGCAAACCCTTCAGGCTGGCGCGCGTCGTAGAGGCTCAGGTTATCTTCGATGGCCTTGAGGGTTTCGGGATCGCGGGCGGCCTCGATCAGCTCCTGTTTCAGCATGGTGGCCTGGAGGTAGGCGTCCGGCTGGTAGGCCAGGCTGCTGAAACGGTCGGCCAGGGCCTTGATAGGCACCAGCTCACCGTATTCCCGTGGGCAAATCGGGAAGCGATGTTCGTAATGCTCGACGTAGAAGCTGGCGTGTTGCGGGTCAAAGCGCAGCGCCAGCGCGCCAGATTGCAGGGCTTCGCCGTAATCGCTGCCGAGGAACGGCATCAGCAACTGGCCCTTGAGCAGCGGGTCTGGCGAGTGCCATTGAATGTCGAAGAACTCGCTGTAGGGACTCAACCGGCCCCACTCCAACAGGTCCAGCCACCAGGGATTATCGGCACCGCCAACGGCCATGTGGTTGGAGACGATATCCAGGATCAGCCCCATCTCGTGTTCGCGCAGGGCCGCGACCAACCGGCGCAGGGCAGGCTCGCCCCCCAGCTCGGGGTTGACGCTGGTGGGGTCGACCACGTCATAGCCGTGCATCGAGCCGGCGCGGGCGCTCAACAGCGGCGAGGCGTAGAGGTGGCTGATGCCCAGTTCGGCGAAGTACGGCACCAGCGGCACCGCGTCGTCGAGGGTAAAGCCTTTGTGAAATTGCAGGCGCTGGGTGGCGCGCAGGGTCAGTGCCTTCATCGGTCACGCTCGTGAGCCTGGAGGCGCGCCACGGCCAGCAGCTCAAGGCGACGGGCGGCGTTTTCATCATCGAGCAGGGTCGTTGCATCGCCCGTCAGGCGACGCCGCCAGTTTGGGTGGGTGTCGGTAGTGCCGGGCAGGTTGGCCTGTTCTTCAACGCCCAGCGCATCTTCCAGCGGCAGCAATACTAATGGCGCACGGGTATGGCCCAGGTAGCGCACGCTGGCATCGATGACGTGGTCGGTTTCGTTGCGGATTTCGTCGGTGAAGTTCTGCGGGTCCTGGCTCAAGGCCTGGCGCAGCGCCTGGCGTTCCCGCAGGCGGTGCTCGCTCCATTGCTCGACGGTGGGCGCATCGATCAGCCCGAGCTGGATATTCCAGTCGATGTCACGGCTGTGCCACCAGCCGTTGAGGGTCGGCAGGTCGTGGGTGCTGGTGGTGGCCAGCGCGTTGTCCGGCCAATCCAGGATCGGCTTGAACTGGCCGTCGTGGTCTTGCTCGAACAGCAGCACGCGCATGCCGAGGATCGAGCGGGCGATGAGTTTTTCCCGCAGGCCGTCGGGCACGGTACCGAGGTCTTCGCCGAGGACGATCGCCTGGTGGCGGCTCGATTCCAGCGCCAGCAGGCGCAGCAGGTCATCCACCGGGTAATACAGGTAGGCGCCTTCACGCGGTGAGGCGTCCATCGGGATCACCCACAGGCGTTGCAGGCCCATCACATGGTCGATGCGCAAGCCGCCGGCATGCGCGAAGTTGGCCCGCAGCATTTCGATAAAGGCGCGAAAGCCATTGCGTTTGAGGCCTTCGGGGGAAAAGGCGGAGATGCCCCAGCCTTGGCCTGCGCGGTTGAGAATGTCGGGCGGCGCACCCACGGTGAGTTCTGCCAACAGTTCGTCCTGGCGGCTCCAGGCCTGGCTGCCGCCGCCGTCGGCGCCCACGGCGAGGTCGGCGATCAGGCCAACGCCCATGCCGCTGCCGCGCGCCGCTTGTTGCGCGCGTTCCAGGCAACGGGCGATCAGCCATTGGCTGAAGGCGTAGAAGCCGATTTCTTCCCGATTGGCTTCGGCAAATTGCACGAGTGCCGGGCTTTGCGGGCTGTGCCAATCCTCGGGCCAGTGGCGCCAGTCGAGGCTCTCGCCACTGGCCGCACGCTCGGCCTGCACGGCTTCGAAACGGCAGTGGTTTTCCAAGGCTTCGCCGCCGGCCTGGCGGAAACTCAGGAAGTCGGCGTGTTGCGGGTGGTCGCCCTGGCGGAAGTCTTCATACAGGGTACGCAACAGGCGTTGCTTGGCTTTGGCGGCGGCCGGCCAGTCGATCAGGGTTTGTTGTTCAAGGTCATTCAGTTCGTTTGCCAGGCCGCTGGCTTCGATAGCGCTTTGCACCGCACGTTCGCCGAGGATGCAGCCGGGGGACGCGTACAAACTGTTGAGGAACAGGCGGCTGGACGGCGAATACGGGCTGTAGCGCTCGGTGTCGGCGCTGAACATCGCGTGCATCGGGCTGATGGCCAGGGCATCGGCGCCGCGTTCGGCGGCGGCGCGGGCCAGTTGTTCCAAGGCCTGGGTGTCGCCAAAACCACCGTCGCCGTCGCGCCGCAGGGCATACAGTTGGGCGCTGAGGCCCCAGGCGCGGGCGGTTTGGGTGTCAACCGCCTCAGCGACGGTGTAGCAGTGGGTCGGTGCCACGGCCAGGGTAAAATGCTGGTCGGCAATGTGTACCTGCTGGTAGCCGACCGGGATTGATCCGGCCAACACGGCGTCATCGTCCAGCTTCAGGTCCAGTACGCTCGCGTCTTCAAGATGAACCTGGCACGGCGTGCCGGGGGCGAAGTAGCGCGCCAGGTCCAGGCCGGCGCCGCTGTCGACGGTCATCAGCGGTGGCAGGTGCTTGTCTTGCTGCACGCGTTCGAGGTCCAGCAGGCTGGCTTCGATGGCGGCATCGGTGTCGGCCGGGTGGCCCAGGCCTTTGAGCACGGCGCGCAGTGCGTCGGGTTTGACATGTTGCGGGCGGCCGTTAGCGTCGATCCAATCGACGGCCAGGCCCGCTCGGCTGGCGAGTATTTCCAATTGCGCGTCGCTCAAGGGTGCTCTCCAACAGGGGAATAGGTCAGGCTGACGCGGGCGCTGAACGGAGCGAGTTGTTCGGCTCCACTGGCCTGCGTCACAAATAGGAGGTGCTCGGCGGCCGGGTAGTTCAGAGAATCGGCGCTCAGGTTGAGGTCGATCTGCAACAGGCTGCCGTTGCCCAGGCGCCAGCGCGCCGTGACCGCGCCCGCCGCCAGCACTTGCGCACCCAGGGCTACGCTGCCCGGTAGGTGCGGCACGATATGCTGGTGGCGCAGGCCCAGCAGGTGGCGATAAAGCTGCGAGTCGCCACAGTCGGCGAGGGCGGGTGCCGAGCGGCGGAAGGTTTGCAGCGAGTTGGGGTCGGGAATGCGCTCGCGGCGTTCGGGGTCGCTGAAGGCGGCAAAGTCGGCAAACTCGTTGCGCCGGCCTTCGCGTACTGCCTCGGCCAGTTCACCGTGGTGGTCGGTGAAGAACAGAAACGGTTCCTCGGCGTTGACTTCGTCACCCATGAATATCAGTGGGATCATCGGCGACATCAACAACAGGGTCGTTGCGGCGCTCAAGGCCTGCGGCGAACACAACTGATGCAGGCGCTCGCCCAGGGCACGGTTGCCGATCTGGTCGTGGTTTTGCAAAAACAGCACGAATGCGCTGGGCGGCAAGTGGCCGCTGGGCTCGCCGCGCGAGTGGCCATGGCGCGTGGTGTGGCCCTGGTAGATAAAGCCTTCACTCAGGCAGCGGGCGAGTTTGGCGGTGGGGTCTTCGGCGAAGTCGGTGTAATAGGCGTCGGTTTCGCCGGTCAGCAGCACGTGCAGGGCGTTGTGGCCGTCATCGTTCCACTGTGCATCGAAACTGCGTTCCAGCAGGCTGGCCTGGTTGAATTCGTTTTCCAGCACCAGCCACACGTGGCGCACCTGGTCAACTTGCTGGCGCACGCGCGCGGCCAACTCTTCAAGGAACCCAGGGTCGTTGATCGCGTGCACGGCGTCCAGGCGCAGGCCGTCGAAGCGGTATTCCAGCAGCCACATCAACGCATTGTCGATGAAGAAATCCCGGACTTCACGGCGATCGAAGTCGATGCCGGCGCCCCAGGGCGTGTGCACATCTTCGCGAAAGAAGCCCTTGGCGTAGGTGCCGAGGTAGTTGCCGTCGGGGCCGAAGTGGTTGTAGACCACATCGAGGATCACCGCGAGGCCATAATGGTGCGCGCTGTCGATCAGCTGTTTAAGCTGCTCGGGCGAACCGTAGGAGGATTGGGGAGCGTAGGGCAGAACCCCGTCGTAGCCCCAGTTGCGTTCACCGGGGAACTGCGCGATGGGCATCAGCTCAATGGCGGTGACACCCAGCTCTGCAAGGCGCGGCAGTTGTTTCTCGACCTCGGCGTAGCCCCCCAGCACGCCCACATGCAGCTCGTAGATCACGGCTTCGTGCCAAGGCCGGCCTTGCCAGTGGCTGTGACGCCACTGATAGGCCAGCGGGTCGACCACCACGCTGAAACCGTGAACATCCGTGGCCTGTGCCCGGGAAGCCGGGTCGGGAACGTCCTGTTCACCGTCGATGTTGTAGCGGTAGCGGGTGCCCGGCGGGCACTGCAACTGCACCACAAACCAACCATCGGCCTGGGGCAGCATCGCTACCGATTTACCTTCCTCAAATTCAACGCTGACATAAAACGCGTCTGGCGCCCACAAGGCGAAACGGGTGTGTTCCGCATCCAGCATGATCGCGCCGTGGGGCCAGGTTTCCAGAGTCCTTGACGGCATCTATGAAGACCTCTTTTTACTGTTTCCCCGATCTTCCCAGCGATTTCGCTACCAGCTGTTCATAAAGTTCGGCATAGGGTTCCACTGCCTTGCACCAGTTGAACGGTGCCGCCATGGCTCGGCAACGCATGGCGTTGAGCAAGCCCGGGAAGGCGAAGACCTTGAACGCACGGCTCAGGGCCGCTTCGTAGCTTTCGACGGTGGATTCGTTGAACAGGAAGCCAGTGACGCCATCCTCGATGGTGTCGGCCAAGCCCCCGGTGTTGCGCGCAACCGGCAATGAGCCGAAGCGCTGGGCGTACATCTGGCTCAGGCCGCAGGGTTCATAGCGGGACGGCATCAGCAGGAAGTCGCTGCCGGCGAACATACGCCGGGCGTCGGTCTCGTTGAAGCCGATGCGTACGCCAACCTGGCCGGGAAAACGCAGGGCCAGGGCGCGCATGGCTTGCTCTTCTTCCGGCTCGCCGCGCCCGATGATCGCGATTTGGCCGCCGTTTTCGACAATAAAGCCGGCGACCGCTTCAGTCAGGTCCAGGCCTTTTTGGTAGACCAGGCGCGAAACCACAGCGAACAACGGGCCGGTGGAAGCATCCAGGCCGAACAGGTTACGCACATGGTCGGCGTTCAACGCCTTGCCTTCCCAGTCGCCGATGTTGAAAGGGTGGGTCAGGTGCGGGTCGGTGGACGATTCCCAGCTTTCATCGATGCCATTGGGAATGCCGCTGAGTAGGCCTTGCTGGGTTTTGCTGGCGAGAAAGCCGTCCAGGCCGCAGCCGAATTCGGGGGTGGTGATTTCCTGGGCGTAGGTGGCACTGACGGTGGTGATGTGGCTGGAATACGCCATGCCGGCCTTAAGGAACGACAGCTTGCCGTAGAACTCCATGCCTTCTTGTTGCAAGGCGTGTTCGGGAATCCCCAGTTCCGGGCACGAGGCCAGGCTGACCACGCCCTGATAGGCCAGGTTATGAATAGTGAACAGCGTCGGGGTGCGTGACCCACGCCAGTGCATATAGGCCGGCGCCAGGCCAGCTGGCCAGTCATGGGCGTGCACCAGGTCCGGGCACCAGTGGATTTGCGCAAGGTTGGCGGCAATATCGGCGGCGGCCAGGCCCAGGCGGGCGAAGCGGATATGGTTATCGGGCCAGTCGCGGCCGTTGTTGGCGCCGTAAGGCGTGCCTTCACGCTCATACAGTTCGGGGCAGATCAGCACATAGATGACCAGGCCGTCCTTGAGGTCCATGCGCCCGATCTTGCACGGTGGCAACGCAGCATGGCCGCCCAGCTCACCGATGATATGAATGGGGTTGTCGCTTTCCAACACCTGCGGGTAGCCAGGAATCAGCACGCGCACATCGTGCAGGTGCGCCATGGCGCGGGGCAGGGCGGCAGACACGTCGCCCAGGCCGCCGGTTTTCACCAGGTCTGCCAGCTCGGAGGTCACAAACAGCACTTTCTTGCGGTTGGGATTCTGACTCTGAACGGGCCGCAGCGTGTTGGTAAGGTCGGCCAGTGAGGTCGGCCCGCCAACCGGCTGACTAAAACGCTCTCCCTGAGTATCTACAGCGGCACTGATCATAGTTCTCTCCCATGTGTTGGTCGGCTGATGGCATCTGGCAATCAGCAAAGGTTGACCGCATCCTGCGGCCAGGCGCACAAGCGCTACACAGACTGGCAAGCCTTATGCCAGTTGTGCTGGAGTCTTAAATAGAGTGATGGACGGGCATTCGGTGTGAACCGTCAGCGCTCGCCTTACCTTAAACCTGACCTACGGCAGAGTTGGAAAGTTTCGATTTTTTGCGGGGTTTTTGTTTTGGATCGGACCCATCGGTCATGAGTCTAGGACAGATCCCAGAGCCTGTGCGGTCTGTAGGAGATTTTTGTAGGACAAAATTTTTTTCATGAGCGCCGTAGCAGCTGTCGAGCGCCAGCGAGGCTGCGTCGGACGCGCTCCGGTTCAAGATCGGCAGTGCGCCCTACGCAGCCTCGCTGGCGCTCGACAGCTGCTACGGGAGGTGGGATGTGTGCACTAGCTTAGTGCGCGAAGGGGCGCTCCTTTGGCCCATGACTGAATATCTTCGATCATTTGCTGGTAGAACTGGCGGTAGTTCTGCTCGCTGACGTACCCCACATGAGGGGTGGCCAATACATTCGGCAACTGCCGGAACGCATGCCCGGCAGGCAATGGCTCCTGGGCGTACACATCCAGTGCAGCGCCCGCCAGCCGACCATTGGCCAAGGCGTCAATCAGGGCCGCCTCGTCGACAATCGGCCCACGTGCCGTATTCACCAGGTGCGCAGTAGGCTTCATCCAGCCCAGCGCCTCGGCGTCTACCAGCCCGCGGCTGCGGTCGCTGAGTACCAGGTGAATTGACAGCACATCCGCCTGCTCAAACAGCTCGCGCTTGCTGACCCAGGTCACGCCGGTTTCGGCGGCGCGTTCCGGCGTGAGGTTTTCGCTCCAGGCAATCACGCGCATGCCAAACACCTGGCCATATTTGGCGATTTTCTGGCCTATGCTGCCCAGCCCGAGAATCCCCAGGGTCTTGCCATGCAGGTCGCCGCCCAGGCCCACCTGCCAACCACCGCTGCGCAGGGAATTGGCTTCGGCCAGCAGGTTGCGGGTAGAGGCCATGATCAGCGCCCAAGTCAGTTCCGGGGCCGCGTGCTTGTAACTGTCGGTGCCGCACACTTGAATGCCCAGCGCCTTGGCCGCGCAAATGTCGATGGCGGCGTTGCGCATGCCACCGGTCACCAGCAACTTGAGCTTGGGCAAGCCTTGCAGCAGTGCCTGGTCGAACGGGGTGCGCTCGCGCATCACGCAGATCACCTCAAAACCCTGCAAACGCTGGATCAATGTAGCGGTGTCCGCCGGGTAATCGTGGAGGAAGTGCACCTGGCCGACCGACGCCAGGACCGACCAGTCCACCACGCCACTGGCCACATTCTGCCAATCATCAATCACTGCGATCTGTACCGACATGCACGCGTGCCTCGTAAAGGTTGGATTAAAGGGCGTTCAGCCCTTGCAACAGCGCCTTGTGAAACTGTGCCGGTTCTTCCATTTGTGGCGCATGGCCCAGGCCCGGGAATTCCACCAGGGTTGCATGGGGGATCAGCTTGGCCACTTGCCTGCCCAACACCGCGTAGTTGCCTATTTTCGCCTTGACCGCAGGCGGTGCCAGGTCTTTGCCTATTGCGGTGGTGTCGGCCGTGCCGATCAGCAGCAGGGTGGGCATTTGCAGGTCCTTGAACTCGTAGTACACCGGCTGGGTGAAGATCATGTCGTAAATCAACGCCGAGTTCCACGCCACCTGGGTGTGGCCGGGGCCTTTATTCATACCGGCGAGCATATCCACCCAGCGCTCGTACTCAGGCTTCCAGCGGCCAACGTAGTAAGTGTCGAGTTCGTACTTGCGGATGCCTTCAGCGGTCAGTTTCAGTTCGCGCTCGTACCATTGGTCAACGCTGCGATAAGGCACGCCGATGGCCTTCCAGTCTTCCAGGCCGATGGGGTTCACCAGTGCCAGCTGTTCGGTCTGCGCGGGATACAGCAGGGCATAGCGCGTGGCAAGCATGCCGCCGGTGGAGTGGCCGAGGAGGGTGGCCTTTTGGATGCCGAGTTTTTCCAGCAGTTGGTGGGTATTGATCGCCAGTTGCTGGAAACTGTACTGGTAATTGTCCGGCTTGCTGGAGGTGCAAAACCCGATCTGGTCGGGGGCGATCACCCGGTAGCCAGCGTCGCTCAGGGCCTTGATCGAACCCTCCCAGGTGGCGCCGCAGAAGTTCTTGCCGTGCATCAACACAATACTGCGCCCGTTGGCTTTGCCTTTGGGCGGCACGTCCATGTAGCCCATTTGCAGGGATTTACCCTGGGACTGGAAGGTGAAGTGCTCCACCGGGTAAGGGTATTTGAAACCTTGCAGTTCCGGGCCGTAGGTCGGGCCCTCAGTGGCGGCGAAGGCGGGAAGGGCGCTGCCGAGCAGCAGGCCGGCGACGCAGAATGAGCGGATTTTGGACATGGGGTAGGCTCCGGGAACAGTGCCCGGATGCTGTGGCGAGGGGATTAACGGGAGATTAAATCCAGTGCAGGGTAAGCATGACCAATACCCCGTAGCGCGCACCTTTGGCCAGGGACACCAGCAACAGAAAGCGCCAGAAAGGCTCGCGCATCACGCCAGCCACCAAGGTCAGCGGATCACCAATGATCGGCACCCAACTGAGCAACAGCGACCAATGCCCCCAGCGTTGATAGTGGAGGCGGGCCTTCTGCAGATGCTTCTGGCTGACCGGAAACCAGCGCCGGTCCTTGAAACGCTCAACCGAACGCCCCAGTAGCCAGTTGACCACCGAGCCCACGACGTTGCCAACGGTTGCAACCGTGAGCAGCAGCCACAGGCTGTAATGCCCGCTGATCAACAACCCCACCAGCACCGCTTCCGATTGCATCGGCAACAGCGTGGCGGCGCCGAAGGCGGCGAAAAACAGCCCGAGGTAACCGGCGAGCATCAATCAGCGTGCCGGGTAGTCGGCCACCACCACCTCTTTGCCTTCACGGGTCAGGCCGATCACCTGATAGGCATCGCTGCTGCCGTCCATCTCCATGCCCGGCGAGCCGAGCGGCATGCCCGGCGCCGCAATGCCCAGCAAGTCGTCGCGTTTTCGCAGGGCCAGCACCTGGTCGGCCGGTACATGGCCTTCGACGAACTTGCCGTCGATCACGCCGGTATGGCAAGACGCCAGGCGCGGCGCCACGCCCAGGCGCTGCTTGACCTCGCTCATGTTGGGTTCCACATGGTCGTTGACCTTGAACCCGTTGCTTTCCAGGTGGGCAATCCACTTCTTGCAGCAACCACAGTTGGCATCGCGGTGCACATCAATCGGGATCAGCTCGGCGGCCTGGGCCAGGGTGCTCATGAGCAGGGCCGACAGCGCGGCCAGTCGCAGGGTGGTTTTCATCATCATCTCGTCAGATAAAGGGCAACAGCCGGGCATTCTCCCTGCTTTTTACACGAGGGTTTCCCGGGAGTGTTACGAGGTTTTACGAAAAACCGACAGCGCCAGAATAACGGCCTGGAGCTGTCGGAAAACTGAGGGGCAGATGACGGTTTTGTCAGGCAGGCGGGGATTCCAGGCGCTGCTTGAGCTGGTCGAGAGCCTGGTTGGACAGCTCGATCATGCGCTCATGCAGGGTGGTCAGTTGCAGTTCGGTTTCATAGGTCAGGATGCGTTTGAACAGGGTGCCAGAACCTTTGGCCTGCAGCAGATAGTGGATACAGCCGTCGACGGCCAGCGAAGTGAACGCGGTCTTGAACTCCCTCGGCCGCAGCGCAACCTGCACCCGATAGCTCATGGGAACACGCACACCCAGCAGATCGATGGTTTCGGTAAAACGGTGGCCGCTGGGTAATGAGCCGGTGATGCCGGTGTCGGCGCCCAGGGATGTCGGATGCCATTCATGCCAGCGATCCGGTTGGGTGACGTAATCGTAAACTGACTCGATCGAGGCCTGGATATAGCGTTCCTGACAAATGTGTTGAGTGCGGATCGGGTGCTCAACTGCGTGCATGACACACCTCCTGTGTGGCGGGACTAAGCACAACGAACTGTCAGAATAGCCGGGCTCCCGCGCATTGCACGGGAGCGTCCGGGCTATTTTTTTCAACGCACCTTGAAGCGGCCCATCAAAGCAATTACCCGGCCATTCGCATCCAGCAGGCTCTGGGTGTTGTGTTCGGTGGCGTGGCCGCTTTGCACCAGCTCTTCGACCATGTGACGGATGTGCACCATGCTGCGGTTGATTTCCTCGGTCACTGCGCTTTGCTGTTCGGCGGCGGTGGCGATCTGGGTGCTGAGGTTGTTGATGTGGCTGACGGAGCCGGCCATTTCGTCCAACCCGGTGTTCACCCGGGCCGTGGCATCGGCCGCAGACTGGCAACTGGCTTGAGTGGCTTCCATGGCCGTCACCGAGGAACTCACGCCGGTGGTCAGGCGCGCGAGCATTTCGTTGATCTGCGATGTGCTGGCCTGAGTACGGGCGGCGAGGGCGCGCACTTCGTCGGCCACCACCGCAAAACCCCGTCCCTGTTCGCCGGCCCGGGCGGCTTCGATGGCCGCATTGAGCGCCAGCAGGTTGGTCTGGCCGGCGATGGCACCGATCACCCCGAGGGTTTCGGTGATGCGCTCGGCGTCCTGGCGCATGTTTTCCACGGTGTGGGTGGCGCTGGAGACTTCACCGATCAACGCGCTGACGCTGCGGGAAGCTTCGCCCACCACCACTCGCGAACGGTCAGCGTGCTCGTTGGCACGCTGGGTGAACGCGGCGGTTTCGGCGGCGTTTTCCGCGACGGTGTCGGCGGTGGAACTCATCTCGGTGATGGCGGTTACGGTCTGGTCGGTTTCCGAGGCGTGGCGCACCAGAATCTGGTTGGTCTGGGCCGATGTCTGCTGCAACTGTGCCAGGCTTGACGACATGGCGCCGGTGGCCAGGGTCACTTCACCGATCATGTTTTGCAGGTAGACGATAAAGCGGTTGACTGAATGGCCAATCGCGCCCAGCTCATCCTCGGCGCGGATGGTGATGCGCCGGGTCAGGTCGGCGTCGCCGTTGGACAGCGCGTCGATGTTGGTCTTCAGCGCGGTCATCCGGTGTACCAACTGGCGGATGGCATACACCTGCAACAGCACCAACAGCAAAATCATCGGGATTTGCAGCATCGCCAGCGTGCCGAGCACGTCATCGCGCTGGGCGGTGATCAGCGAGGTCGGCAGCGCGGTCGCGAGGAACCACGGCGTGCCTTCGATCGGGCGCATGAAGAAGGTGCTGGCCACGCCCTGGTTGTCGAACTCACTGCGTTGCAGGCTTTGGTCGCGATGGGCCAGCCCGGCGCTGACCTGGGCGGCAAAGGCCGACGTGCCGGCCAGCTCGCTGATGTTCTTCAACACAATCGGGCCGCTGATGCGGGTACTGTTGCTGATGATCTTGCCGTCGCCTTCGACGATCAGCATTTGCCCGCCAAGGTCTTTTTCCTTGCTGGCCACCAGGTCGTTGAAGAAACCCAGGGTCACGTCGATGGTGGCGACGCCGTAGGCCGCGCCGTCGCGCTGGATCGCCATGGCGCAGTTGGTGCGTGGCTCCTGGCTGGCGTCGTCCTTGTAGGCGGCGGCCCAGGCGCATTGGCCGCGGGGCGAGGCGAGGCCGCCCTTGTACCAGCTCTGGTCGTAGTAGTTGGGGGCTGCGTCACTGTTCCAGAAGGTATTCACTGCCAGCTTGCCCGAGGCATCACGGTGCCAGAAGGTGCTGTGCTTGTTACGCCCCGGTGTGCGCTGGTTGGGCAGCGGCCAGATGCCGCCGCCGAACACTTTCAGTTCGCCGTACTGGTCCACCAGGCCTGGCAGCACCTTGTCGATGGCGTCGCTGTCGAGCAGGGGAATGGTTTGGGTGATGCTGCGTTGCTGGGCCTGCACCTTGTTCAGTTCGCCCTGGATCTGCCCGGCGACTTCGGCAATGCGATTGAGCACCACCTGCTCCTCGGTATGGCGCAGTGTGGGCGCCACCAACTGTCCGATGCCCACGACCGTCAAGACCAATAACAACAGGACGAACAGCACCAGAAACACGGTGTAACGGGCTTGGATAGAGCGCAATGAGGGCATGGGGTCGTCCTTACGAAGCGTTTATTATCGACGCGGCTTTGTTAGAGCTTCGACGGGCTATCGGCTTGGGAAGGACGAGCTTTAGGTACCATGGTGCAAGAAGTTGTGGGTGCGCCTATTTATCCAGCATCTGCATAACAGCTTCCGGATAACGCAGGCCTGCCGTCGCATTGGCCGGGAAGATCGCCTCCAGTGTCGCCAACTCGGCCGGGCTTAACTTGACCTCGAGTGCCGCGACGTTCTCTTCCAGGTACTTGCGTTGCTTGGTCCCCGGAATCGGGATCAAGTAATCGCCTTGCGCCAACACCCACGCCAACGCCAACTGCCCAGCCGTCACGCCCTTGTCGGCGGCCAGTGCCTGCACCTGTTCCACCAGCAACAGGTTCTTTGCAAAGTTCTCACCCTGAAAGCGCGGGCTGGACCGGCGGTAGTCATCCGCCGCGAAATCGTCCGGGCTTTTCAGTGCGCCGGTCAGGAAGCCCCGGCCCAGGGGGCTGTAAGGCACAAATGCAATGCCCAGGCGCTGGCAGGCCGCGAGGCAGCCGTTGTCTTCCTGGTCGCGGCTCCATAGCGAGTACTCGCTTTGCAGGGCGCTGATCGGATGCACCTTGTGCGCGCGCTCCAGCGTGGCGGCCGACGCTTCACTCAAGCCCAAGTAACGCACCTTGCCTTGCTTGACCAACTCGGCCATGGCGCCAACGGTTTCTTCAATCGCTACGTCAGGGTCGATACGGTGCTGGTAATACAGGTCCAGAGTTTCCACGCCGAGCCGCTGCAACGTGCCGTCGATGGACGCGCGGATGTACTCCGGCCGGCCATTTACCCCGCGTATCGTCGGGTTTGACGGGTCACGCACGATGCCGAATTTACTGGCAAGAAAGACCTGGTCGCGCTTGCCAACGATGGCTTTGCCGATCAGCTCTTCGTTGGTGTGGGGGCCGTACATGTC
Source organism: Pseudomonas sp. A125 (assembly GCF_055409485.1). Lineage (NCBI taxonomy): Bacteria > Pseudomonadati > Pseudomonadota > Gammaproteobacteria > Pseudomonadales > Pseudomonadaceae > Pseudomonas > Pseudomonas sp. A125. The sequence goes on from NZ_JBUZVP010000021.1 coordinate 86,273, forward strand.
GGCGGTGTCCAGCAGGTTGATCCCCAGCTCCAGGGCACGGTGCAGGGTATTGATCGCTTCAGCGGTGTCGGTGCCGGTGGTGTAGAAATCGGTCATGCCCATGCAGCCGAGGCCGATGGCGGAAACCTGGGGGCCGTTTTTGCCGAGTTGACGTGTGTGCATGGGTCCAGCTCCTGTATGGGGAAGAGGTCCATTGTTATCCTCGACAAAACCTGGATAAACCGGCTAAAACCACTATCACTATTATGAAATTCTAAATAATCCATCAAGGAAGCCGGCCTGTGGACCGTTTTAACGCCATGCGTGTGTTCGTGCGGATCGTCGAACTGGGCGGTTTTGCCAAAGCGGCCGACAGCCTGCAACTGCCGCGTGCCTCGGTAACGATCCTGATCAAGCAGTTGGAGGCGCACCTGGGCGTGCAGTTGTTGCAGCGCACCACGCGCCAGGTCAGCCCGACCCTGGACGGTTCGGCCTACTATCAGCGCTGCGTGAGCCTGTTGGCCGACCTTGAAGAAACCGAGGCGGTGTTCTCCACCAGCCGACGCAACCCGCGCGGCACGTTGCGTATTGATATGCCGTCGGGCATCGGGCGTTTCCTGGTGATCCCGGCGCTGCCCGAGTTCACCACGCGCTACCCGCAGATCGACCTGGAAATCGGCCTCAACGACCGCCCGGTGGACCTGATCCGTGAAGGTGTGGATTGCGTGTTGCGCGGTGGCCTGGCGCTGGACGAGTCACTGGTGGCCAGGCCGCTGGCGTTGATGGATCAGGTGACCTGCGCCAGCCCCGGTTACCTGCAGCAGTTCGGCATGCCGTCGACGCTGGATGACCTGGCCGGCCATCAAGTGGTCGAATATTTCTCCAGCACCAGCGGTAAACGGTATGGCCTGGAATTCCAGATCGGCAAGGACATACGGTTGGTCGACCTGCCCAAGCAAGTGGCGGTCAATAGCGCGGACGGTTACCTGGCGGCCTGTGAAGCGGGTTATGGGTTGGTGCAAACGCCTTACTACCACGCTGTTCGCCAACTGGACGCGGGAACACTGGTGGAGGTGCTGGCAGACCTGCGACCGCCCGGGTTGCCACTGACCGCGCTGTACCCGCCACACCGCCAGCTGTCGCAACGGGTGCGGGTATTTGTCGATTGGCTGGTGGAGCTTTGCGCCCGGCCGGGCAACGGGTTGCAGCGTCAGCCTTGAGCCTTGCGATAGGCACCGGGCTGAAAGCCGGTGACTTTATGGAACGCCCGGGTAAACGCCGCCACCGATTGATACCCCACGGCGAGGGATACGTCCGCTACCGTCTGGTCTTGCTTGAACAACTGGCAGGCGTGGCGCACGCGCATCATCAGCAGCACTTGCCCTGGCGACTGGCCGCACAGTTCATTAAAGCGCTTGAAGAACGCCGAACGCGACAAGCCGGTGCAGGCGGCCATGCTTTGCAGGGTCCAGGGATCTGCCGGGTGTGCGATCAATTGTTCCAGCAGTTTGGCAAATGCCGGTTGCCGAGCCAGCGCTGCGAGGCCGCCGAGGTCGGCGTTGTCCAGCACCTGCTGGCGCAGCACATACAGAAACAGCAAGTGGCACAGGCGCTCCAGCAGCGCGGGCGAGGGCGCCGGTGTGCGCTCGCACTCCTGCAGGATCAATTCGAACAGGTTGCGCGCAGCGTTCAGCGAAGGGTCGCCGGCCCGCAGAATGATCCAGGCGGGCAGGGTGTCGACAATCATCGCCGACAGCCCGGACTGGAAACGAAAGAACCCGCACACCAGGCCCACGCCGTCATTCGCCTGGTTGTCCAGGGGCAGCATCGGCTTGCGCGGGCATTCCTGGGCGCCGGCGGCGGTGGCGTCGCCGGACAGGCGATAGGCCAGGTCGCGCAGCAGGAACACCGCATCGCCATTGTTCAGTGCATGGGGTGATGGATCGTCGTCAATGTGCAGCCAGCATTGCCCCTGCACCACCAGATGGAAACTCGCGCTGGCCAACCCGTGGGTGCTGGCGCGCCAGTCGCCACAATACCGCCCGACATGGAACAGGCTGGTGTTGAGTTCGAGGCTATCTAATAACCAATCGACAAGGGAACTGGACGAATTCATCTAACGGAAAGACTCTAGAGCAAGTAATCGCTACTTTAGACTATTGAGCGGATTTTTTATAACCAACAGACTGGGTACACGAATCCATGAGGAGACCACTCCATGTCCCGCGTACCGATGCTAACCCTGCAAACCGCGCCTGAAGCGGCCAAGCCCTTTCTGGAAAATGCCCTGAAAGGTTCCGGGTTCATCCCCAACCTGTTGGCGGTGCTGGCCAATGCTCCGGCGGCACTGGAAACCTACATTACGGTGTCTGGCCTGAACGCCAAGGCTGACCTGAGCCTGGCCGACCGCGAAGTGGTGCAATTGATTGCGGCCACCAACCACGGTTGCGATTTCTGCGTCGCCGGGCACACTGCCGTAGCGCGCAACAAGGCCAAGCTGCCGGAAGACGTAATCGACGCCCTGCGCCAGCGCGGTGAATTGCCCAACGCGCGGTATGAGACACTCGCCGCGTTCACGCGCGAAGTGATCGCCACCCGGGGGGATGTCAGCGACGCCGGCTACACCGCGTTCCGAGAGGCCGGCTACACCGACGGTCACGCGCTGGAGGTTATCCTGGGCGTGAGTCTGGCCACCCTGTGCAACTTCGCCAACGTGTTTGCCCGCACCCCGTTGAACCCGGAGCTGGCGCAATACCGTTGGGAAAAACCGGCAAGCTGAAGGCGCGCAAGCGTTCGCGATGGTCAACAGGCTGTAACAAGGAGAAACATGAATGCTTGACCCAATCTTGAGCCGCTGGCTCGATGTTCAAGCGCAGGCCCTGGATGTGGGCAGTTGCGATCCGCAGGAAGTGCTGCCACGGCTGGCAGAGGCCAATGTATTACGTATCGGTGTGCCCAAGGACCTCGGTGGCCTGGGCGGCGATGTGACCGGTGCGGTGGAAGCCATCGCTGACGTGGCCAGCCATTCCCTGGCCTCGGCGTTTGTGTGCTGGGGCCAACGTTCGTTTATCGAGTACCTGTTGCAAAGCCCCAACCAGCGTTTGCGCGAACAACTGCTGCCGGACTTGCTGAGTGGCAAGCTGGCCGGAGCGACTGGGCTGTCCAATGCGATGAAGTTTTTGTCGGGGATCGAGTCGCTGCAAATCAGCGCCGAGCCGACCGATGACGGCTGGAACCTCAATGGCCGCCTGCACTGGGTGACCAACCTGCGCAAGAACGGGTTTGTGGTGGCAGCCGCCATCGAGCATGTCGCGGGCGACGCGCCGTTTATTTTGGCGATTCCCGACTCTGTGAGCGGCCTGCAACGCTCCCGTGACCTGGAGCTGTTGGGCCTGCAATCGAGCAACACCGCGGCCCTGGGCTTTGAAGCGGTGGAACTGAGCCGCGACTGGCTGCTGCATGAGGATGCACGCAAGTTCCTGCCGGCCGTACGTCCGGCGTTTCTCGGTTTGCAGTGCGGCATGTCCATCGGCCTCGCCCGGCGTTCGCTGGCCGAGGTGGCCAACCACCTGGGCTCCAGCCGCACCGTGTTACGTGAAGAGTTGGAAGTGTTGCGTATGTCGCTTGAACAGGCGGTGAACGACCTCAAGAAAGGCCTGCTGTCCGGGCGCTTCGGCACCGAACCGGTGCCGCTGTTTCGCTTGCGCATCGCACTGGCGGAAATCGCCGCCAGCGCGGTGCAGCTTGAACTGCAAGCGAGCGGCGGCAAGGCTTACCTGACCGCCCATGGCAGCGGCTTTGCGCGGCGCTGGCGCGAGTCGGCGTTTGTGCCCATCGTCACGCCGAGCCTGGTGCAGTTGCGCACCGAGCTGAACCGTCAGGCCAATCTATGAGCCAGGCGGTATTGCACGCCCAGGGAATTTGCCTGGGCTACGCGGGCCATTCGGTGCTGGAAGGTTTTGACCTGCAACTGCAACCCGGCGAAGTGGTGTCTATCCTGGGCCCCAGCGGCGTTGGCAAGTCCAGCCTGCTGCGGGTGCTCGCCGGTTTGCAGGCGCCCCAGGGCGGCAGCATCAGCTTGCTCGGCGAGCCGTTGAATGGCCCGCACCCACGGGTGGCGGTGGCCTTCCAGGACCCCAGCCTGTTGCCGTGGTTGAGCCTGGAAAAGAACGTCGCCTTCGGCCTGGACTTTGCCCGTCAACCGCACCTCAGCCCTGAAGAACGCCGCCAGCGGGTCGACCACGCTATCCACGCCGTCGGCCTGGAACACGCTCGCCAGCAATTCCCGGCGGCGCTCTCCGGCGGTATGGCCCAGCGCACCGCACTGGCCCGATGCCTGGCGCGCCAGCCCCAGGTGTTGCTGCTGGACGAACCCTTCGGCGCCCTGGATGAAGTGACCCGTGCCGACATGCAGCGCCTGCTGCTCAAGGTCAACCGCGAGCAAGGCTCGGCGGCAGTGTTGATCACCCACGACATCGACGAAGCGCTGTTGTTGTCTGACCGGATTCTGCTACTGGGTAACCGCCCGGCGCGGACCCTCGGCGAATGGCGGATCGACCTGCCGCAGCCGCGGGAAGAACAAGTGGAAGCCATCGGCACCCTGCGCATCGAAATTCTCAAAACCCTACGGCGGGCGAGCCGCACTGAACCCCAACCCCCTGAACTGCTGGAGCCTTGCCATGTGTCTGGATGACCTCACTCACTCGCGCCGTGATTTTCTCAAACTCTCGGCCGTGCTCAGTGCCGCCGGGGCCTTGCCACTGCTCAACAGCTTGCAGGCCCGGGCGGCCAGTGAGCCGGACGCACCGGTACGCATCGGCTACTTGCCGATCACCGACGCCACGCCGTTGCTGGTAGCCCACAACAATGGCCTGTTCGAAGCCGAAGGCATCAAGGCCGAGCGCCCGGTGCTGTTGCGCAGTTGGGCGCAGGTGATCGAGGCGTTTATTTCCGGCCAGGTCAACGTGATTCACCTGCTGTCGCCGATGACCGTATGGGCGCGGTATGGCAGCCAGGTGCCGGCCAAGATCGTGGCCTGGAACCATGTGGGCGGCTCGGGTTTGACCGTGTCGCCGGGCATTACCGATGTGAAGCAATTGGGCGGCAAGTCGGTGGCGATTCCGTTCTGGTACTCGATTCACAACGTGGTGGTGCAGCAGTTGTTCCGCGACAACGGCCTGACGCCAGTGGCCCGTGCCGCCGGCAGCGCGATTGCTGCCAATGAGGTCAACCTGATCGTGCTGCCGCCCTCGGACATGCCGCCGGCCCTGGCCAGCAAGCGCATTGACGGCTACATCGTGGCCGAGCCGTTCAACGCCCTGGCCGAAAACCTCAACGTGGGCCGCGTGCAACGCTTTACCGGCGACGTGTGGCGCAACCACGCGTGCTGTGTGGTGTTCATGCACGAGCACGACCTGACCAACCGCCCGGAATGGTCGCAGAAGGTGGTGAATGCGATCGTCAAGGCCCAGGTCTGGACCCGCGACAACCGTGAAGAGGCGGTAAAACTGCTGTCCAAGGACGGCGAGAACCGCTATACGCCGCATGCCGAACCGGTGCTGCGTAAAGTCCTGGCACCGGCTGCCAGCGACCGCGCGGCCTACCTCGCCGACGGCGCTATCCAGCACGCCAACTGGGACGAACACCGCATCGACTTCCAGCCGTACCCATTCCCCAGCTACACCGAAGAGCTGGTGCGCCGCCTGAAAGACACGCTGATCGAGGGCGACAAGAAGTTCCTCGCCGAGCTGGACCCCGCCTTCGTCGCCAAAGACCTGGTAGACGACCGCTTCGTGCGCAACGCGATCGCGGCGGTGGGCGGCATGAAGACCTTCGGCTTGCCGGAAGGCTTCGAGCGAAACGAGGAGATTGGCGTTTGAACAACGGCAGAACCTTGGCGTTGCCCGGCTGGATGCTCGGCTTGAGCGGGCTGGCCGGCTTGTTGTTGCTCTGGTGGTTGGGGGTGAAGGTCTTTGGCAGTGCGGACGGCTTGTCTGCGCGGTTTTCGCTGCCCGCCACCCTTACCAGCCTGTGGGAGTTGCTGGGGCGCAGCGAGCTGTACCTGAACGTCGCCGTGAGCCTCAAGCGGATCTTCGTGGGCCTGTTTCTGGCGTTGCTGATTGGCGTGCCGTTGGGCTTGCTGGTGGGCAGCTCACGCAAGCTGGAGGCGGCGACCACGCCGGCGTTCCAGTTTCTGCGGATGGTCTCGCCACTGTCGTGGATGCCCATCGTGGTGATGGTGATGGGCGTGGGCGACCAGCCGATCTACTTCCTGCTGGCGTTCGCGGCGGTTTGGCCGATTTTGCTGAATACCGCGGCGGGGGTACGTCAGCTCGACCCGCGCTGGCTGCAACTGAGCAAGAGCCTGAGTGCGACACGCTGGGAAACCTTGCGCCGGGTGATCATTCCCGGGGTGATGGGGCACGTGCTGACTGGCGTGCGCCTGGCCATCGGGATCCTGTGGATCGTGCTGGTGCCATGCGAGATGCTCGGGGTGAGTGCAGGGCTGGGTTATTACATCCTCGACACCCGTGACCGCCTGGCCTACTCGGAGTTGATGGCGATGGTGCTGCTGATCGGCTTGCTGGGTTTTGCCCTGGATGCGTTCGCACGCTGGTTGCATCAGCGCTGGGTGCACGGCGCCAACAGTTAGGCCTGGCCTTTCACAACAAACCCGACGTGCTGTCGGGTTTGTTGTTTATGCAGCGTGATCAGCGATGGTAATACCCCGGTCCGCCGTCGTAGTAGCGATGGTCATGCCAACCGCCGCCGCCGTGGGGGAAAATAATGCAGCCGCTCATGCTCAACATGATCAGCAAGGGAATCAGCAGTGTGATTCGACGAAGCATTTCCAAATCCTCTAGGGTACTCACAGGTTCAATCAGGCGTTGGACAAGCCAAAGTTTTTCATCGCCTGTAACATGAGACCCCGCCGACCCCATTCCATCCCCGTCAATGGGTATGTGCTTGGTGTGGTAGCCGATACAAAGTGGATACAATTTTCAGCTTCAGGAATCTGTCATGACTCAAAAGCAACGCTTGAAATACTCGATTCTGATCTCCCTGTTGGTGCTGGGGACGATGTTTGGCCTGTCCTACCTGCAAAACAATGGGGTCATCAGCGAAAAGACCTTCCAGTACATCGCCATCGCCGTGGCAGTGACCGTGGTGGTGATCAACGGTGTGATGCGTCGCAAGGTCAAGCCCAACCTCTGAGTCAGGCCCGGCCTTCGAGGACTTTGGCAGCCTGCTCGTGCAGGCTGTAGCTTTTGTCGGCATTGAGGGTGATAACGCCTTCGGCGCAGAGGCGCTTGAGCACTTCGCGCACGCTGAGAAACGACAACGGGATACCCAACTCCAGCAAGTGGCTGTGTACGCCCCGCACGCCGAGGGTGCGCTGATGGTCGGCGGCGGTGAGCAGCGCATCAATGACCTTCAGCCGGATCAGGCTGGTGCGCAGGCCAAAACACTTGAGCAAATGACGAATGCGCTGGTTGCCATGCTCCGGCACCTTGCCGAATGCCTGGTCGCCGGTGGTAAAACCGCCGTCATGCATGGATGAGTGTCCTTCCGTGGGCAGTTGCGGGTTGTACATGCAAAAACTCCTTATCAGAGCCTGATCAGGAAAATGATGGCGCTCTTGGTTAATAAGACGTACGAGCAGCCGAAATCATGAAGTGCGGGATGTAGAAATTTTGTCGGTAACATCCTGGAGACATACCGGCATGTCCGAATAAACGTCTGCGGCGGCTAAATTATTCCCCGGTTTTACGTCTTAACTGAGGTGTTGGCGAAGCTGTGTCTCGCTACGGTGTTTAATTCGGCTGCGGAGTCTGCGTGATTATTTCCAACGGGTTGTCCAGAGTGTGTGTGGCCGGGGTGTTACTTGGCTTGAGTCTTTCGGCCTCGGCGCGGGTGCAGGACCAACAGGCCACGGCCGAGATCCGGCGTACCAGTTTTGGTGTCCCGCATATCCGGGCCAGCGATGAACGCGGGCTGGGTTACGGCATCGGGTACGCCTACGCCCAGGACAACCTGTGCCTGCTGGCCAATGAGGTGGTGACGGTCAATGGCGAGCGCGCCAGATACTTTGGCCCCGAGCAGGCGACACTGGAGGGGCGTAACAACCTGGCCAACGATGTGTTCTTTACCTGGCTGAACACCCCCGAAGCCGTGGCAGCGTTCTGGAAGGCGCAACCTGCGCCGCTGCAGCAGCGCATTGAAGGGTATGTCGCCGGCTACAATCGCTACCTCAAGGAGCGTACCGCCCAAGGCTTGCCGGCGCAGTGCCAGGCGGCCTGGGTACGGCCGATTACTGCCGAGGACTTGGTCAAGCTGACGCGCCGGTTGTTGGTGGAAGGTGGCGTCGGGCAGTTTGCCGAGGCATTGGTGGGCGCCAGGCCGCCCAATGTTGTTGCCCAGGTGGATGCCAAGGCGTTTGATGTCGCCGCTGCCAGTCAGCAACGGTTTGCCCTGGACCGCGGCAGCAACGCGGTGGCGGTGGGGCGTGACCGGTCATTCAACGGGCGCGGCATGTTGTTGGCCAACCCGCATTTTCCGTGGGTGGGCGGCATGCGTTTCTACGAAATGCACCTGACCATTCCCGGCCAGCTCGACGTAATGGGCGCCGCGTTGCCGGGCCTGCCGGTGATCAATATCGGTTTCAACCAACACGTGGCCTGGACGCACACCGTTGATACGTCCAAGCACTTCACGCTGTACCGCCTGACACTCGACCCGAAGGACCCGACCCGCTATATGCTGGACGGCAAATCCGTGGCCATGGAAAAAACCAGCATCAAAGTGCAGGTAAAAACCGCCAGCAACAGCCTCCAGGAGCAGACCCGTACGGTCTATAGCTCACAATTCGGGCCCGTAGTGCAATGGCCGGGCAAGCTGGACTGGGACAACAAATACGCCTTCAGCCTGCGGGACGCCAACCTGGGTAACGACCGGGTGCTGCAACAGTGGTATGCGATGAACCGCGCGGCGGATCTCAACCAGCTGCAAACCTCGGTGCACACCCTGCAAGGTATCCCGTGGGTCAACACCCTGGCGGCGGATGACCAGGGCCAAAGCCTGTATATGAACCTGTCGGTGGTGCCGAACGTCAGCGCGAAAAAACTCGCGCAGTGCAGCGATCCGCGGGTGGGCCTGCAGTTCATTATGCTCGACGGCTCCCGCAGCGCCTGTGCCTGGGACGTGGACCCGCGTGCCGCCCAGGCCGGGATTTTCCCCGCCGACCAGTTACCGCAACTGCAACGCACCGATTACGTACAGCACTCCAATGACTCGGCGTGGCTGGTCAACCCCAAGGCGCCGCTGACCGGGTTCTCGCCGGTGATCAGCCAGGAGAACATCGGTTTGGGCCCGCGTGCCCGGTTCGCCTTACAGCGCCTGCAGGAACTCGACAAGCAACCGATCAGCGTCGCCGACTTGCAGGACATGGTCATGGACAACCAGGTGTACCTCGCCAGCCAAGTAATGCCGGACCTGCTGAAATATTGCGCGGGCGCCGACGCCGCCGTGAAACCGGTGTGCGACAGCCTGAAAAGCTGGGACCAGCGCGCCAACCTCGACAGCGGCGTGGGCCTGCTGCACTTCATCAATTTGGCGCAGCAACTGGCGCAAGCGCCGGATGCATGGAAGCTGGCTTTCGACCCGTCGCAACCGCTGACCACGCCTAGTGGGCTGGCAGTTGAACGGGCAGATGTGGCCAAGGCGCTGCATGAAGCGATGCTTGAATCAGCTGCCGACGTGGCCAAGCGCGGCCTGACGGCCGATAGCCGCTGGGGTGATATCCAGGTCTCGGGCCAAACGCCGATCCACGGCGGGCCCCAAGAGTTGGGCGTGTACAACGCCATGCAAAGCGTACCGATGGCCGATGGCAAGCGCGAGGTAATCAGCGGCAGCAGCTACTTGCAAATCGTCACGTTCGATGAAAATGGCCCGCATGCCCAGGGCGTGCTGGCATTCTCGTTATCCAGCGACCCGGCTTCCAAATACTTCAAGGACCAGACCCAGGCGTTCTCCGAGAAAAAACTCAGCGCGTTGCCATTTACCGAGCAGCAGATCAAGGCCGACCCGCAGTACCAATTGCAGGTTATCCGTGACAAGGACGAGGCAGGACGGTAGGGTACCCAACCGGCAAACCCGGCCCCTTGAGAGAATATTTTTTGAAATCAAGGGGTTGCAAGCCCCGGCAAATGAGTACATAATTGCGCCCATCGAACGCACTGAAGCATTAAAAACTTCAATGTTTTCAATGAGATAGAGTAGAGGTAGCTTCACAGAGCCCACTCAAGTTTATATGCGGTGAATGTCGGTTGTAAGGCATTGATCGTTTGAGGCCGAGTAGCAAAATGGTTATGCAGCGGATTGCAAATCCGCCTACGCCGGTTCGATTCCGACCTCGGCCTCCACTCTTAAAGCCCCGTAGATCAATGATCTACGGGGTTTTTTATTGCCTGCGATTCAATCCCTTCCGCAACTTTTGGGATGCCTTCCGCAATCCAGTCTCATTCGATGGCCGATTTCATCCCGCCCGGAAACGTTCAGGAGGGATCTTGAGCACAATTTTTTGCCGAGATATCGTCGTTGAATACTTAGGTGGCATGATGCTACCTTTCAAGAGGTATCTAACCTTCCCTAACTGGATAAAAGCTACTTATGAATCGTTACTCTGACATTCAAGCTTTATTTAGCGAGTGTGATTCCAATTTCGAAAGGATAGATGAGAGATATGACTCTGCCTGTTCTGATGAGCTACAAAAGGATGTTCTGAAGCCTCTTGTAAAGTCGACCATGGAGCATCTTAGGAGTATTCTTGAGTATTCGGCACAGGATATATGGGAAAGCTATACCAAGAAAAAAACACACCCTATTTCCCTTACGGTGCCGATGAGGAAAAGTTTTCTAAGAGTTTAGCTAAAAATATGCCTGGTTTGGCCGAGCAAAGACCAGATTTGCTTTCGGTTGTACTTTCAATTCAACCTCATGTTTGTGATAATACGTGGCTTTCCGATTTGTGCTCCTACACGAATTTCAATAAGCACGATAGGTTGAAGCCTCAAATAAGGAAGGATTCCCCATCCAGCACGGTCAGGATAGGTAATGCAATACGAATTTACGGCAATAGTGAAGTTACCTTCCATGGCTGCCGAATAAACGGTGTACCCATCGGGAACGGTGCACCCGTTTTTGTCACCAGCTCAATGCCAACAGCATCTATTAGAGATGCAGTAGGCGCAATTGTAGTAAGTAGGAGCTATGATTGGGTTGAGTTTCATTTTGAAGACTCTATTTACGATGTGCGGAAACTTCTGCGTCTCTCGCGCGAAGCTTTAGGTAAGTATGTCGCGGACGTCTACGGGTTAGTTTGACTTTTTATTGCCGTCATCGAGGTAACTATTGGTGTTGTGTTGAGTGCGTTTTAACGCGATATCTTCCGGTTTTTTTGTAGTAGTTGCCAAGTTGCCTGGCACAATTTTCTTATTTAGTTGGCTTGACTATCTCACCTACTCGACGATACACCTTCTTAGTCATCTCTTCGGTACTGTGGCCAAGCAGGCGGCTGGCGTGTGTCAATGCGATTTCGCTGGCGGCCTTCGGTCGGATGTCCTTGAACTGGAACTGGCGGATCAGAACTGCTAGGGCTTGAGTCGCCGTCAGCACCGGCCTTGATTGTGGGCGCTGGTGGTTGTGACATTTGTTTCCAGTGGTTGTGAGCCACCCATTCCAGCGATTGTGAGCCACCGCGCTGGTGGTTATGAGCCACTCAATGCTGCAACTCAGCACATGCTGATCACTGACCCAGCGGCCCCCAAAAAACAGAAGGGGTAATGCCCCCTCTGCCAGTGAGTTATTACTTCATCGCTTGTTTACGCAACGATTCGCCTTTTAGGAGGATCCGATGCGATCGATGCACGATCCGATCCAAAATAGCCTCCGCCAATGTCGCGTCTACGAATAGGCTGTGCCAGTGTTCTGTCGGAAATTGGCTGGTGATAATCAATGAGCCGGTTTGCATGCGACTATCGACAATGTCCAGCAGCGTGTAACCCACTACTGGCTCCACGGGCGCAAGACCAAAGTCATCGAGAATCAACAGACGCGCTTTGCTCAACATCGTGCGATATTTTGGCAACGAGCCATCGCCTATCGCAGTCTGCAACTCTTCGTAGAGCTTCGAGGCGCTTTTGTAGATGACCGAAAAGCCTTGTCTGCACGCCTGACTTCCAAAGGCGCAAGCCAACCAGCTCTTGCCTGTCCCTGTAGCCCCGGTCACCAGCAAGTTTTGCTGTCGGGATATCCAGTCGCAGCTGGTCAACCCCGCGATCACCTGTGCGTCCAGCCCTCGACTGCTGCGCAAGTCCACATCTTCGAGGTGTGCGGCATAGCGCAGTTTTGCCTGCTTTAGCAGCCGTTGCAGCTTGCGGTTCTCGCGATCATTGAGTTCATGATCAACCATCAATCCTAGCCTGTCATCGAAGGACAGTTGCTGTTTGCTCGGTTGCTCCAGTTGTTCTCGATACGCCTTGGCCATGCCGGGTAACTGGAGGTGCTGAAGTTTGTTTAGGGTTGGTTGGTTTAGCATGTCGAACGGTCCTTTTCATCGGCAAAATACTGAGCGCCACGGAGGTTTTCATGGGAGGGCGTCGAGGCGGGTTGGGCATTCAAGCTGGGGCGTTTATCCGGTTGTTCGCGCAAGATGGATTGCAGGCTTTTCAGGGCAAAGGTCTTGATGCTCAAGGCATACGCACAGGCTTCCTCCAAGCGGCTTTCACCATGAACGCGTGCCTCGCGTCGTAAGGCGCTTGCCGCTTTGTGGCCGTTAGCAACATCGGCCCGCTCGGTCAGGTGATAACGCAGGTGTTGAAGTACCGACGGGCCAACCCCTTCCCCCCATTGCAGAAGGGCCGCAGGCTCGCTGTCGATGTAGTACTGGTGGTTCAGCGGCCGATGTTCGGCATGCACGCTGATGCCGGGAGTGGCTTGGCGCGGATGACTACTGACACGCAGGTGGTTATGGAAGACCTCAATCACCTGCGCAGTTGCCCGTAGATCCACGTGCTGTTGCACCAACCGGTTGGGGACGGAGTAGTGATGACCGTCGTATTCGACCAGGTAATCACTGCGTACCCGCACTTTGAAGCGCCAATCCGCATGTTCGTATGGGTGTACTGGTAGCGGAAGAAGTGCTGATGCCTCGGTGGCTACAAAAAGATTCTGCCGACTACTGCTGGGCTGTCGCTTGAATGGGCGCTGGTTGAACTCCGGGAGCAGGCTGGCAATGGCTTGATTGAGTTCTTCCAGGCTGAAAAACCGTCGGTGCCGTAACGCTGCCAACAGCCAGCGTTGAATTAGTTTCACCCCTGTTTCAGCCTTGGCCTTATCCTTCGGCTTGCGTGGGCGCGCTGGCAAGATCGTGGTCTGATAGTGATGGGCAAGCTGCTGATAGGTGAGATTAAGCTGCACCTCATCGCGGCCATGCTTGATAACCGCGGCCTTTAGGTTGTCCGGAACCAGCAACCGGGATACACCGCCGAAAAAATTGAATGCCTCCACATGGCATTGCAGCCAGTCACTGACTCGCTGACTCCAAACCGCGCACGCAAATGTATAGCCGGAGTAGCCCAAGACACCGACAAATATTTGCGCATACTGCGCTTCGGCTCGATCAGCCAGGAAAATGGGCATTGTCTGTCCTGCATAGCCGAGGAACAGCTTGTCCCCAGGCAGGTGCAACTGGCGCATCACCAGTGGTCGCTGCCGCAAAAACGCTCGATAGCTTGCGGTAAACTGGGAATAGGCAATGCCGTCTGGCTCTGTGGCCCGCCACTCACGCCAAAGCAGCTCCAAGGTAACGCTGGGGTTGCGCAGTTCGACATGCACCCAGTTCCAATCCGGGCTGGCTTTCAGGCGAAACCCTCTGAAAGATTTCAACCCCAGGCTCTGATAGAGCTGGTCGTCACTCATCGAATCAAGATGGGTCAGATCAAACTCGACTTTCTCCAAGTGCTGACGCAAGCGGTTTAAACCGTTACGTGAAAGCCCGGTACAGCTCGCCATTTCCCGTGCTGAAAGGTGAGCGCCGTAATGCAAACGCACAGCTTCCCGCAGCAGGCGTGGCTCAATCCTGATTCTCATTAAAACTCCGGTCGTACGTCTGAATGGCAGGCAATACCTGCCCCTCGGCCTTGACAGCCGATAGAGGGACGCTGAGAATCGTAGGCGCTGTATGGCCTGCTTCATCTATCAAAGGGCTCGGAGTTGCTGCTCCGGGCCTTTTGTGCATCCAGTGTTTGGTTTTTTAATCGGCACGTTCTGCGATATTTACCCTCCGTTATCGATGTCGCCGGGTGCGGCCTACGCATGCAGGTTTAACGTGTGCGGTCCATAAGAAGGTCGACACCCGCTTGCTGTGCGAGCCAGCGCTCAACCTCTTGCGTAAGAAACAAACGACGACGGCCAACGCGAAATGACGGAGGCATAGGTAATCCCATGCTCAGCCGATTTCGTGCCGTGTGTTCTGTAATCTTTAGAATAAGACTCACCTCACCGAGCGTCATCGTTTCCACTGCTAACCTCTTGCCTACGCGCCAATATCCCGATGGCGAATGTTAGGTAATTGCAGGAAACTTAACTACTGCCCAGATTGGACACTTGATTTGCCGCTCTACCTCAGCGATGAAGACATCAATGCATTTTCCCGAGAAGACGTTTCGGTTGCGCTTTGGGCGATCAAGCTGCACACAGCCGACATGGCCGTTACGCCGGCGCTGGCACTACGCCTGATCCATCAGTACCTTCAACCGCTGATTCCGCCTGAACATTGGCAGGAGTTAAAGGTGCACCGTGCGGCAACCTGGGATGGCATTTTTTTCATCTGTGTTACGTTGGGTTTTTGCGTCACTTCTAACGAGGATCCTCTGGTTGAAGTGATGTACGCGGTCAAGCTCATCCACGCGCATACAAGGCGTCAGCCAAGAGAGTTCGAGTTCCCTACGGTTATTGAGGTCACCGAGTTCCTCGCGATATGCCAGCGCTTGGACATTCCCGTGCAGGGGCTACGACTCAAGTCCGCTCATAAAATCGATCCAATGGAGTACTGCACGTTATGCTGGCGGCACCCGTTACCCGGTCGAAAACTGTGTGCCCACCATGCGCCCAACTCGCCTTTTCAGGACGATGGGAGGGAGGGGGCAAAGGGGGCGGCAGCTCGCTATAAAGCTGGCATGCGGCAGAAAAAGCGGTTTGATCTTGAGGTCAATCGCCTTCTGACGACAGAGACGATTGAGCACCATGAAAGCTTGTTCACGACGCCGATATTGCTCCCCGCGCAGAACATTGCGCAGTGGTTATCGAACCGACGCCCGTAGGTCTGGCAACTGCTCGCAGAACGACAGCAGGAAGTCACTGATGACAATGCAATCCGCATTTTACTTGATCAGCTACACAGCCCTGAAGGCTTGCCACCCAAGGCCTACAGCGTCTGCCGTCTGCTCAATCAGCATCTGTTGGAACACCCTCAACTGCTCTGGCCAATGCTGATACGGGCGGAAGGCTGGCTGGCTAGCCGAGAACAGTTGCGGGCGGAATGGGGCGGGAAGCGAGAAGGTGCGGGTCGATCACCAAAACCGTCAGTTGAAGTAGGAACTGAGGTTATAAAGCAATCGACAAGAGTGATTTAATTTTCGCGGCCTAAGCGGTCACCCCCGGCTCGAACAAGCTGCCGGCCTGACGAAGCATGGCGGTGGTTCGTTCCATTCGCTGGGCAAAGTCATCCTGGTCAATCTGACGCTTCTGCTCCGCCGCGACTTGGCCAGCATGGCTGGTCGGTTGCAGGAGTTGTTCCGCGCCCGGCAGGAACGGCAGCGCCATGCCACTGGCTTTATCGATCACCTGGTAGCCGATAGTCGCCGCCCCAATGCCCGCAGCCAGTCCGCCGACACCACCCAATACGCCACGGCGCTTGATGCCATACACCGTAGCCCCGGCAATCATCGCCACGCCCAATATGCGACCGGCGACTACAACCGGAGATAGATCGCGGCTGTTGTCGTTACCGAAATAGGTCATGCGGTAAAAGAAATAACCGGCCCACAACTCCCTCGACTTCAACTTGTCGTGCATGAACCAGGCCCGCGAGTCGTGTATCTGGTCATCGAACAACGCCACCAGCAGGGCCATGTCAGGGTCTGCACTGGACGTACCTTGAGCATCACGAAACAGTTGCTTACTGCGCTGATCGCCTGCCGTCTTGAGGGCGTCATGGTCCTTGGACTCGTCATTCTCGTTAAGCAGGAAGACCGCGTCACGTAACACCACATCGGTCACCGTGCCTTGCCAACTGGTCTGCTCGCGCTTCTGGCCGGTGTAGTCGGACTTGAATTCCTCGGCGGCCTGTTTAAGTTGGGTTTTGTCGATTTGTGGTTCATAGATCCGTGGGCCGGGATAGTTCATGGCCGCCTCGCGGTTCTTCAACCGATCCTTTACCGCCTCCTGTTGTTTGGACTCATAATCCTTTCGCTGTACACCCTCGTCGTAGGCGGTGACTTCGTTGGCCCCGGTGAAGAACGGCTGACGCTTGTAGCTGTCGTTATCACCTTGAGGGTCATTGACGTAACGACCAATGCGCCAACCGGTGATCCAGCCGAGTTGATCGGCCAAGGTGTCTTCTACGGTAGTGTTCAGTCGTAGCGGCTCATAGGCCGAGTTCTCGACAGATTTGTCAGCCGCAACACCCGGTAGGGTTTTAAGGCGCCAGGCGTTGAAGCGCTCAATCAGTTGCTGACTGACCACAAACTCCGAGGAAGTCCCAGGCCCCATTTTTCGCCACAACCTCTCCGAGCTATTATTAAATGTGTCCGGCAGTACCTCTTCAGGCACTTGCAGCGGTGCACCCGCCGCAAAAGCAGCGGCATACAGGTCGTGCAAGACAATCTGCGACACCAGCTCATGGGTACCTTCACGGGCCTTGCCCTGGTCATTTTGCGGGTAGCCGCCGCCCACATCGGAGTGCACACCGGGGTACACCACCTCATAGGTATTGGTCGGATACTGGCCGTTCTCGTTACGGATCGAATCCAGCGGAAAGCATGAGCGCTGCTCAAATCCCGCGACAAAGTGCCGGCAACACTTGACCAAGTTCGGAAAGCGCCGGGCGTCGGGTAGCAACTGGGTGTCATCGGCCCAGTCCATATGCCCTGCAAAGAACGGGGCCACATGGGCGATACCCACCGAGGCCACCGTGTCCAGCACACCGAGAAATTCGACGCTGACAGGCAAGCCCAGCAGTTCTTGTTTTGGCAGTTCGGCCCCTTCAGGGGTGTCGAACAACTGACTCAACCAGGTAACGAACGTGCGAGCCTCTGCCGCTCCACGAGAGAAGCCGTACACGTACAGTTTGACCGACAGCACTTTAGGCTGGGCCTTGTCCTTACGATCCTGTAAGGGGGCCAGCAGCTCTTTCATGATTCGCCGTCGATTGCCTTCGCCCAAGGCACTCATCATCGGGGCCTTTAAGGTGCTCATGGCCTCGACTGCTTCGGCCCGACGTGCCTGAGACAATGGAGTTTTCGGCTGGGTCAGGGCCATATGCAAGGCATCGGCCAACGAAACCAACGCCCAGTTGATCCGGCCTTCACCCCCAGTAGCAAATTGCAGCCCGCCATCGCTGTAATCCATTTCGCCAATTTCGGGGAATGGCGTGCCGACACCGGGCATGTAATACGAAAAATAACCCTGCCCATTCGCCTCGGTACCTCGTAGTGAGGCATGAAACAGCTTGGCGATATTAGTGGGATGACCGTCTTGGGTGTCGCTCTTCTCGTTATTGTTGGTGCCATCGAAAAACAGGCTGATATGCAGGCTATGGCAACAGGTAAAACGCTGCGTGCGACGCCCTTGGTCGTCACGTTCCTGCTGAAAGGAGTTTTGTTCAGCGCTTTGTTTATTGTAGTTATCTGTCACATCCGAAGCTTTAGTCGGAAAACGCCCCGCAGCAGGAAAAACTGGCGGCCCCCAAGCTTTATCTTTTGAGTTGCTGTTCACTTCGGACATACCGCTGGCTCCTTCATTTGCACAGGTTCATTGATCGGATAATTGGGTTGACCAGGCATTGCACATGCCGTGGTAACCTTGACCCGATTACAAGTCAAGAAATGAACTTTTAGGTCACAAGACTCCGTTCCAGGCCACTCTGGAATCTCCACGGTGGTGCTGTGGCGCTGGTAGTTGGCTGCATGTCTTGCATAAACCTCCCTGAACTCATTTGATGTTACAGAGGGCATTTTTGCAGATGGCTCGGGATCGATCTCCCATTCAATATTGGCCTTCAGGCCAGGACGCCATTTAGTCGGCATGATGATGCAGCATGACGCACCACCACCACCGTCCGCCCGGTAGCCATTGACCGACATCCAGTTAATACCGTGCACGGTATGATTGACGGCTTGCAGGTTTCCCCCAGCCATTTCGTTGTTGGCTGAAGAGCATCCGAACAACGCTAATCCCAACAAGATAAACAAACCTTGCTGTATGGATTTTCTCATTATCGATTGCATCGTTAGCAACTTCCTTGCTGATTGTCATGACCGCATAGAGGGTGGCTATACAGGCTCAACGGTTCCACTTAAGTTCTGTTTCACATACTTGGCCAAATCACCGAAGTGGTTTTCCTGGCTGGCTTGCACAGCGAGTGAGTAGAACAATGCGAAGCGCTGCTCTCGGCTCTTGCCCAAGAAATCAAAGCTTTTATCACTCAGTAGTTGCTGCGCATCGCTGATACAGCCGATCTGGTCAAATTGCTGATCGTTCAACTCGACGAAAGGGCTGACCTGAATGTTGCTCTGATGCGTCAGGCCCGTGCCCTGTAGCCACTGCGGCTGGTTATCCCGATCAAGCCAGCCCCAATAACTGGCGACTTGCATAAACTCTGCGCGCTGCTGATCGGTGAGGATCGAGGACATGAGGAGGGGAAAGATGCGTGAGTCGTAATACCGTAACAAACCTGTTTGTCCACCCCAGGCCAATTGCGAAAACCCTTGCAGGGCTTTACTCAAAACTTCAAAGGGCAATGACGAGATCACCACCATTAGGCGGCCATCGGTGGCGTGCTCCACCAACTGTTCCAGCCAGGCCATATGTCGCCACTGCGTCAAGTCCAGGCGCATCAATAGAGGGGCCTGATCCAGCAGGTTTTGCTCTGGCGTGCCGGTGAACAGCGAGAACCAGGGGACTTTTGGCGTCAATATCTCCAAGGCAGGCACGGCACGGTTGCCCCATCCTGCTTGGTCGAGCAGTAGATCAACCTGTTGTATACCAATGTGGGTGCAGACTTGCGCGATCTGTTCTTGCCATTGAATGGGCGTTGTCATATCCATACTTCCCCGGTTAATTCTTGCAGATCAGTCCAGTCAAAGCTCCGCGTCCACGGGCGGACGCTCAAAATAATGCGCCAAAGGCTGCACACATAAACTTCGAGAGTAAATAGGACATTTCCCAAAGGCGGCAGGCTAAGAATGCAAAAGATTTCAGGGAGTGATCACAATGGAGGCTACTTCAGATGCAATCGCCACAAAGCAGCGTTGACGCACTTAACGTGCCAGAAAGTCTGATGAGTGCGGGCTGCATATTTTCAAGCGCGAGCCGCTACAAGTAGGCAGAGTTCTGGTGGCTCAGAATCACCAGCGCGGTGGCTCACTATCACTGGAATGGGTGGCTCACAACCACTGGAATGGATGGTCACTATCACTGGAATACACACCTTGATAGCTGCTTTCTCTCTGGCTTCGTCCCAGCGGTTTGTAGAGCCTGCGGGGAGTTTGGGGAAGGCTACGTCCAATCCATCATCGGATGCGGTGGGGATGGCGGCTGCGACAATAATAGATTGCTTTCGACCCAAAGCGGACCGTCGCGACAATCAAGTCTTGGCTTGCTGCCTGTTGACGGCGTAGGAGGTTGACGTAAAATCGCCGCCCCCCAAAAAATAGCGCGTATGGCGAGAAGGAGCTTAGATGCAGCGGGTGATGATTATTGGTCAACCTGGGTCGGGCAAAAGCACTTTAGCGCGGGAGCTTGGTCTGCGCACGGGCTTACCTGTCGTTCATATAGACACTATCCACTGGCAGCCAGGGTGGGTTGAACGAAGCCGAGACGAGAAAACGCGCCTTTGTTCCGAGGTCGAGGCTCGTGACCGCTGGATATTCGAAGGCGGCCATTCCGTTACTTGGGAGAATCGGGTAGCGCGCGCAGATCTTTTGATATGGATTGATCGTTCGGCGACGCTTCGATTTTGGCGCGTGCTGCTAAGAACGCTGCTCCAGCGCGGCAGCTCTCGGCCCGATTTGCCGGACAACTGCCCCGAACTGCTGGCGAATCTGCCAGAGTTTTTGAGATTTATGTGGCGGACGAAAAAAACAGCGCGAGTGAATATGCAGCAGCTGGTGGCGACAGCGCCATCAACATGCCGCGTCGTTCGCCTGCGCTCTAATCGAGATACCAGCGTGTTTCTTTCGAGCATTGGCTATTTGAGCGGTCAGATTCCACGAGATTGATCGACGGCTGACGGCTGCGGTATGGAAACTACCGATTGCGAGCGGCTGCTTCTGGCCGAAAGCTGCCTGTCGTCTTTCGCGGGGGGGGGGGGCAGTTTTGTGCAACGACTGCGACGATGCTGGCCAACCAAGGCTGGATCAAAAATCAGTTCCGCAATGAAAAATGAACGTTACGCAAACAAAGGTCTTCAGCCGTTTTGACACATTACAAGTGCGGAAAAGTATTTGTTTTAAGTTATTGATTTATAGCGTTTTTTTCGTGGATTGCAAATCCGCCTACGCCGGTTCGATTCCGACCTCGGCCTCCACTCCGAGAAACCCCGTAGATTAACGTCTACGGGGTTTTTTATTACCTGCGATTTGAGGATCGAGTCCGCAACTTTCGAAATTCTTTCCGCAGCCCCTACGATTCATGTGTCAGGCGAAGCTGTATTAGGTGGTAGGCCTCGGCTCGTTTTCGTGGCGACTCAATACACGGAAATGCTGGTCTGACCCGTACCTACACCAAGGCGCTCGCCGCGGCAACCCCGGCGCGATTAACCTTTCGATGGTCCTCCATTCCCTGCCCGATGGGAAAGAGCGACCCTTTTTAAAAAAAACTGTATGCATATACAGTTGTTGTGAGGTATGGTTTGTCTCGCTGCATATGTAAACACGGAAGACCGCTGGCCCGATGTGATCGGACCTTTCATAACCAAGGAAAGTAAAATGAACGACATAACCGAAATCCCTACTACCCAAACCGAATCCTCCGAAGCTCTTAGCCTGGAACTATCTTCGGTTGATCCGCTACCCGCTGATACGCAGATCAGTACACCCATCGGATCAGCTCCTCTCGCTGAACTTGTGCGCATGCAGGCAATGTTTAAAGCCGAATCAATTCGTAGAAATGCGGGCTGCCAGCCTTGGGTAACCTTGGGCCCTGCAGATCCGACAAAGGTGGGGGTGACTACTGATCCTCGTACGCCATCGCCTGTTATTTCAATCACTTCTCAGGCATCCGCCTCGGCTCTGGCGGCAAGCGGGACCGGCACCCAGGCCGACCCTTATGTAATCAAGAATAAATCCATTACGTTTGCGAGCGGGAAACCGGCCTTCGTCTTCAACGACCCGGCGGCGACTTATTACGTTCGCTTTTTCAACGTGCAGGCCTCCGGTGTCACGAACGGCTCTGCAGCGATAAATTTTGTCGCGTTCGGCACTCCTATTGTGTATGAACGCTGCAAAATTGCAGGCGGCAGCGGCACTGCTGACGAGGTGATGGCCAACATCAGTTCCGGTACCTTGGAAATGGTTTCTTCCGAGATTTCAGGTCTTTCCAACTACTGTTTCGTTGGTGCTGGTCAGCTCTCCAAAAAGGTCAAGCTTACTGATTGTATCGTCCGGGGCACTGCAAAAAATACACCTACAAACGGCGTGTTTTTTGCCTATGGTTCAGGCGCTTTCGAAGTCGAAATCTATCGTTGCTCGTTCATGTCGAGCCACTTCCATTGGCACGTTGGCAATGGCTGGACCATCGATTACACGAATGTTCGCGATACGATTATTAGTGGGTGCAATGTTGGGATCGGTGACCTCAATTACCTGAAGCCTGGTGGCAACATCGGCAGCCAGCTCCCTAATATGATTCGCAATAGTCATTTCAAAAACGTGCGCTTTACCTATACGCCAGGGGTCACTAAAACCGCCGCGTACGGCAATGGCGCGGACAACTGTATTTTTGAGAACTGCTCGTTCGAAGGAAACGTGGCTAATCGGCGTCTGTTTGAATGGCGCCGGACCAGCAATATCACGGTTTTGCAGTGCTTCTTCCAAAAGATTGATGGCTCTAACTCGGCAGGTAATGAGGTCTGTGAGTTCTGGGAGACTTCTGGGCTTCTAGTGAAAGAGTGCTGGACAGATGGGGCTCCTGAGGACTGCTATGAGCTGGTAACGTCCTACGGCAACAATAAGTTCGTCGACAACGTTGGAGACAACGTGACGGGTCAATGCGTTGATATTTTCGGCGTGGGTAGCTATGACGTCGATATTGACGGCGTCTATGGCGATTGTGGCGACGCCGCAGTGTTGATCACTGACGTGAATTACGTCCGTGTAAAAAATGTGTTTGTGCTGCAAACAGGCTCGACTGCTTACGGCTCTGTTGTTCTTGAGCGCCGCAATGCGGCGCCTGGAGCGGCGCCCAAGGGCTGCGTGATTACCGGCTTCCTTTCGCTTCCCGAAGTTTCTAGCCAAGGCGCACCGTTTGCGATCGATACAACTCAAGCTCCCGTCCCTGGCGACATCGGTGCGAACTTCGCAACGTGGTGGGAAGATGGCGAGCTGAAGTTTTATGGTTCGCCAACTCTGCCCCGCATGACACTTCGTTAAAACAACCGTTAAAACTGAAATAGAAAACCCTGCTCAGGCAGGGTTTTTTATTGCCTGTCGGAAATAGCGGCCTGGCCCCATTCGCCGCGGACCGCGTTTCTGTAGATCGAGGGTGTACCGTGAGCACAACGCAGGAGTAGTATCCTTGGTTCGATTCTAGCCTTGGTTGCGGTCGTGATATGCACAAATTCTACGGACAGTTTCAGCCTCAAGTTGATCGATTCATTTACGAAAGGTATTTTCGGGATGAAGGAATAAGGGGGATTTTTGTAGAGTGTGGTGCTTTCGACGGATTGACCGAGAATTCATGCAAATTTTTTGAGGAAACACTCGGCTGGAAAGGTTTTAACATTGAGCCTGTGCCTTGGGTCTACGAAAAGTTGCTGGTAAACCGACCAGATTCAACAAATCTGAATTTCGCCCTTTCCAGCAAGGTCGGAACTGCCACTTTCCATGCTGTCGATCATCCTGATTTTGGCGTCGACTGCACAAATGGATCACTCGCGCATACGCAAAAGCATCTCTCAATACTTGAAGAGGGGGGCTGCAAATTTATTGATGTCGAGGTCAACCTGCTGACGTGGCCTGAGTTCATTTCCAGGAACGGAATCGAGCATGTTGACCTGCTGGTACTCGATGTAGAAGGTCACGAGCTGTCCGTAATCGCCGGAATGCAGGGTTGCGCGGTGCTGCCTGGAGTGCTTTGTATTGAAGTTGGGCACTTGGACCTCTATGAGATCCGTTCAAAGGTTGCCGAGTTGGGTTACATCTACGACGTCTCATCGCATGTGAACGCCTTTTTTATAAGGTGCGACCTGGTGCCGCTGTTCGCATTCAGATCTGCCCACTTCAAAGAATTTCCTTCTCCAGTCGTGCCATTGGAGCAGGTGGCTAGCGCTGTTTCGGCGCCGGTTTTGTCACTGCCAGATACGTCCGCGCAGGACAAAGCGGTAGCATTGCTCACCGCAAAAAACGAGCAGCTTCTATCTGAACTGAAAAATGTTCGCGTGCACCTCGCAGAGTTGAGTTCGCTTTATGACAGCATCGTCTCCTCCAAAGCCTGGAAATTAATCGAGCGTGTACGAAGCCTCAGACGCTGATAAGTACCCTTGATCAGATGAGCCCGCCAAGATGCGGGCTCTTTTTCGACCGGAGAAAAGGATACTGATCACCGAGCGACACGGAGGGCGTGTTGGGTTGTTGGAAGATTTGTTCGTTCGGCAGGGGCCGGGGTTGGGGCTGGTACCGAGGGAACGTCACGGGGCGCAAGGCCGAAAGATTCTCTAGGAAGCGTCCCCCAAGGCAAATCGATTTGCCTTGCAGGCCCTTAAGACTCCGGCGAAGTTGAAAGCCTTTTTTGTGCATAAGCGAGCATCGGCTGACTTCAGTCCCTCCCGCTTTTTTTAAAGGAAAGCCCTCCGCTATTTCTCGCCTGACTGGCAGTTTCCTCCTGACTGACTAACCTTCTACGCAGTTGGCAAGTCATAAGGAGCGCGTCATGCATGGACTTATCTCAAAAGTCATTGTGCCTTTGGTCACACTGGCTTGGGTGTGCAGCGCCCAGGCGGCGACCACTGTCACTGGCCAAATCAGCGCCTCGCTGATACTGACCAACAGTTGCCTGGTGAATGGTGTGGGAGGTTCCACAGGCTTGAATTTTGGCGCGTTGAATTTTGGCACCGCCAACTCCCTGTACACGGAGGCTGACGCACAGGTGCTGGGGGGCGGGGGAGCGCCGTTGTCTATCCAGTGTTCGGCGGGTACTTCGCCGATACTGACGGTCACGTCTGGCGTCAATGATGGTAAATCCACCGGTGGCACGCGGGCGCTGGCAGATGGCGCTGGCCACTTTGCCCCGTATGACATCTACACCGACGCCGCCCACACGCAGATTCTGGCCAATAACGGCACTATCAACCTCACCGCCAGTACCGGGGTTGCGCAGGCGGTGAATATTTACGGCAAATCGCCAGGTAAGCCAGGGTTGCCCGCCGGTACCTACACCGACACGATTGCTGTCACGCTGACGTTTTGAGCCGTTGTCTCAATTGTCGCGGCACATACCCGATAGCTTTACCAGTAGTGTCAGCGCGACGATTGCCCAGCCAACGTTGAGTGCCACAAACATCCATTCGGGCGGCTGGGCTGCCAATAGCATCAACGACGTTATGACGATACATCCCATCAAGAGCCCAATGGGCAGCCAGCGCCAGAACCCTCCAGGGCGGTGACGTAGATTGACTGTCGATGGGTTTTCTTCATGGAGCGTCATGGTTATTGCGCCTCGATGGCACGCTGTTTCAGGTAGTCGACAAAGGGCGTTATGTCCGTGCTGCACAGCAGGTGCGCCACTTGGCGCACCTCGGCGACTGGCCAGTTCCACCAGGCCGCCTGCTCAAGTATCAAGCGGGTAGGCTCGTCGAACCGCCAGCGGATCGGCTTGGCCGGGTTGCCGCCCACAATGGCGTAAGGCGCGACGTCCTTGGTCACCACGGAACCTGCGGCTACCACTGCGCCATCACCAATGGTGACGCCCGAAAGAATGATCGCCTGTGAGCTTATCCAGCAATCATTACCGATGATCACGTCACCTTTGCTGCCGCCGAAATCGGTAATATGCGCGACTTCTTCGATCTTGGCGGGGAAGGGGTAGCAACTCAACCAGTCGGTACGGTGGTGGCCGCCCAGGAACACCTCGACGTTGCCGGCGATCGACGTATAAGCGCCTACGCGCAATGTGGTGCCTTCGTTCCAGTCGTGAACCTTCAAGTCACCGTATGTGCCCACGCCAAACGTGTACTTGGGGTAGCGATTGCGCAACTTTTGCGTAGCACGCTCAAGTTGGGGGAGTGCACGCAATGCCTTGCGCGCTTGATGTTCACGCCATTTACGCAACAGCTTCATGCAGTAGCCTTTTGCCGGTGTTGAGATGAAGATCGCTATCCTGAGCAATGAGGCAGGGCGATGCAAGGCTCAATAACGTGGGAACCTGTAGTTCCCGCTTTAGCCCCGAATCCAGAATCCAGTACGTCGTTTTTGTCTGCGGAGAAACCTTGATGCTCGTGATAATCGCCTTGCTGGGAGTGATTGCTGTTTGGGTATGGTGGACGTACCCACGTGTCGGAGGGCTGCTGTTTACGATCATTGCGAAGGTGGAGGCGGTGCGCGCTCGCCTGAAGGAGGTGCCGGTGGCCATCAAGCATATGACCCTCGCCACCTATCAAGGCGGCACGGCCGGCCACGCGCCGCCGCTGTTGTTGATTCACGGCTTCAGTGCGGACAAAGGCGTGTGGTTCGGCTTCGCCCGGCACTTTACGGCAGACTATCGAGTCGTCATTCCCGACCTTGCCGGGCACGGTAAGAACCGCTTCGAGCAGGGCGCCGACTACAGCATCGCAGCCCAGGCGGGGCGCTTGATCGAGTTGCTGGATGCCTGCGGCATCGACACGGTGCACGTGGTCGGCAGTTCGATGGGCGCTTATGTCGCGACCTGGCTGGCCACGCATTACCCCGGCCGCGTGGTGTCGCTGGCGCTGATCGGCCCGGTCGGCGTGCTGTTGCCCCAGCCCAATGAAGTGGAAGAGCTGGTCAACCAGGGGGACAACCCGTTCCTGATTCATTCACGGGCGCAGTTCGATCGGTTTTTTTCGATGACCATGGCTTCGCCACCGTGGATACCCCAGGTGCTGCTGGCTGCTGAGGCGCAGGCCTATATCGACCGGCGTTCGGAACTGGCAGAAATCTTCGCGGATTTCTCCGCCAGCCCGCGGCTGGAACCCTGGCTCAAGGACATTCACGTCCCGACACTGTTGCTGTGGGGGCGGGAAGACCGGATGGTGCCAATTGCCAGTGCAACTACATGGACCGGCGGCATCGCGCACGCGCAACTTGAATGCTGGGATGCCGTAGGGCACCTGCCAATGGTCGAGCGGCCCGAGCAAACGGCGGCGCGTTATCGGGCGTTCCTGGCCTCGCTGGGCTGACGAAGTGTATGCCCGCATCCGCTCGCAGCTGTACGGGGCGCAGGCGGGCACAACGCTCTACTGTCGTGGGCACTGTTCTTCGTTCGGATGCCGTCCCATGTTCATGTCTTCAAGCCTGTTGTCAGCGTTTGCGCTGTTTGCCTTTGTTTCTTCAATCACTCCTGGCCCCAACAACACCATGTTGCTCGCGTCCGGGGTGAACTTCGGGTTTCGTCGCTCGATTCCTCATGCGCTGGGTATCAGCATTGGCTTCATGCTGTTGGTGATCGCCGTCGGCTTGGGATTGGGTGAAGTCTTCAAGGCGTTACCGTGGGCGTACACCGTGTTGCGTTATGTGGGGGCGGCCTATTTGTTGTACCTGGCCTGGAAGATCGCCAACGCCGGCGCGATCTCCGATGAGCCCGATGCCCAGCGCAAACCCATGACGTTTCTTGGGGCGGCAGCCTTCCAGTGGGTCAACCCCAAGGCCTGGGTGATGGCATTGGGCGCGATCACCACCTACACGCCAGCGGAAGGTTATGTCACCAATGTGCTGTTGATTGCCGCGGTGTTCGCCCTGGTGAACCTGCCCAGCGTTTGCGTATGGGCCGGTTGTGGCAGCGGTTTGCGTAACGTGCTGCGTGAGCCGCGCTGGTTGCGGGTGTTCAACTGGTCGATGGCAGGGCTGCTGGTGCTGTCGTTGTATCCCATGCTTTTTGCCGGCTGAACCAGCTTCGTGCATAGCCACAGGCCGCTATTGACGCTTTTTGCCGGCCTGTGCATGCTCGCCGCTGTTTCCAGGCCTGCTACGGGACGTTGCGGCACGAAGCGATTGAACGGGATGGTGGTTCGACGTATCGCTTTCACACTTCCTTATCCGAGAAGCCCCCGTGACCCTCCAAACCTCTGGGCGTCTGCACAAGTACCTGCGGTTTACACTGATCACGTCTGTCCTCGCCATGGCGTCTGTCGGTCCAGCCTTTGCTGCTCCCCAGGTCGGCATTCGCGCCATCGAAAGTACGTACCATCAATTGCTCCAGGCGCTTGACCAAAGTCGCGGCACCCGCCCGGACGATGCCGTGCGCCAACGCATTACCGCTGCAGCACAGGCCTTCCAGGAGGCACTGAAGCGCGACGGCGGCGCGCGGGCGAACCTGAGCACCGATGTGAGGAACATCGTCGCATCCCTGAATGACGGCAGCTACAGCGCCGAAGGCAGCATCAATGCGTTGCGCCGTGACGCCAAGGGCAGTGTCATTGATGCGGGGGCGTGGAAGCCTTCGCTGGCCGGGACCCCGATCGGGCAACCGCTCGGCACCCATCTGAACCAGACCAGCGAAGGTGATTGTGTCGGTATCTCGGTGGTCAGGGCGTTCGCCAATACGCGTACGGGCGCCGAGATATTGCGCAGGGGCGTGACGGCCAATGCCGATGGCAGTTTCAATGTCAGCCTGCCGGGCGACCCGGTGACGGTCTACCACCTGCAGGCTGGCGACCTGGATCAATACGGCAAGGGCGATCCACCTGCCGCTGCCGTGGTCGGGGCGATGTTCCAGTACTTCAAGCTTGACCCGGCCAAAGGCTCATTGCCCACCAATAAAGTCATGGAATTGCTGGCAGGCCAATACGGTGACCACCTGCGGCTGGCCGATGCCGAAAACACACCTCAGGGCATCACCGACTTCCTGCTGAAAAATGCCAGCGCCGTGGGCAGCCAGGCGGCTGTGGTGTTTGGCGGCAAGCCGGCGCGCAATGGGGATTGGTCCAGGGGGGACGGGCACGCCTTCGCGATTATCCAGATCAACCCGGCGACGGGCCTGTTGAGCTACACCAACCCCTGGAACGAAGGGGCGCAGGTACGCACGATAGCCATCAGTGAATTGGCAAGGCAGGCGGCGGGTACCTCGGCGGACTTTGAGATGGTCACGTTTCGTTAACACGCTGGCGCGTGAGCCCTACACCGGCGAGATGGTGGCAAGCAGACCAATCGCAATAGTCAGCGCAAGAAAGCCGAACAGGAAAAATGCCATCTTAGCCATGAGGCCTCCGAAATGAACGGGCCGCCAGGACGGTTCCTGTCGGGCTCCACGGGCGTGTCGGGAGTGGAAGTATTGTCAGGGCTGAGGGTGTTTCGATACAGGGGCAGATACTGAATAAAAAAGCGTATCAGATGCCCCTCAACGCCGCAGGTAGCTGCAAACTGGGAACGGAAATTTTCAGGTGTCAGGCAGATTAGGCAGTGGCTTGGCCACGGCCGGGAACTAAACTTTTGTGTGAAGTATCGTATCCACCATCTCGCCCAAGTGGTTTTCATGGATTCGCCGCGAGGCGGGAGGCAGAGCGAGGCAGGCTTGGCTATTCTCAAGCGTCGTCGGGCGGCGCCACGGCGAGCCTGGTACAAGACAAGCAACCATTCACTGAAGTGTTTTTCATCTAGGCGAGTAGGCAAATGGGCAAAACGTTGGCTGCGCTGTCGTTTTTGATGACCCTGGTTTGGGTTTCAGTGGTTATTGCGGTGATGACGTATTTTTCTTAGTGATGCCGGGCAGGCGTGCCTTACGCGGCGACATCGCGCGCACGCAAGCTTCCAGAAACACCCTGCTGAATCTGTAGATCACTGATCTGGCGGGCTTTTTTGTTTGCCGTGGGCTGGCGCAGTTGTGTGAAAAAGGCCGCGTTCGACCTTGCATCGAAGGTGCCGGGTCTATATATTCCCTAGCCTGCTGCAACGCCAAGGGCTTTTAAAACTGCTTGGCTCGCTGTACAGCGCTACCGCCCGAATGGCGAAACTGGTAGACGCATGGGACTTAAAATCCCCCGCTCGTAAGGGCGTGCCGGTTCGATTCCGGCTTCGGGCACCATTTTCGATTCTCAGGGGTTATCAACCCCTCTCAAAAAGCCCCGCAGGCATTGGCCGCCGGGGCTTTCTTGTTCTTATCCCTTCTCATCTATTCTCACCCCTTCTCAATATTTTTAGTACATTGGTCAGCACATCTGAATTCGACTGACTAAAGCGATGTACTAAATGCCTCTTACTGACACGGCCGTCAGGCAAGCAAAGCCCAAAGACAAGGACTACAGCCTCAGCGATAGCGCCGGGCTGGCATTATTCGTAGCCGCCAAAGGCTCGAAAGCGTGGCACTTCCGTTTCTCATGGCACGGACAGCAGCCTCGCATATCCTTGGGCACCTATCCCGAAATCACTCTGAAAGAAGCGCGCGAGCGCCGCGACCAGGCGAGAGCCCTCATCGCGAAGGGAGTTGACCCCCGATCTCAGCGGCGCGAAGAAAAGCGCGAAGCTGTTACCGGCGCGGTGAAGACCTTCGAGGTTGTGGCCAACGAATGGTTTGCCTTCCGTGCACCGCGCATGACCGCAGCCAAAAAGGGCGGTGTGTCTCAGTCTCGCCTGTACCTGGACAAGGATATGATCCCGTCCCTGGGCAAAATACCGGTGGCGGACGTGAAGCGTTCGGATGCGCTATCTGCTATGCGCCGGATCGAAGCCCGCGGCGCCTTGAACGTGGCCCGCAAATGCCGCTCGTGGCTCAACGAGATATTTCGTTTCGCCATCGCCTCGGGGTACATGGACACGAACCCGGCTTCCGACTTGGATATCGTCGCCGCCAAGGAGCCCCCAGAGAAGCACAACCCAATGCTGCGTCAGCATGAGCTCAAGGACTTTCTTGTGGCCCTGCGCGATTGCAAGGGCGAGGCCTACACGAAAAGCGCGATTCGGATATTGCTGTTGACCGGGGTGCGCACGGGCGAACTTCGCCATGCGGCCTGGACCCAGTTCGATCTGGACAATGCCCTATGGACTATTCCGGCCGAGGGCGTGAAGCAATTACAGAAGGTGATTAGGGCAAAAGGAGGGGATAAGGTGCCGCCGTATCTGGTGCCGCTTTCGCGGCAGGCGGTCGAGGAGGTGCGTGCAGTCCATGATATGACCGGCCGCTATAAGCTTCTGATCCCGGGTCGGATAGACCCAAGCAAACCGATCAGCGACGGCACGGTCAACATGGCGTTGAAACGCATGGGATATGAGGGGCGTCTGACCGGGCACGGTATCCGTGCCACGATATCGACGGCCCTGAACGAGATGGACTACAACGAGGATTGGATCGAGGCGCAGCTTTCGCACGCCAGCTCCGGGAAGGTGCGGAAAACGTACAACCATGCGGAGTACGTTGAGCAGCGGAGGGGGATGATGCAGGACTGGGCGGACTACCTGGACGGATTACTGGCAGAAAAAGCTTAGGGCGCCCGTTCAGCAGCGCGCCGGGCGGCCCATTGCTCGACCTCAGCGCGAACCCAGGCCACGGCCTGCAGGCCGACCTTGGCCTGCCGGGGGAATTTCCCACCCACCGCCATTCGGTAGATGGTCGGCGTGCTGAGGCCTGAAATTCGACGAACTTCAGCAATCCGGATGTACTCGATCGGTTCTTCATTTTTCTGTGCGGTGCTCATGATTATCTCCCACCGGCCGCCGTGGGCCGCGCTGTCTTGATGATGTGAATGACCAGGCTGAAGGTGGTCAGCATCCAGCCGCAGGTGCCGGCGAAGGCGTAGAGGATGTCGGCCGTTTCGCCGTCCGCCAGAAGGCATGGGCCGATCCAGAAGAACCAGCAGCCGCTGCCGACCAGGTACAGCAAAGCGCCCAGCAGGATCAGGGTGAGTTTGAATGCGAACATGTGGTGTCCTTGCCGCGCTGGGCGGCAGAAGGTGGGTTAGGTGGTGGCTTTCTTGATTGCGGCCCGCGCGTCGAACATGGCGTAGTACAGGCGGTGGAAGATCGCGCAGCTCGGGTCTTCGTGATCGTCGCCGCCGTGCTCGAAGATTCCGTCGATGGTGCCGCTGTAGTTGCTGGCGATCTGCCCGCATTCGCCTGCCACCTGGGTGAGCGCTGTCAGTGCTTTCAGAAGTTGCTCGCTGCTGGCGCGTTCCTCGCGACCGATATCCCAGAACCGCTGACCCCAGTGATCCGCTGGCGGCGGGTTCGTGTTCTGGGCGCCCATGGCCAGAGCCCCGACAATCGCGTCACACAGGTCGCGCTTGTAGGCGTTGTCGCCGTCGATACTCAGGCCGCGCCGGCGCAGGGCGCTGACCACATCGTTTCGATCCAGGCCCTGATCTTCCAGGATGATGTCTCGCTCTGGCTCGCCCGGGGTGACAATGACCAGGGCAAGCTTGGCGCCTGGCGGGCAGTAGCCGCTGAGTTTGACCAGGGCGTCGTTGGCTGCTTCGTGAAATCGCTGAACTGCTGACATAGGAATACCTCGCCCGCCGCTCACCGGCAGGCATGTAGGGGGATTGGGGTTAAACGAGTTCGGCGGGGACGCTGCAGGTCTTGCCGATTATTTCCGTCAGCACGGCCCTGCATACAGCTACAGCCCGGGTCTCGCCGTGCACGCGCTGAAACGGATCGCGCTTCGTGTCGGCCACCCAGTTGTTGCGGTGACCGGGCTCGATCCATACGGCGTACTTGGCGATCAGGCGCTCGCACTGAGCGTCGTCCACGGGAGGTGCACAGAATGCCAGCTGCAGTTGACCGGGGGCGGGCGTTGGAGCGTCTTCAATTGATTCGATGGCCCAGCAAAGCGCGACCCCAGCCAAATCTTCGGTTCGCACGCTGACCATCCTGCTCATGGCTTGGGCCCCTTGTAGATGAAGACGTAGGCGAACCAGGGGGTGGCGATCATGGCGTCACCCGCTTGAACTCGACTACCCAGACCCATGGGTTGGCGTTCCAATCGCCACCAGTGGACTCCCAAAGCTCCCTCCACGCCGCCGGGTACCAGTCTCGGTAATTCGGTGAAACGTCATCGCTTGCCAGCTCCGGCGGACACTGCAGGCCTTCTGCCCGGATATCGGCGCGGCTGATGTCCTGCAACCGCTCGACGCGCACGGCGGTGATCTCCAGCAAGATGCGGCAGGCGACACGGGGCATGTGGATGCTTGGCTTCCAGGCGGAGCGATCATCCCCGCCGCCGTCATCGTCACCGGCCCAGGCTGCTTCGCCGTCGGCACGGTAGATTACGTGACCTGAGTAGTAGCCCTGACCGAAGGGCATTTCGCGAATTGGCGAGGCCGGTCGATCAGGCTCCCAATCAATCATGTTTCCATGCTCATCGAAGTCGTGACTGATGACGCCCCAGGTCTCGCGTACCCACAGCCGGTCGCCGGGCTTGCCGTAGGGGCAGCGGATGATGTCTTTTCCGGTCTCCCACCAAGCTCCCATTGGATTGCCAGAGGCGCAGGTGGTGTGTGCATTTGCGCTGGGTTCAGGTTTGCACACCCGCCGCGTGACCGTCTTCCGGCCTTCCAGGATGGCGCGCACCATTGGCGCCGAGAACAGGATGGGGCGTTCCTTTATTTCAGGCATGACTTCGTCCTTGCCGCTATAGCGGCTGACTTTGAAAGGGGAGGGGTTACAGGTTTTGCTGGTGGAGTACGGATGTACTCCTATGAGTTTTCGGTTTACTTGACCGGCTCTTGAAGCCCTTTCAGGTAGTCGCGAACCGCTTGGTATTCACCGTTGCGATAGCTGCCGAAGGCGTAGATGAATGGGCTTCGGTGGTTATGGCCATCACGCGCCAGGAATTCTTTGCAGCCCTGCTCGGTGAAACAGGCTGTCACGAACACGTCGATGTCCTTCATCGCGTAACGCTCCCAACCGGGGGTTTCACGATGGCCCTGATGGAGGGCTTCCAATCGGCGTGCCTTTGTTTCATCGGCCAAGCAGTAATCGCCGGTTTCCGTATCTACCCAATCGATCCGGTCATGGTCGTGCGTGTCGAGCGTTGGCAGGCTACGTTTTTCCATGACGGCAAACATGGGCTGATCTGTGCATCGATTGTCTTGTGACCGGATCAGCGAACCAATGGCGGATAACTTCGAAAGTTGAGCTTCCAGCACATCCGCCCGCTCATCCGCTGCGGTCAGGCGCTGTTGCAGGGCGTCACGCTCCAGCTTCATGATCTCCGCGCGCTTGAAGTGCTCGCCGCTAAGCGCCGTCCACTTCTCGATCTGGTCCTGTAGGTAGGCTTCCCGATCCTTCGCCTGGGACATCTTCTGATTGAAGTCGCCGGCGTGAACCCAAAAGCCCGCTCGATCAGAAGCCCCGACGCCCTGCCTCGTGAATCGATCTACTTCGCTCATTCTGCAATCTCTCTCGCTACCAGATCATGGGCATTTACAACCGTCATGCCGAGGCGTTCGGCGATCAGGACTTCAAGGCTCGCACCCTTTGAATGCTCCCAGCCGGGCAGGGTGGCCACGGTGTCGCAGTCCATCAGAGCGGCAATGTCGCGGCGCATGCAGTCGGTCCAGGTGCCGCCGTCGGGGTTGAGTTCAGCGGGGTTGGTGACGGTGTGGCCCGCAGATCTCAACTGCGATGTCACGGTGTGGAAAGCCGGGAAATTCAATTCGGGCAGGCCACTCATGGCGCCACTGAGGTAAATCCGTTTCACGGGGAGTCCTTGCCGGGCCATGCCCGGGCAGTGGAGTGGGGGAGTTACGCGGCGCGTGCTTGGCGTTGCTCGGTTCGCCATGGATCGTTGGCCCGTGCCAGCGCTGCCATCGGCGGCGGGCTGACGCTGTTGCCGCACATGTGCACCTGCTGGGTCTTGGTGAACGGCTTGCCGTCGGCACCGTGGCTGATGATGTAGTCGGTGGGGAAGCCTTGGGCCTTGTACAGCTCGGACGGCTTCAGCATCCGCAGGCAGATGTCGACGATCACGTAGGGCGTGCCCTTGACCATCACGGTGACCATCGCCAGGCGGTCCTTCGTGGTGATCGTCGGCGCCGGCGAGTCGCAAGCGCTGATGTTCTCGGTGCCGTAGTAGCTGATCAGGAATGCGGCAACGCGCAGGGCGCCGGCTTCGTGTTCCGGCGAAAGGGTGAGCGACACCAGCGAACTCTTGCCGCCGCCACCGGCGGTGATGGTCGGCGCTGGATCATCCAGGCCCTGGCCAATACTGCCGCCGAATGCCCGCTCCATCAATGCGCTGACCAACCCGTGGTGCTGGCCGCCGGCGCTGATGGTGTGCAGCGGGTCATTGGCGTCCCGTGCATCGCAGTTGCCGCGCAGGTGCACCAAATTTGCCGCTACCAATGCGTGGTGCTGTCCGGTGGTCACTGTTGGCACCGGTCCAGCGAGGTCGCTGGGAGCGTGCCCTGTGGTGTTCGTGATCAAGGTCGCGCTGACCAGTTGCTGCTGGCTTCCGGTGTTGGTCACTGTGGTTATCGGGTCTTCGATGCTTTTGGCGTCGGTAGTGTTGAAGCCGCCATTCATTTGAGCCATGAACACCGTGGATATGCCCATGGCGTGAGCGGCACCAGCTGGGCGCTGATAGTTGCCGCCGCTGGTGATGGTCGGCAGTGGTTCGTCCAGCGCCTTGCCCGCGTCTTCGAAACGGAATTTCACCAGGTGCGCAGCTGCTACGGCGTACTTTCCGCCGGAGGCCATGATGGTTCCAAGTGGCTGACCCATATCTGCGCTGCGGGGAGCTGCGCCTGGCTTATCGCCATTGCCAAGCTGCACCAGTGTGGCCGCAGCGACCGAGTGCCCGCCACTGGCTGTTACGGTGCCGAGTGGGTCGACTACTGATTTGCTGCCAACCCCCCAACGCTGAGTGCTGCCTGGCAGGCCTTCGCCGTGGGCAGCGGTAACCATCACGGAGCTGACCACCGAGATGGCGCCGCCCTTTGGGTAGGAGGTGACGGTGCGCAGCGGCTCATCGGCGGACTGCACTGCCTCGCCGGACCAATTGGCAATCGGCACAATGAATGGCGACGCGCTGTCGATGACGAACTTCTTCATGCCCTTGGCAACCCGGCGCAGGGTAGCCGGGGCCAGGTCTTTCTTGCGGCCGAATATGCTTTTGCCCAGGTCAGTGAAGTCGATGCAGTCGGCGGCGGTCTTCCACTTCTGCTGGCCCTTGGTGGGGTTCTTGGCGTGGGTCGGCTCCGGCCAAACGATCGGCTGCCCATCGCACCGGGCGATCATGAACAGCCGCTCCCGGCTGGTCGGTGCGCCGAAGTCGCAGGCCCGGATCACCTTCCACTCAACGACGTAGCCCATACCCTCGAGCAGGGCCACGAAGCGGCGCCAGGTGCGGCCGCGCCGTTTTGGATCAGGAATCAGGAACTGCTGGCCAACCGGCACAACCTCACCAGGTGCGGCAACGTCGCCGCCGAGTTTCACCACGCGGCCGGTGGCCTTGTCGCGCTTGGCGATCAGCCGGCCCCACTGCAGGATCTGCTTCACGTTCTCCAGGCTGATCACCCTCGGCCGCTTCATGCCTGCCCACTTGAGGCCGATCCACGAAAGGTTGCGGATTTCGCGCTTGCGCGGCTGACCGCCGGCCGCCTGGCTGTGGTGCGTGCAGTCCGGTGACATGTGGAACCACCCGACGGCCTTGCCGCCACACTCGGTGTCCGGATCACCCTCGAACACGTCGGTGGTGAAGTGCTGGGCGCCCGGGTGGTTCATGGTGTGCATGCTGATCGCTTGCGGGCTGTGGTTCTTCGTCACATTCACTGCGCGGCCCAGGCCAATTTCCAGCCCGGTACCGGCGCCGCCACCACCACAGAAGAAGTCGACAACGATCTCATCGTCCTGAGGGTTGAAGCCGAGTCCGTATTGGGTTTTGAAATCGAAGGGATTTTTTTTATGTGGGAGCATGGCGGTTTCTCGCGGTTTGGCGTTGATAAAGGGAGGCGCGGAAAGCAGGATCGATGTGCAAAGTTTCTAGAGATGAACAGGTAGGCTAGGGGGCTACATGGCCTACGCTTGAAGCAGAATCTGGGCGGCGGTATCATCGTCCGCTTCTGATTGCCTCATTCTTGTTTGTGTTGCATGGATGTATTAAATGGAAATTAGTTGGGATACGGCAAATAAGGTAGGTATCGTATTTACCGTTATTGGTACGGTATTCACCGTTGTAACCTACTATTTGGTCGGGACACTTAAGAAACAATTAAAAAAGAAAGAACGCCTACCGGATGCACACAAGACGCTGCATGATATTTTGCCGGCTTTTAGGCGTGTAATTACTGACTGGGATGAATCAAAGGCCAGAGACGCCACAGAGATAATCTATAGCATCAAGGGGCATATACAGAATGTCCGGCCTAATTTGAATAAGTTGGAAAAAAATTCAGCGGATAAGGTGATTTTTCTTATCGATAGGCGTCGATGGATGTTCTTCAAATCTCCGGTTACGAGTGATATTTGCTGGGATATTCATGGGGAACTACACACCTTCGTTGCTTTGCTCGAAGGGCTTACGAAAGATAATGAGGCGCAAAGAATATGAGAGATGCTAAAGCAGCAAATATGGCAGTTCGCCTCATAGAGGAAACTTCCAAAAATCTTATTCGGTGGAAAATAAATGAAGTGCCGTCTACAATCACGATGGGTACTGGCAACTACTTCTCTTTGTTTGTTGAGACTGTTTTTAAAGATACGCGTATTGCTTTGTACGAAGTTAAATATCGGCACTTTACCGATGAGGACAGCTTTTACTGGTGCGAAACTGTAGTAATGGCGATACTCGATGGGTTTGACAGGGTCATCTGGGAGTCGGAAAGCGATGAGCCTGAGATAAGGGAGCTTTATCGTTTGATTCGAAGGTCAGTTGGAGGGGTTGATCGGCTCCTTAACTATTTTCGCTGATTGGCGACTCAGTTACGGGCGTCGCCCCGAATTTAGAGATACAGCGAGTAGGGTGTGTTATTCGGGCTCGATGATCTCGTCGCCTGGGTCTTTCTGGATGGCGAGAAGGCTTTTGTTGCGAAATTCACGCGCCACGTTTTGCGATATCTCTATTTCGTGGCGCGGCGGATTCAGTAGGGGCTGACACTTCGCGGCACCCATCGCGTGCAGGTGGTGGATCATCAGCGTCATCGCCTCACCCTGCTCGGTAATGCCTGACCACTCCATCAGGTCGGCCAGCGCCTGGCGGGTGCCGGGGCGAACCCTGAGCCTCAATTCCTCTTCGGCATTCGCCACGCGCTTCCTGGCAGTTTTGGCCGATCGTTCCTGCACAGTCTTGGCCATGGCCTACCTCTTCTATTCCGCTGGCCGGCAGTGCGAGCCAGGTTTGACGTTTGCGTTGCTGGGTGCGTGCTATGCGGCGCATTTAGTTCGCCCCGGTTTTGCCTTTGGGTAGTCGATGCTGTGGGCGGCGATGATCCGCTCGAAGGCTTTCGATCCCATGGCCAGTCGCCCTAGGCACTGGCGCCGGGTCAGGCCAAGCTCCAGGAATGCTCGGATTCGCTCAGCGTATTTCGCATCGCTGGCTTCATCCGCTCGCCTGGGCACCAGGTTTCGAGCGCCGCCCCGGGTTGGGGCCTTGAACGTAATCCCGAACTCCTGGCCGATGGTGGATACCGTGCGCCGGTCAATCCCCAGCTCTTCAGCTACATCTACCTTTGCGTGGGTGGGGGCAAGCTCGCGAATCCGTTCAACCAGCTCCAGGCGTTTCTGGCTACGAATATCGAGCGGCGCCATCGGCAGGAGAGCTGACTCGACCCGCCGGCGAAGAAACGGCTTCGGCGCGGGTGGCATCTGGTTGCTGTAGGTGATCGGCTTGGGGATATAGCCGATGGGCGCCGCTTCTTCGATCTGGCCGCCGCCGGCTAGGTACTGGGCGACCTGGGCCGCCAGTTCATCTGAGGCCGGGCGCAGTGCCTCGACCAAGCTGAGGTGGTTGCTGATCATGCTGCGATCCCCAGTACCTGGTTCATGCGCTCGTCGAGGATTTCGTAGAATGTCTTCACACGCTCGGTGAGCTTGCGGATCATCGCCTCATCCCGGTAGGCGCGCTTGATGAACAGCGGCATGCCTGGCCAGTAGCAAACGAAGTCGATCCACTCACGCTCGGAGACCCACAAGCCGCCCTGGCACTGAGCGACGTGCTCTTTCGGGATTTCGCCCGAAAGGATCACTTCTACTTGAAACTTCGGCAGCTTGGTTTTGATCTCGGTTAGGCCTTTGGGCCCGACCAGCGAGTCAGGCGAGTAGCCGGCACCGTGGTTGAGGATGATTGCGACCTGCTTGGTTTTGACTTCTTCGCGCTGCTCGTACAGATTCCTGGCAACGCCTTCCAGCTCATGGCCACGCTCTGTGTGCCGGTTGCCCTGGAAAGGATCGGCAGCTTCGCCGGTGATGCGCTCGCCGATGAG
The DNA here is from genome assembly GCF_055409485.1 of Pseudomonas sp. A125. Taxonomy (NCBI): domain Bacteria; kingdom Pseudomonadati; phylum Pseudomonadota; class Gammaproteobacteria; order Pseudomonadales; family Pseudomonadaceae; genus Pseudomonas; species Pseudomonas sp. A125. Next base: position 125,331 of record NZ_JBUZVP010000021.1, read on the forward strand.
TGTGTTCATGTAGGTGAATGCGCCGGCGCCGAAACCTGCTTCGCCTTTGCCGTTGACCAGCAGGCACTCCAGTTCGGAGCAGGTGACAATGCCCAGGCGCAGGGCCAGCCACTCAGGCGAGCCTTGCTGTACTTCAGTGATGATTTGCATGGCTTACTCCTGCGGCCGGCTGGCGGCTTTGGTGATACGAGCCGACACGGCATCGAACTCGGACTTGAAGACGTTGACGGCGCAGCCGTACTTGGCTGCGAAGTTGTCCTGCAGCACCTGGCTGCACTTTTTGAGCAGAGCGTCGAGCTGCGCGGCCTGGCCGGCAGTGATGACTGGCTCGGCCGGGGCGGCGGGTTTTTGGTTTGCGGTTTGACCGTCGTCGTCCTCACCGGTGGTCGTGAAGTTGAGCAGCGCGCCAGCGGTGTAGCGCTTGCCGTAGCTGACCGAGCTGGCGACCGCCTGAACGGCGTTTTTACTGCCCGTAGTGTCAGCGGGAAGCAAAATCGATGTGGTTTCTCGATGTCCTTCTTTGTGGCTCAGCACGCCTTCAACCTCGACACCATTCGCGCCGCGGGGAATGCGAAACGAGAGAGCAAACCCGTGCTTTGCAAGAATGGGTTTCAGCTCCTCGTTGATGTCTTCCCAGAGGGCGTAGGTCGATTGCACGTTCTTGAACTTGTCGCGGATGGCGCCACGCTCTCGAATCACCGGGAGCTTCTTCTGCATCTCGGCCATTGCGGCATCAAATGCCTGTTTCGCCAGTCTGTCCTGATGCTGCTGATGCATCACCATCAGCCTTTCCATCTTGTCGATATCGGCGGCCGGGTTGGTGGCCACCTGCTGAATGATCGCCATGATCGTGGCGGATTCGCTTTGCACGGCCGGCAAGCGCTCGACCGTGTCCTTCACTGCAAGATTGCTCATGGCGACCTCAGTAGGAAATGGAAATGGAAGGGATCTTGCGCTGGGCGATCAAGGTGATTGCCTGCTTGGCACATTCTTCAGTCATGCCGCCGGTGACTAAAGCTTCCAGGGCGGCGCGGTTGACCCTGGTTTGGTGTGCCTTGTTCGCTTCGCGTGCCGCTGCTTGGCGCCGCTCTTCATCCGCCGCGGCCTGCTGCCTGGCGACTTCTGCTTTACGGGCCTGCTCAACAGCTTCCGCCTGACGCTGAATAGCGGCGGTGCGCTCTTGCTCGGCGCGGTGCTCGGCGGCAATGCGGTTCGTCTCGGCCTGTGCCGCTGCTGCGCGGGACTGTTCGGCCTGCATCTCAAGTTGCAGGCGCTGACGTTCGGCGGCTGCCTCGGCGTCCAGCGCTGCCTGTGTGGCGGCGCGCTGGGCGGCGGCGGCCTGTTCCAGCAGTTCCTGCTCACGCCGGGCAGCGGCGTCACGTTCTGCCTGGGCGCGCTGTTCTGCTTCGATTCGGGCACGCTCGGCAGCAACCCGGGCAATCTCTGCATCTCGGTCGCGCTGGGCCTGTGCTTCAGCTTCGGCGCGCAACCGGGCCAGTTCGGCCTGCTCTGCTTCGTACTGGGCGCGCTCGGCCAGCAGGGCACGCAGCTTTGCGAGGGTCTGGTCTTTCACCTGGGCGGCTTCAGCCAGGAACTCTTCCCATGTTTCGCTGATTGCGACCAACTCAAGCTGGGCGATGAGGTCGGCGACATGGGCGGCGGTCGGTGTGGACTCGAAAACGACCAGATCCTTGATCGCCTGGATACCGTCGACGTGCTTGTCGGTGCGGGCCAGCTCTGCTGCCTCCCAGTCCGTCAGCGGCTGCCGGGTTGCATCGCGCAGGGCATCCATCTTGGTGACGAACTCGCGCAACTCAGCCTCGACCACCTTGGGCATTTCCTTGAGTCGCTTCAGGTAGTCGCGGCCGGGTGTTTCGACTGCCTTTTTGGACTTGCTCACCGTTGCGGCCAGAGAAGCAATGCGCTCGCGGCCCTTGCGGGTGGTCAGATCGGGCACCTCGGCGGTGACTTCGGCCTTCACCGCGTCGAAGAACTGGCCCAGGCCACCGGCAACGTAAATGGCCGGAGCGTTGTCGGCGCTAATGTCGTCGATGGTGATGACTTGCTGTTGTGCGGACACGGTGACTCCCTGCCGCGATGCTCGCAGCGATTGAAGGTGTTGGTTATTGAGTGATTCGATCAGCGAGGGCGCCGATCAACATCAGGAAGGTGAAGAGGGCGAGGACAGGGAAGGAGCCGCGCCAGATGAGTAGGCGCCGGGTGCGCTGGCGGGTAGTCATGACCGCGACTCTCTGATTGCAGCGGCAGCTCTTACTATGGCCCTGCATATCGCAGACTCCGCACGCCCACCCGTCACGTCCTCGCAAGCCTGGCCATCGTCGTGATACGCCTGAACCCACCCCGTCTGGAAGCCGCGCTCAGTCACCACGTTCATGTCGATGCTTATTCCCAAACGCGCCTGAAGGATCAAAGCGTGGCCGGTATTGAAATCGAGAGGGCTAAAGTAGCCAGACGAAAATGTATGGCTGCTCAAGCACACGTAACCATTCTTGTCTGGGTAATGGCCGTTGCAACGAAGGCCAGCAGCTTCGGCAGCCAAATAGAGCATTTCACGGTCATCCATGACGAATCCTCACCGCGATCCGACCGCCCTTCATTGTCGGCGCCAGGCGCTGCGGAAGGTCGCGCACCAGGTCTTCACGCTTGCGGCCGATCAGTTCATTGAAGGGAAGGCCAAAGCCCAAAATTGCGATGCGGCGCTCGATATCGTCGAGCTGCTCATCAGCCAGCGATTTCACGATTGGCGTGGTCATGCAGCCTCCTTGCGGTGCCTGGTGATTTTCAGCAGGCGCTGGCAGTAGTGGTTGAATTCTTCGACGGTGATCGCGTCGCCGGTGAGCATGTTTGTGATCATCCGCACGACGACGGCTTGAGCGCCGGGCTCGCTGCTGGGATGCTCAAGCGCTTCAAGTGCCTCATCGATCAGGATGTGCGGGCTCATAGGCCGGCATCCACGTCGTCTTCGCGCTCTTCCCGTTCCGCCGCTACGGCTTCGGCTGCGTAGGGCCTGAGCAGGTCCATGGCGATGCGCTCTGCGGCTTCGATGGGGCGGGCCTGGCCGATAAGGTCAGCTGCATGTCCGCGTGAATCTGCCTGGCCGCCGAGGATCGACGACAGGAACAGTCTGGCGAACGAGTCACGCTCATCCAGGTCGTCGATCTGGCGCTGGTTCAGGTGGCCCTGCAGGTAGGCACAGAACCGGTCGAACGTCACCACCTGCGGCTGACCGTAGCGGCGCTTCCACTTGATGTCGACGCCGCACACCAGGCGCTCCGCCGAATGCTCAAGCCAGTCCGTCACCTCGTCGCTCTCGCTTACCTCTGGAGGCAACTGAGCGTCGTAACGCTCCTGGCATATCTTCAATGCTGCGTTCATGGTCGCCTCCAGAGTGGCGAGTTAGTCGAAGTAGTCCTGATC
>NZ_JBUZVP010000022.1:0-120751 GCF_055409485.1 Pseudomonas sp. A125
CACCAGCAGTAGGTGAAGCATCAACCAGATAATCCGATGAGATGCCGGTCTGTCTCACTCTCATGCAAAGGTAAGATCAACCATTTAATCCGCTTACCCATTAATTTCCTCAGATTGGGACTGAATGCTCTGTGAAGGGTTTCACAGACGAAGGTGTCAATGTACTATCACTCCCCGAAGCCAATAAATTGGCTCATAAAGTTTGGCGTGCTGGGAATTATCCCGCCGTCAGACACACGTGTAGAGGGGGAGACCTGGTCTCTCTGCCTGTAGTTGACGGCACCGACGGCTGGGAAATATTTCCCCGCTACTCGCTAGGGAAGGTCGTACCCATTTTTTGGGCGCGGCCTCCGTCCCTGTCTTGTCTGCTATAAGGCCGAGTCCAGTCAATGGACAGCCCCCTCACAAATAAATGTAGGGGGTGAGCAGTGCACAATCAGATTCTGGACCTGAATCCGAAATTGGCTGATAAGGCTAAGGCAGCCGAAACGGCAGCCTTGAACGATTTCCACGAGAAAGTCGTCAAGCTATCTGAAACCTTCTCTATAAAGGAGACGGCCCGACTTCTTCGTGTCAGTACCGGATTTCTGAGGACGCACTCAATACAGCGCGGGGTGACGTTTGCCGATCGTGAAAGCCGCACCCCTGCAGAGAAGCGTAAAGTCAAAAAGCTCTGGGATCACTATCTGATCCACTATGAGACCCGCCAGGTCCAAGCCCCTACCCCATTTGTTAAGCCCGGTGACCTAGCCATCAATCCCGGTCTGGAGCTCAAAAGCCGCCGCGCCTGGGTCAATGGTCAAAATGCGTTCCTCGCCCGTTGTGTCGAACTTTCTGAACTGTTCACCGTTGCAGAAGCAGCTGACATCCTTAAGGTCAGCCATCGCTTCCTCAAAACCTACGCATACAATGAGCAAATCACATTCGTTGGCGGCCCTTCGCTGGATGTGAAGAACGAGTTCTATTGCCGAGCTGAGAAGCTCGCTGCGGACAAAGCGCCGATCCAGGCAGCTGCCCAGACCCTCAACGTCACCACTCGGTTCCTCACAGGATTTGCCAAACACTGGCAACTGCCCTTCATCTTCCCTGAGTCTGTCGATTCCGCCGCCGAATCCGACGATATCTCCTTTATGGAAGACATGTGCATCGACGAGGACGGTGATGACGAACTTGTAATGTCGGATGCTGATTCCGACAGCGACTCGGTCACCTCCTCCCCTTACTACGACCGGCCGACGAATAAGCAAGCTTACGGCTCTTCGTACGCTCAGTTCTAAATGGCCCATACGCCTGGGAATCCAGAAGTCTGGCGTTAGGTTGGGCTTCTCCCCTTCCTAACCAAGGACCAATCATGGACGCTGCCGTAGAAACTGTTTCAACTGCTGATACCGAGCTTTGTGTTACCGATATCTCGATTTCTGATCAGATTAACGGTAGCGGAGACTCCCAAGAGAGTGACGGAAGGCTCCGTCTCAGCTACATAGTGCCACCAGCATTCCGGCAACCAATGGTAAATCAGGCAGCCTGGACCACTTGGTATGGCTCTCCAAAGGCCATCGCTGACGTTACCGATGTTTTGATGCGGTTACGTAGCCCGAAGCTCAATAACGTTCGGGGCCTAGCCACTTTCAACCTGCCCAAAGGGCGGAGTGTGCCCCCGGCAACGATAATGCTTAGTTTTCTGGGCGTTGCCGAGCACCGGCACATTGTGGCCGAGGTTATGGGGGATGAGTTCGATCGCATTGACTTAGGCTCCAAGCTTGAGTTCAACCTCGGTCAGCTGCTTGGTAATAAGGCCCGCGATCAACTGCGCACCATGGCACAAACCTCCGCTGCTACTGATCTTGTCAGCCATATTGAAAGATGCTTCCCGATCATGCGCAGCCTTTTCCAGGCAGGCGTATTTTACCGTGAGCTTGCACTGCCGCTTTTATACCTGGGAGCACTGAAGGATCGGCTTGCAGATAGCTCTCAGAAGCTTAATCAGACCGATCGCTTTCGCATTGATATGGCTTTGTCTGTCTTGCTCAATGCACTGCCATCGCCGTTTTCTGGGGTGATCCTAGGAACCTGTGAGTCGATTCTTAAAGTGTTCCCTGAGCAAGCGGCCAAGGAAGAACGGTTGATCGCCAAGCGGGGTCCAATGGACCCTGCTGTGCCGCTTGCTGAGCAAATGTCTGAGAACGGGTTTGCAAGCCTCGTCCAAGAGGTTGTGACGTTCCACTACAGTTCGAGCGCAGGTCGAAAGCAACCACTCCCAGCCTTGCTCAATGCCGCCGAAGCAGCAGCTTTAGCCTTAAGTCCCGGCGAAAACGTGCTGACTATTGTATACAAGCAATTCTGTGATGACTTTGCACTCCCTCGATGGAACGCGCTCACTGAGTCATTGCAAAAGCATGCAGGATCGATGGAGGTGCCCTTTGATCACAAGGCTCTCCCGAGGGACCTCATCGGCCGGGCAATTGAGCAGCCTAAAGGTCACACCTGTGAAGCCGTCCAATTGCTTCGGGGGCTTATCCAGTTCAACCATGCGCATATGGATGTCGAAGCTTTCACAAAACGCGCAGATAAGCAGTTAGCCAAGGCCCGCGAGTTGGAGTCACAGATCTCAACGTTGGGCGCGAACCTTACCGCGAGCGCGATGATCAAGATCGCCAGCCTGGCTCAGGCCGGCAGCGAAGAGATCATGGCCAACCGTAATTGGTTCAAAACCGAGGTCGAAAGTCTTTCACCACTGGTACGCACCTGGCAGCGGTTCTATGAGGAGTGGGATCGTTTGCTGCGTAAAGGTTCGCCTGGTCCAAACAAGCACGCCGCTTCCTTGGCGGTCGTCGAGAAGCTCCACAAGCAGCCTGCAGCTCCTACAGCGACCTCACCAGAGGTTGAAGACCTTCAAACCCAAATTGAGACTCTTAAGGGCCTGCTTGAGCAGAAGGACATCGACAGCAACGAGATGCGTGTTGAGCTCTACAACCTGCGGCTTTTCAAGGAAAACCTGGGTCTGCCCGTTCACCGGCCTGAACCGTTGGCTTTGAACATGGACATGATGCGTCGCGTAGCTATGCGTGACTCGATTACGCCCACGGACGTACTCATGTTCATCGAATCTGTTTCTGAAGGGCGCGTTGTGGTGCTGGATTCTGCTTGGAAGTCTGCCAAAGAGGCGGCGTCTTTCCAGCAGACCGGGCGCATGCTGGACGTTATCACCACGATGGTATTTCCGTATTACGATTCGCTTATGGCCGGCAATCCCGACTCGACGGCACGGGCCATTCTCGGCAACTCGTACTCAGCAAACGAATCTGAAACTGTTAGCTCGCATCGCCGTCTGCGGGCGCAGCGCGAATTTGAATATCAGGGCGAGATCCATTTCTTCGAACGTCACCTCAAGGCTGGCAATGGCGCTGGTCTTGAGGGTATGCGAATTCACTTTGATATCATCGATGGCAAGGTAGTGATCGCCTACACCGGGCCACACCTGGAGTGCTCATCTAGTAACTGATCGAAGCATCAATTACCGTCGTCGCCCTTTACTTCAGATGGCGTCGACGGTTTATCTTTTGGGGCGACCATCTTCGACCTCATAGTCTTCTTCACCGTCACCTCCACTGCGCCCGGTGCCTTTTTCGGGACTGTTGGTGTTGGACTGGCTTTCCCGCAAAGGGCAGGTCTTGGTTTGCGAATTGGTGCAGTGCCCACCTGTGCGCTTGCAAGCATCTCGGCTTTCTTTTTCTTGCGCGCTTTTTTACGGGTGATGTGATTCCCTCTCCCTTTGTACTCAAGGAAAAGTGGCAATATTTCTTCTGCGCGAACGAGAGCAATGTAGGACTTCGGGATCATCTTAGGGATTTTCTCTACGCGCGTTGCGCCTAGGAGAATGCACTTCCGGTCGTGATCCACGATCTTCCCCTGCAACGCTCGACCTGAGTCGAGGTAGACCTTGATTAGAATTTCGTTGCGCTGACAATAATCTAAAAAACGATCCTGCTCATTTGTCGACCGATCGTGTTGGGGTATAGCTCGATCGGAATGCTCGTTCGTCATGCGGCCGTCCTGGTCGCTAATTTTTCTGGCCATCGTTCATATGGACACCTGCATATGGACACCTGTGAACGTCAATGCACACATAATACGACCGAAAGTGATGGCATAACAGTGCGCGCCGCGAATTGGGCACGGCAAATGGCCACACATCCACAGTTTTTGGTGGTATTCCGTCAAAACTAAAAATTCTTCAGTGAGGTGATTACCAGCCGTGCTGTGGCTTAGGTATTGGTCAAGGCTGAAGGTTCGGCTCCTACAAACAATATACCTATTATTCGTAGGAAATGTCGTACACACAGTGTAGATCAATTGGCTGCAACCCGCGTCGCACGGGCTTTGCTACGGCACCTCAGAATGGATCGCGTGGCCTTGGCGTAACCGACGCAGCAAGGCTATCAATAATCAAGATCAGTTCAATCAGGTCGCAGTATGGGACGCAGCCTTCGCCGTATTTTTTCCATATGAAGGACTTCAGCCCCTCAGGCCAGTCCTCCATCATGTAAAGGGCTTGGTTTGAAACCATACCTAAACGCCGTTCAGTTTCGTTCGGTGAGCAATCCCTAGGTCCAATGGTTTTGTGCACCCGTACCCAAAGAGACTTGAACCCGTCTCTATACGACTCTGGAGCATCATCAAATGGCGTCCTGAACTGATCCGAGTCGACTAGTGCAACATCGGATTTTGGCTCAGCACTCTGTGAATCAATCGAACTCAATGGTGTCGTTGATTTCTGATTACGCCGGCGCTCTAGGTATGGCTGGAATGCAATGATCATCGGACCTCGCGTGCTGTCGGATTGTGGCCTACGGCTCCCCGAGATTCTCAAGCTAACCCAGCTGTCCGCAACCCAAACCTCAATCTCGAATTTGGTTGGGGTGTTTCGGGTTGCTGGCTAAATTTGCCCGGTTATTCTCCTCTAAGACCTTCAGCATCGCCTGAAGCGCTTGTCTCTCCGTGCGGGAACTCGTTACCGCCGGCCTCAAGCGAACCGTCATAAATAGCCATTGCTGGACTGTGGCTCAATCAATATGCGGGCTTGGTGCCCAGCCTAAAGGAATGCCAATGTTAGTATCGATGATCGGAGCTCTCGCTCAACCTGTTGCCTTGGCCATGTCTCTGTATTCCAGCGCCGAGTCGCTCACTACGGTGATGCTGCACCAGGAGGCCCCTGTTGCAAAGGTAGCCACAGTAAAGGCTGTTGCAGCTACCAAGGAAGAGCTTTCTGAAATTACTGCCCCGGGCATCCAGCTCAGCCAATACCTGACACCAGCTGGCAAAGCCTCAATGTGTGCTGCATTGGCCCAGACACTGGGAACTAAGAGCACGTCGGCAGCTATGAATCAGGCCATGCGTGACTGTTACCCCGAAGCCTCCAACACCAAGGGTGTTGAGAGCACTATCTCAACGAAGGCCCTCTGACAGGCCACCTAAATGTCCATTGGCGCATGGGTCTTCACTTTTCAGGCTCATGTCGCCTCTCACTCGATCTAGTCAGATATGCGAGCCATCAATTATTGAATTTAGTCCTAGCCCTGCTGGATAGCACCCCCTCCAGCTTACGGAGGGTCCTGACTTCGTTTTTCTGCGGTAACTAGCGGCCCATGTAAACTGGCTGTTCACAGCAGCTAGGTTTTCGGCATGCCCACCTTTCCCGTCCACACCAATGGGCCTTCCAAGGACTACGTCCTTTCGGCCTATAGTCTCCTACTTGAATCCGCTTCAGTGCTAAGGCTCGCTGCGCCGTATTTCAATCGATCTGATGAGATTATCAAGGCCGCGCGCCGCGGTGCGACCGTACAGCTTCTAGTTGGCCTCAACTCGGCAACTCATCCAGGCGAACTGGCGAAGGTTGTCGCCGAACCCAACTGTACGGTGCATTACTTCACAGATGGCTTCCACTCAAAGGTTTTCATTGGAGATGACAATCAGGCAATGCTTGGATCAGCGAATCTCACTCAGGGAGGACTGGTCCAAAACCGCGAAGCAACGATCACGCTGGATCAGCCCCACGACGAGGCTCGCATAGCTGCGCTGCTACTGCATTTCGCCGAGCTTTGGGATGATGCAGCCATATTGACGCCGGCAGAGCTCAGCAAGTTTCGAATTATCTGGGAATCGGCAAAGAAGTTGCCCTCTGCAGACGCCCTGTTCGACAAGGGCCTGGCCCCCGTCACGCCTACCAACGTTTTGGTAGGTAGTGAAAAGAAATCACCACAGCGCCTATTCCTGGCTGACATGCAAAAGCTCATTTACAGCCAGTACATGCCCGCGTTTCGTGAGGTTGCCTCATTCTTGGAGAGTGGTGGGTATCGTCGACCTGAGCTCGCTAGTTTGGATATTTCGGCTGAAACCAACAGGTTCCTAAACTGGTGTCGCCTTACTCTGATTCTCGATGATGAAACCTGGAAGGAAGCGCCGGAGCTGGACCCGGCGGCGCGGCTTACAAAATTGGCGTCGATCTCTCAAGCGTGGGTAGATACGAGGGATCCCCGTATTGAGTCCGGCTACGTAAGTTCACAAAACCTTCTGCACCAGGTGTTTGGATCACCTGAGGCTATAGGTCAAAGCAGTCAGGAGCTGCTTACAGAGGGACTGCTGCAGGTGCATGCCTTCTCGGAGTTACTACGGTTTACCCGCGGGGGCTTGGCTCAGCTACCTGTGGTCTTTTGGAAGGACAACGGCGGCGACGTCACCCGGGTGAAAGCAAGCCTTACACATCTCCTATATGGGAAGGACGACTTTGCCGTCAGGATCTGTGACTTGCTGTGGTCTGAGAACTACAGACTGTCCAAAATTGGGAAGTTCTGCTCATTGGAGCTTGTCGGGATGGTCAAGCCTCACGAGGCGCCTCCAATCAACAGCAGGATGGCCAAGTCCCTGAAATTTCTAGGGCACAACGTCCGGGTTTAGGCCAGACCAACCACTCGACGCTCGACCGCTCCCAAAGCGAGCCATCCGGACTATCCCTGTCAGCATATGTCCGACTCACTGAATCGGGCAGTGTCAGCTTGGCATCGGCCACTGAGTCAATTCGGGGGCAGCGCCAGTGACTGAGTGAGGATTGAGCCGCCACGCTGCGCCGGGTGTGACTGCAAACTCCGGCTGCGGAGGTTCCAATCATGGGACTGCGCTCCGGCGCTTATGTCCTGCACATCAACGCTGTGAAAGTTGCTTAGCCGAGCAACCGAGACTTGGGCCTGGCAGGACGCGAAACAAAACACGTTACCAGCCCTCTTTTCGCTGATGTCAGGCTGCCATGCTTAAATCGTTGCCGTAATACAGCCGACAGGTAAACACACGACGACCACTACACAGATTCCCGTCGCGCCGATATGCGAAAGACCTAAAAAACGTGGTTCTGCGCCCATTTTCGGTTAATATTTTCTGAGTGATCTGGGCATATTTTAAGAAAATTCTGGCTCTGTTAAAAAAATCTAGCCAAAGACAGGGGGAATAATGGGAAATATGGTGGGTTACGCCCATTTGATCAATGAGATGAGGCTGAAGGCTATCGGGGTAAAGAACCCAGCACTCGTTCAACCCGTCACCCGCATTGAGCGGATCAACGGCGCGCTTGCAGTACCGCAGGCGGTTGCGCCGGAGGCTGGGGATTTTCTCGCCCACATCATCTTTGCGCTCAAACATGAGGGCGTCAACCTCTCTATTTTGGCGCAGGCTCTGCCTCGCATTGAAGCTCGAATCCTTGTCGAGGCCATAACCCAATCTCCCAGCAGCGGCTATCTGCGCAAAGTCTGCTTCCTCTGGGAAGCCTATTCCGACTTATTACTGGACTACACGGACAAGCCTCGGGGCCCTGGCGTCCTGCTGTTTGATCCAGAGCGGTACATCACGGGCCCATCGGTGCGAAACAACCGCTGGCGCGTGGACTTCAATGGTCTTGGGACGCTCCAATATTGCGCGACGGTAGAACGCACGCCTGAGGTTCAGGCCCTGCTTGAATACGACATTCTCGGCCGTTCGAAAGAGTTCATTGCCTCCTTGCCTAAGGAAATGATGGATCGCGCCATAAACTGGGCGTACCTGAGCGAAACAGATTCTTCATTTGCGATTGAAAAGGAAGCACCAAGCCAGCAGAAGTCAGAGCGTTTTGTTCAATTACTGCGCCAGGCACATGACCGCCAGCCGCTTACCGAAGACTACTTGGTTTCTTTGCAAAACAATGCGATTTCCCAACCGCTCGAATGGGCGGTGGCCTTCCGGCATGAACAAAACCACCTGACCAACTCCTTTCGAGGAGCGGCGGGGGTCACCTATATCCCCCCCCCTCCAGATCTTTGCCGGGAGCTGATGTTCGAACTCATGGCCTTCGCAAACCGTGCACCCTTGGAGCTTGACCCGCTGGTGGCCGCCGGCATTGCCTCATTCGGGTTCGTCTTCTTGCACCCCTTCATGGATGGGAATGGGCGACTGTCGCGCTTCTTGATACACCAGGCATTGTGCTGCAGTGGTGCGCTGGAGAACGGCTTGTTACTTCCTGTCTCCGTGGCCATGAAACGAGAGGAGCAACGCTATCTAGAAGCTCTGCAGAGCTTCTCAAAACCTGCACGGCAATTCTGGGACGTTCGTTGGATCGATGCCGACAACATGTCGCTTAACTTCACCGGCGACCCAAGCCTATATCGCTACTGGGATGCGACTGAGTGTGTGGCCTTCACGCTGGAAATGGCCAAGCGGGCATTGGAAGTCGAACTTAGGGAAGAAACTGAGTATTTGCAACGATACGACACCTTGCTCAAGGTGGTTAATGACAACTATGACGTGCGCGGCAACCTCTTGAGTAAGCTGATTATGCAGTGCTTAGACCAGAACGGGGTCGTATCAAAGGGTCGGCGCAAGCAATACAACGGGTATATCCAAGAGGAGGTTTTCGACTTCCTGGAAGGTCACGCCCAGGCCCTTCTGGCAGAAGCCTACACAGAGCCCGACGACGAATAGTTCAGCCCAAACCTTAACCCAGGGTACATAGCATTCTCGGCCCCCTGAACCACGCCTTGCCGTGTGACCTACTAAATAAAGTCTGTCGGAAACCGGTGTTGAGGCACCCAATGCATCGCGCCATTCAACGCACCTAAGGCTCTGATTTATAGGGTAAGCGGCGGATTTCAGCGACAGCATTCAAATGCTCTGCGACAGACTTTATTTCGTGGCTACACCTGGCGACAGTGCCACCCAAAGCGTTACCACTAAATAAATAACATCATAGCAAAGCGGCCCTATTTTCCTATGGCACCCCTCGAACTACCTGTTACATCTCCTGTGAAACGCTCTTCCTTTAAAAGCGTCCTACCCGGCCGGCCCAGGTGCACGCCGCACAGGAAAAGCTGGGGGAGAAGCAGAAAGAAAAGGGCCTGGCGACAGCCAGGCAAAGGAAAGAAAGGAAAAGCGGTTAATCAGAATGGTGGGTAGGTTCAGGCCCAGCAAATCTGGGGGAATTAGGGTTTTGGAGATGTTAGGAGGTGCGCCAGATGAAGCAGATCTCCCCCTGCTATGATGTTTCGTTTTAGGTCGGTTTTGGCATAAAACCCGAGAAAATTGGTTATATGGAGATATTCGGTTTGGAGGTGCACTGGCGGTTCAGACCCGTTGTGAGCCTCCCGCCAGGCGAATTGAAACGGCCTTGGCCATCAGCCAGGACTGCTTACATTTTCTGTATCTTTCGATTTTTGTAAGGTGGCTGGCCATCCGGCAGGACTAAACAATAAAGGTTGTCACAAACAGTGTGCACCCCGCTCTGTTCGGACAACTAACTGTCCTCAACCACCCGGCAAGTGTAGGTTTGGCCTAGTCAGAGGGGGTGTTGTGACAACCTTTATTCTTTCTAGTCGTGCGGAAAAGTGGCTGGTCAGCCAGCAGGGCGAAACAATAAAGGTTGTCACAACCAGGGCACCCCGCTCTGCTCGGACGGCTAACTGCCGTCAAGCAGCAGGACAGCCTATGTTTGCCCAGTCAAAGGAGGTGTTGTGACAGCCTTTATTCTTTGTAATCGTGCGGAAAAACAGGTGGGCTGATGTCAGAGCCACTCCTGGTGGGCCAGCTTACAAGGGGGGACACACGTTTCGCCGGGGCATCGTCGATAACCTCTCCCTTTCAGCCCGCCGTGGAAGGTTAATGTTGTGACGTCCTTGGTCATGATTTGTATGCTCCACGTTCAGTTATCCAGCCTGGCAGGCACTGACGAAGGTCCATATGTTTTTAGGTTGGCGACAAGGACATTGATCCTGGCCAACGCTGCTGATTGTTCAGTTGCAGGTGCATTCAGGGCTTGTGCTTTGACCTCGGCAACTAGCAGTGCAATTGGCTTGTTCGGCTGTTCGGTGGACATGAGACGTTCCTATTGGTACGGCCGCACTAACATAACGGCACCTGGCGTTCTGCCCACCTGGGCGATGTGACACGGCCGCTGACCGGTTGGACGTGGAGCGTCATGATGAATGAGGCTGTCAGCCTAGCTTGTCTGAGTGTATGAACGCATTGCCGTAGTTAACGTCCTCGTACGGGGCAGCCATTGCAATGCCCGAAGCGCGCGTCATGTCGCAGTACATCGCCAGTAACCGCAGCGTCGTTTTTCTCATTGTCGAATGGCTGCGGTATAGGGTGTCTGGATTGATTCTGAGGCCGTAATCAGAGAGCCGGCATTGCACGAAATCAGTGAGAGTGTGCCGATTGTCATAGGCACTGAAGACCGCAGGGACCTTGAGATCCGAAAGCCTCACCGTTCCGGGGTTGTTGGGGTATTGATTCCTAGCGGCATGGGCATACTCGACCATCAGTTGTTCATGAACCATGCCCGCCCCCAAAATGCCCAACCAGCTGCCCAGGGTCCCGGTGTGCATCCGAAAACGCACCTTCCGCTTGCTCCATTCGGCGAAGAACCCCTGAACCTGCAATGGATCTTCAAGATCCCGCCAGCAGATCAGAGGGATGCCACTCAGGCTTTTCTTGTTGAGTGCTTCATTGAAATGCCTTTGAATATCCAAAAGGCGATCGACCGTTTCTTCTGTCAGGCTGAGATTCCGCATACGGAGGTATACGGCGCTACCCTCATCCTTGCTAATCATCATGTTGAAGGCGTGGACAATCATCTGGTAATCGGCGAGCAAGGCTATGCGTGTAATGAAGGAATCGCTGAATTCATCCGTGATTCGATCCGGATTGTTCTTGGTTACCGGCAAAACTCCAGAAACGATCAGCCAACAGTAAACACCTAATGGCGCGTCTTTGAACTCACTGACAAAGCATCGTGTGAGCAGATCTCGCCTGACTAGAGGCGAGTAGCCAGCGAACTCCCCTATCAATACCTCAGCTATCTCCAATGCAGGATTGGCCAAAACCCCAGTGCTTTTTTCCGTAACCACAGTCATGTAGGCCATCTGGTAGTCATTCCAGAAGTTGTCGACTGCTTCAATCTGCTCAGAGGAAAGATTTGGTGGCGGAGGTACATTCGGATTTACCTGCATCAACTCCTCGGTGGTGTTGGCCAGGCTCACCTCAAGGATGAAAAACACCAAATGCTTTATGACTTCAGCCTCTCGGCCCGAATGCCGGCACTCGACCATTTGCGTGACCCGCTCAACAATCCTTCGGAGCTGCGAGCGTTCTTCGGCATCCATGCCTACGTGAACGACCAAATCGTTGAAGAAGACCAAATCAAGAAAATCCAGACCTGCCCTATGTGCCTTGGTCATGCGCGGCATGTGCCCTACCCTTTTTTGTCTGCCTCTGAGACACCAACCGCTACACCCGCGCCAGCCGCAGCACCTAATACTGCTCCGGTCGAAGCCACTACAGTGGCGCCTACCGCCATTCCACCACCGCCTGCGGCGAGAGCCCCTCCTCCAACAGCCGCCAGTGAGGCGTTTGTCAACGCAACGCCTGTGAGTGAGCTAATCGCTGTCCCTGATGCCGTTGCGCCCAACAACCCTGCAGATCCGGCGGCTGCGGCGAGTGGACCTGCAAAAGCCAGCGCTGTACCACCAGTGGCCAGCGTACCAAGGCATACCAATGCGGCTTTGCCAGGGTTTTCGACCACGATGTCGACCGCAGATACTGCTAGATCACCTACAGTGCCAACCGCGCTGCCAACCAAATCAAAAAGCGAGTCAAAAAAAGACATGTTGAACTCCAGGTTACGCTCGAAAGACATTTCCGAACGGCTTGGAGGCAATTCTGTTCTGACGACATGAGGCTGACTATTGCGAAAAATGTAGTACCTTTTCCTACACTAGCACAGCGCAGAAACCAGCACGTCCAAGATCAATCAGCTAGGCCACCCGAAATAACGGGGCATTCGTGTTACTGAAATCCCGAGTGAGCGGTTGGCTATGTGCGCCAGATAAGGACGTTAGAATGTCCCGTAATACACACTGACGAGGACACCAGGACTATGCTCGAAATCAACCCATCTTCAGAGACCAAGCAACGCGTCGATGACCTCTATTCCGCCGCCTGTAAACACGGCACAACCTATGAGGCCGTCGTCCACTCTACGTTCTGCGATTCGATGCTGGATGAGTTTTCCGATCAGGAGTCTGACAAGCCCGCTTTCGCTTATGCGCGTGAGACCTATGGATATCAAACCCAAGAGGAGCTCCGGGCGACTCAAGCAGAAGACTGGGATAACGGAGTTTGCTCGCACGGCTTGGATTCTATGACCTGTCCCGCCGGGTGCTTTGAGCAAGACTGATCCTCGATGGCGGTACACGAATAACCGAAATAGACAGGACTTAAGGCAACCATGGAACTCAACCCCTATCGCAAGCGATTTGAGGCCGCATCTGCGGCTCTACTGGTAGCCAAAAAGAATGTCGAAGAGCAGCACACTCTCCTCGGGTGGCTCCACTGTTTTAACGAAGTGGAGGCCAAGGCGTCACTTGAACTAGCGCGAGCGCGAGTGGGGACAATTCAGAAAGAGTTGAACTCAACTCGTATGGGTAGCCCCTACCTTGCGACCTGGGCGCCACTATCTGTAAGTGAAATCATAAAGCTGCGCCTGTTTGGCACAATACCCCATCCAAAATGTGAGTCGAAGCCGAAGGTAGACACTGAGCGTGAGGCTAAGATTGCCAAACTCGAGTCTGAGCTCAAAATTCAGATCGGCGCCGTCGAGAAAATCTACTACCAGATCCAGTTCCATAAAACCTTGGACTGGCTAGAGGCAGATGCCGAAATCGCCACCTATAACCGCCAAGTCGCAGACCTTGAACCCGACGTCGCTAAACTCGATGCGGATGTCAGACGGTTTGACGAGCACCTGGTGGATCCGCTGCGTGAAATGAAAAAGCTAACCGGTGAGTTGGCCTTGGCTATCGAGGCTCGGGCGTCTGCGGCTGAATTTGACCTTCGGTTCAAAGCTGCACCGGACGCAATTAGCCGGCGGGTCGTACAGCAACAATGCTTCAACCTGTTTGGGCTCGAAGACACGGATAAAGCTGTCCGTATCAAAACCGGTCAGGTGGAGTCTCTGCAGCGCAATCTTGCAAAGGTTGAGACACGAATTGCTGAGTTGCAAAAGCGTGAAAGCAGGGGCATTACCCGCCTTGTCATCGATGGCACAAACCTCTGCTATCGGGGCAGGAACCCGAATCGCAAATTCATCGGTGTGGTTGCACTCACTCACCTGGTTCCGACCCTTCAGCAACTGTGGCCTGGCGTCGAGATCATAATCTGCTTCGATCCGGGGACTTTGAAGAACTCGGCGAAACTTTGGCCAGATGGTGAAAAGCATTTCCATCACTCAGTTCAGATCCACGAGATCGCACCAGGACACAAAGCAGATGAGAGCATCATCGAACTCGCAAGTGGTGAGACTGAGTACATCTTAAGCAATGATACGTTCCGAGACTTTCAGAATCGTCCTCCTGTCAAAAAAGGCCGCGTATTCAAGGCTGACATCACGACAAACGACATTCTGGTAGTGGAGCTCGCGGCACACGCTAGATTCGGCTCTTCCCAGAGTGTGCCATTCAACGCCATTCCTCTTAAAAGCCCTGAAGCGTCAGCATGATCGTGAAGTTTGCCGGTCAGTTGAATGCCCTGGCCAGCAACTGCGGCAGTATCACCCCGCCCTTCCCTACCAACGAGATTTCATTCTCACTGGACACAGCTACCCGGTCTGGGTTGATGTGAATCACTACGGCGCCGGAGCTTAGCGCCTGCTTTGGCAGCGCGGCCGCTGGATAGACCGCTCCGGATGTTCCGATCGACAAAAGCACATCGCACTCAGCAACAGCCGCAACTGCTGCCTCCCATACGTCCAGGGGCAGCGATTCACCAAACCAAACGACCCCCGGCCGGCACAACCCTCCACACTCAGGGCAAACCGGCGGTTCAATACGGCTTCCATAACCAAGGTTATAGCCATCAACATCAGGGACATCCATAGGGATTGCGCACTCGAAGCACCGCGGACTGCTCAGACTCCCATGCAGGTGAAGCACGTTCTCTGAGGAGGCCCGCTCGTGAAGAGAATCAACGTTTTGAGTAACGATGGTGATTTTTGAAACAAGACGACCCAGCTGGGCGACCGCTGCATGACCCGGATTGGGCAGCACGCTTTGCGCCTGGGCCCTTCTCCATTCATACCAACCCCAAACAAGTGACGGGTCTGCCTTAAAGGCTTGTGCTGTGGCCAGGCGCTGAGCATCGAATCGCTCCCACAGTCCGGTCAGTGCATCACGGAATGTGGCAATGCCGCTTTCAGAAGAAGCCCCAGCGCCAGTGAAGACCACGATCTTGTTGGCGCATTTGAGGTATGCAGCGGAAGTCTCTAAAAGCTGATTCATTGGCTTGTGCTCAACATTACGTTGGCCTAGCGGACCATGGACGGACTGATGGAATCAAGCGTGAGGTAACGACGCAGGAGAAACTTGAGGGCTTTAGAGATGACTACAGCTGGCCGCCCGCTTCAGGTCTTAGGCTTGAAAAGAGAGCAATAGCCTTCGGGTTTTTCTGCCGCACGGCGTACTCAAGGGCAACATACGCGGGTTCGCTGCGACCTTGGCTGAAGAGCAGCTGGGCCAGGTCGAATGCCGCATTAGCGTCTCCCTCCGCGTACTTCATGGTCAACTTCTGCTCCTGCAGGCTTGGCTTGCGAAGATCAGCTTTGGCCATACCCTTTTCTGGAGTTGGTTCGATGTGCTCAGTAGGCTTTTGTATCGATCCCGGTACCGGCCGGGGGGTGTGCGGTTGCTTTGGGATGGGCCTAGATAGCGTACGATGTGGATCAGGTTCCGGATGTACAAATGCCGCCTTTGGTATGGCCACCACCGGGGGTTGCATGGTGGCCAGGTCCATGTAGATCACTCTCTCCCGTGATAACGGGTGAGGAGTGTCGATCGGTACCCACCTGCTGGCTATCCCGTGATCGATCTTGTACCACTGCTGGGTTAGAGACTTCTCAATCACAGGAACATTTGGGTTCGCAGGGGAGCTGGAGCATCCAGTCAAAGCCAGGCCCAAGGCAAAAACGTAAAACACATTCATCTTTAATCTTCCAGATTGAAGAGAGCAGCGCCAGCGGAGGTAGACGGACACAGCTCCTCAACAAATGTCCGTCCTACTCCCCGGCTCTTGCCAGACTCAAGATCGAAGCCTTGAGCCGGACCGCCCACACTGTCGTTGAATGTCAGCCCTTCTGGTTGCGCTTGAGGGCATCAGTCAGTTGGGTTGGAAGGCTCTTGATCATCAGGGTGCCGGCAGTTTCGTCATATTCGATCTTCGAACCCAAAAGATGAGCTTCAAAACTGATCGAAAGCCCTTCTGCTCGCCCAGTGAATTTGCGGAATTGGTTGAGGGTGCGCTTGTCGGCCGGGATCTCCGGCGACAGACCGTAGTCTTTGTTACGGATGTGGTCGTAGAAGGCTTGCGGCCGATCCTCATCGATCAGCGACGACAGCTCTTCCAGGCTGACTGCCGCGCCTTGCTTCGTCTGGTTGACAGCGTATTCAACGAGGGTACTGACCTTCTCGCGGGCCGATTCCTCAGGGAGGTCTTCACTCTCCACAAAGTCGCTGAATGCCTTTAGCAGAGTCCGTGTTTCACCCGGACCGTCGACACCCTCCATGCAGCCGATGAAATCGCGGAAATATTCCGAAATCCTCTTACCGTTCTTGCCCTTGATGAACGAGATGTACTGCTTCGACTGCTTGTTGTTTTGCCACTCGGAGATGTTGATGCGTGCGGCCAGGTGGAGCTGGCCAACATCGAGGTGTCGCGAGGGTGTGACATCCAGTGTGTCAGTAACTGTGACGCCTTCGCTGTGATGCAACAGCGCAATGCTGAGGTAGTCGGTCATGCCCTGCACATAATGAGCAATGAGAACGTGCCCGCCGGTGGAGAGATTTGACTCTTCCATCAGTTCCGGAGCCTTCCTAACTGTTATATGTGGTTTGTATTCTATAAATCAGTTACTTACCAAGCGTAACTATTTATCGGAAGTTTCTTGCGAGGAAGTTATTTGCCCTTAACTCGAAAAAGACGGCAACTATATACGGAAATCCCTTCTGCTTGAGCCGCCGTCAATTAGAGCCCTGTTCCGTTCAGCTGGTTCAGCTGGTTCAGCTGGTTCAGCTGGTGCTTGATTCAAATCTAAATGTCTTTCGATGCGTGATGGCACAGCTCGTGAACGTGATGGCACAATGCATGCGTTGAGCGAGTCTTCAAGGGTCGATGGCTGGCGAATAAATCAGGATAGGGAGGTCTCAAGTTTGCATATCAACTATCTCAGCCCTCGAGGTGTTCTGGAGGTCGAGCATGCCGCCTTGCGCGAGCTCGAAGCGAAGCTACCCCGCGAATGGGGGGCCTATGCAGCATTTCGGTTGGTAACGCGAGGTTCCAAGCAACCCCTCGATATCGATTTGCTGTTACTGACAAACAATAGGATCCTGGTAGTAGAGTTGAAAAACTGGTCCGGCGACATTACGTATTCGTCCGGTCAGTGGTTTCATCGCGGGGCTCCCATGCCGTCGCCTGTCGATACAACAGACAACAAGGCTCGTGCATTGAAGCAGTTTATTCAGGGGAAGATTCCTTCCCTGAAGGTGCCCTTCATTGAGTCGCTGGTAGTGCTGTGTCATCCAAAGTGCCGGTTGATTAACTTCCCGGACGAGCAGCGGCGCTTCGTCACAACGCTCCCCGAGTTCGTGCATACGGCTTGCGACAGGACACGCTACGAGACGCGCTTCCCCGACGTTCCCTCGAAATGGAACTATCGCTCCTCAAACCCATTGCCCCACCGTCAGCAGTACAACTCTATTTTTTCTAATTCCAACCCGTCGGTGCTCAAACGTCGCACCGTGCTGCATGGGTTTGAGCAGATTGAGGACCAGGCGGACTACGTACATCCACGCAATATCTGGTCGGAGTTCCTCGCCGAGCACCAGGAGAACCGAAGTTCAAAAGCGTTGCTGCGAAAGTGGAATTTCGAAGAGCTTGCCACCGGCGGCACGTCCACCGTCGAGCGACAGACAATCGGCCTTCGCGAGCTACGCTTGAACGAGGCGCTGCGTGTCCAAGCCCCCGGGCTTCATGAAGACCTGCTAGAACCGATCGGTTCCGCGACGGCTGACGACATCACTACCAACTTCGTCGAAGCGTACCGACTTCCCACGGGTATTGAACGTCTCTCTGAGCACTTAGAGCGCAACAGCAACAAGAGCGAGCAAGACCGACGCTTACTGGCAAAAAGCATCCTGGCACGCTTCTCGAAACTACATGCACTGGGGATTGCTCATCGCGACATCACTAAACGTACGCTGTGGGTGCTCGAACCGTCCCGTGTGATCCTGTCTACATTTGCTGCCGCGCGAGTGCCCCAGGCACAGACCGTAGGCGTTCATCGTATCGAGCTAGAAACCGGGTCCATCGAACTGCCGGAAGATGAAGGCGTCGCCGCACAGGCTCGCTCAATTGATCCCTTCGCTCGCGATGTATTCCTGCTCGGGGTGCTCGTTTACGAGATGCTGGAGAGCCACGAGTTAGAACGGCTCAACAACGTACCGGTCTATGACGATGCAGTCACACTTGTCGTCCCAGCTCTGGCGCCGTGGTACGCCAAAGCCATGGATCTGGATCCTAAAACGCGCTACCGCAATGCTTCCGAGGCGCTCGACGCGTTGAACGACTGTTTGTCGGTTGATGCTGGACCAGAAGTCTGTGCTGAGGATTTTGAGGGCTACGAGACCGACGCCAGTCTAATAACCCTCCCCATTAAGCATAATATTTCGACTCATCCCACCAAGATGGTTTACGAGTCTGAGCAGAACGGTGAGCGGGTACTAGTGAAGTGCTGGCCACAACTCAAGTACGACCCGAAGTATCTAGCGCGCAACCTACGTGTGCTCGCCTTCCTCCAGCAAGCTAGGTCTATGCGGCAGTCAGGGTTCGATGCAGCCCCTGAAGTCTTGGATTTTGGCTTGAGCATGTTTGGTTTGATGCTGGTAACGCGATGGGTAGAAGGTCAGACGCTAACCGAGTGGCTGTCAAACAATCCAGAGGGGCGGCATCGCGCCCTCGTCGCGCACGCAGTACTCAATGCCGTGCAGCGTCTCCACGTCTTGGGGCTGTCCCACGGCGATGTGAAAGCGGATAACATCATCGTATCGCAGACGGTGGAGGCACAGCTGCCGCAGGTCGTGCTGGTAGACATCCCAGATCTAAGTGCCGATGGAGACGAAGGAGTAACGGTTGGTACGGTGCCTCCGGCTCTGGAGTGCGCATCCTCGCTTCACCGTGACGCGTTTGCAGTGTGCACGCTTGTATTGACACTGTTGCCTGAGGATTTCGCGGCCACGCGAAGCGACGTGAATCGGGCCATTGAGCTGGTAGACACATTGCCGCCGCTGGACTTGCTGGCCGAGACGCTGCAGGACGAGCTTTACCCAAAACAGCGTTCAATTTCGACGTTCAAGGCAACCCTAAAGCGCCGCGGTCGTAATGGTTCTTCGTCTTTGGACCTGGTCTCCAACAATGGCGAATATTCGGTACGCGCGACCCGGCATGCCGAGACTGGACACGTTCGATTCAACATCGTCGGGGTGCGACAAGAGCTCTATATTAAATACGACCCAAAAGAGGACGCTGTGCTTGGCTCCGCGGTTAAGGATGTCGACCATATCGATTTCGTCAGCGCCCACCGCAGCAAGGCGTTCTCTCTAAACGGGGAGATTCACGTCACCTTTGCAGAGGAGGCCGACGTCACTGCACTCGCCGGTTTGCTGTACGAACTCTACCGCGCG
This sequence comes from Pseudomonas sp. A125, assembly GCF_055409485.1. Taxonomy (NCBI): domain Bacteria; kingdom Pseudomonadati; phylum Pseudomonadota; class Gammaproteobacteria; order Pseudomonadales; family Pseudomonadaceae; genus Pseudomonas; species Pseudomonas sp. A125. The sequence goes on from NZ_JBUZVP010000022.1 coordinate 19,299, forward strand.
AATGTTCTGGAAGATCTGGAAGTCAATGAAGCGGTTGCGGCACTCGGTGCCGACCCCTACGCCCGCCAGTCCGGAGGCTCGTCCACGCAAAGAGTATCGGCAACAGCGCTCTGGACCGCGCTATCCGATACCGATGAGATGAACGTCACGAAGATTACGGTGCGGCAAGGGGCGAAGCAATTCTCGCCGGATAGCGAGGAGTGGGTCATCCCCTTCGACTGCGAGGCGGGCGTACTCGATTTCTCGGAGGGCGAAGGCATCGAATTGATGGAACGCGGCGTGGACGCCATCGACGGCAGCGACCGATGGTTTACTGTCGGCTGGGTCTCACCCGACCTTGGACGCGACGTGATGCGGGTGCGCTCCAAAAATATGCGCTTCTCGCCGAAGACAGGAGACACCTTGCACGTCCGCGGTACTTTCGAAAAGGCAGCGTCTGAGCGGCGGGTCGCAGCAATGAAGCGGGTGCTCGCGGGCGGAGGCCTCATTCCTTCGCTTGTTGACTACTTCGATCCGGATACAGAGCGAATGCCGAAGTGCCACGTCGCGATTGACCTAGGTGACCTCAGTAAATACGAACTGAACCCCTCCCAGGCAGAGGCATTGCGGACCGCTCTATCCTATGGACCAATTTCACTGCTGCAGGGGCCGCCAGGAACGGGGAAGACCAAATTCATTGCGTCGTTTGTTCACCTGCTGCTGTCGCGAGGGCTGGCTCATAACATCTTGCTGGTCAGCCAATCACATGAGGCCGTGAACAATGCCATGGACAAGGTGGCTGGTTCGCTGCGTGCGTCGAGCATGGATGTGCCTATGGTGCGTGTCGGCCTTCAATCAATGGTATCGCCCGGACTCCGTAACGTCCAAGAGGATTCGCTACGTCAGCGCTACCGCGAAAGCTTCGACGCGGAAATCACGGATCGTGTGCGAGCGGCGGGCGTGGCTATGGGGCTTCCAGAGGGCTACGTGCGCTCCGCAACGAAGCTTCACATCACACTGGGTCCGATGCTCCAAAGCATTGACCGTCTCATACACACGATAGACGAGACCGATAGTGAGGGCCCCTCGGCTAAGGAGCATTTGCGACGGCTCAGGCGGGTGTTCGTCGAGGTCGCGGAGCGTCAGTTCGGCATTCATGCATCGACCGGAAATGACGCGGCTAGCCTACGTAACTTAATAGGCCAAAAACTCGAATCGTTGGCTCAACAGCACGGCTCACCGAGTCCGGCTAAATGCGCTCGGTTAGAGCAGATCGCTCTTCTATCGATGGAGTTTTCCCAGGTGCTACGTAGCCCACGCTCCAACTACACCGCTTTCCTCGCGCGCAGCTCCAGCATTGTGGCAGGCACCTGCGTAGGCGTTGGCAAGCAGGCACTGGGCATCACAGAAGTTCCCTACGACTGGGTCATCGTCGACGAGGCCGCACGGGCATCCCCGATGGAACTCGTTGTCGCGATGCAAGCGGGAAAGCGCGTGCTACTGGTGGGCGATCACCTACAACTGCCGCCGTCGTACCCCCGTGCCGTTGAGGACCAAGCGTCGGCCCTACTGGGAATGCAGCGAAAGGACTTCCGGCGGATGAACAATTTCCAACGTGCGTTCTCATCGAATTACGGCCAGTCGGTGGGAAGAACATTACGCGTGCAATACCGTATGGCGGAGCACATTAACCGACTCGTATCGCACTGCTTCTACGCGGATGCACTTGAGGTCGGACGCGCGCCTCCAGGAGCAGAGTACGAGAAGCTGCCCGAATTTCTCGCCTCGCAGGTTGTGTGGGTAGATACCCAAGATCAGGGCCGAGAGGCCTTCCACCGTCCGGCTGGTACCCACGAAGGTGCGCTCGTGAACGAGCAGGAAGCCTTGGCCGTCGTGGAAGTGGTTCGAGCAATCCTAACCTCAGCTGGTTTTTTGGAGGCGGTCCAAGCGCAGGAAGGTGACCATGAGCCCATCATCGGAGTCATCGCCATGTACTCCGATCAGCGCGATATGATCCGGGAGAAGCTCGAGCAAGCTGAATGGGCATCTGGGCTTCGTCACTGCTTCTCAGTTGGTACTGTTGACAGCTACCAAGGCAAGGAGAACCGTATCATCGTGCTTTCGGTTGTGCGCAACGACACCAGCGAGAACGTTGGTTTTTTAAGCGATCCAGAGCGCATCAACGTTGCCATGTCTCGATCAAAGGATCGGCTTGTGATCGTGACCTCCTCGGCAATGTGGCGTTCCCGGACGGAAACGCCGATGAAAAACGTGCTCGACGAAGTCGAACGCCTCGCGGAGAAAAAACTGGCCACGTTTGTACCATCCAAAGAACTGAAGCGGAGCCTGTCCAATGCGTGAGCGTTTCAACACCGTCGCAGTAGCGATTCCGGCGCAGCTTTTCAACGTGCGCTGTCATGTCTCAATTGACCGCCAGGTTCCCGTCATGACGGATTTCGCGGTGCGCTTACTGCACCTAAGCGGTCCTCTGGAGGTTGGCGCGCTGCGGGAGTATTTTGGCCTCTCCGCGAGCGAGGTTCGGAATCTGCTTGAACTCTTGCGAGAGGAAGGTCTCGTTGGCGAGACCAACGGACGCATCTCACTAACCTCCTATGCCGAATCGCGCTTCGCGGGTTCATCAGAAGGAATGCCGCGCTTCACAAAAATCGCTGAGCGGCAAAGCCGACCCGTCTTCGAGCTATTGAGTTACACGCCACTGCCCAAGGCGCTATCGAGTAGCTACTGGGACAATGCCTTGGAGCTTAATTGGAACACCGACGACCCCACAGCAGGCAAGACAATTGATAGGGCGGAGGCCGCGTTCCACAAGCATTTCCTAGATATCGAACGCTTCGAACAGGAAGATGAAAACAAGCGTGCTTACGCTTGTTACAAAGTGGACGAGATCCGCGCTGGGCGCCCGTTCAGCGTCCCTCTTCCCGTCCACTTCGAAGTAGACGTTGAGGGCAACGTCGCGTTTGAGATCGACACGCAGCTCGAGCTTCTGCCTGAGTCACTACGCTCGCAGGTCCGGACCCTAACATCCGACCGGATCGCCGCCCTCTCAACCCGGACCAACCACCTGCGCACTTTCATCGAACTCTTCGACGATGAACTGCTCTCGCGATATTTGCTGACGGCGCAGGCTAATGGGGAGAAGACCGCATTGCTTAAACCCGACGGGCGGATCGGCCTGCGCAAAGACCAGGTGATCGACTTCGGGCGGTATGTACGTGATGTGCATGGCCAGGCGAACGGCGAAATGTACGATGCCGGCAATAGCCAAGCGCTTCTTGGCGCCCCATATATGCCCAAATGCCAGTCGCGTTTTTTGAATGGACTGAGTAAGGCCCTCGCGGAATCCAAGCGGGCTAAAAACATTGAGCGGCCAGCGGCTATCTTCTGGGCAATCCCGGATTCTGATCTATGGGGGCGCACTAGCCTGGTTCGCGATCTTATCAACGGCATCCAGGCTGCGCTTAAGGAGAGCTTGGGTACAACGCTGGAAGTCGTTGCCATTGCGCCCTGCCGCCAAGAGGAACATAGGGATCGCCTCGTCAAGCGCGCACGTCATCTGCTCGATGCAGGTTTCAGTCGCGTATTTCTAGGTCCATATCAACCCAAGCAGGAGTGTTTCGAAGTTTTATTGATCCCTGGCATATTCGGCGCGGCGACGTACCAGTGGGTAGTGCCAAGCGCAGACCGGTACAACGTGCCCTTAGGGTTTGTGAGCCAGTCCGATGCAAAGCTGCAGAAGATGGTTGAGTTTATTCAGGTTGTCTTGACGTCGTCGCTCTATGGGTCAGGTCGGAGAAACGGCAGCACTCCTGAAGGCCGCGGGTTCTGGTTCAACGACGCAGATGTGAGCGATTTCTCTCTTCTTGATCGCTCTGTCACTACACCACGAGACCCTAATGAATTTATGTAGCAATAGTGTTCATGGCTTGGCCTCCACATTGAGGCAGGGAGAGCGTGGCTCAGTCACTATTATCCACGCGGAAGCCTAACCCTCTGCCGTCATACGGTTGCGCATGAGTCCAAGATAAATAGGAATATCCACAAGAGCTACCCCAGCACATGACTGAGTCATTTTCCCGCGACGAAATCGAATGCAGTCTCGCTGAACTGCAGGCGCGCGTCGGCATCGCACTAGCTCCTTTTGAAGCGAGCTCGGCAATGCACTGTCTGCTGGACATGTTGCGTGCTGTCGAGGAGCTGATCAACTTACACACCATTGACTGGGATGACGATGACTTCGAGAGGCAGCTGTTTGGGTTCCCTGTCATACACAGTGCCGAGAGCATGCTTCTGCTCAAGAGCATTCGCAAGACTCTGGCTACACGGCTAGAACAACCTCTTGTCGATAGACTCACGATGTTGATCCTTCAGGGGGCTGCCATCGGTATGGCGTTTATACTCCATGGTCCTGCTGAGGCGGCGAGTGGCTTTCAGACTCTCGCGACGATGATGGGCTACATGCAGTCGAGGCGACGGCATCTCGTGGGATTACTGCACTTCATTCCGACAGCGTGTCGAGGGACCAATCTCATAAGAAAGGAGGATGCCCTCAACGTTTTCCTGCCCATTGTGGAGTTCAACGCAACTCCGATGATGGGGGCTCAGTATGCCTTGATGGTCAAAGACGCCCAGAAGCTGCTGGGTATCGCGGACGATGCCAGCGCCGAGACGGCCATGCTAAACGGGTTGTTTCTAGAGCCGGAGCGCTCCTCTATCACCGAGATGCCCAATTCACCAGAAGCGTGCCAGATCCTGAAGGCCAAGGAGCAGGTTCCGCCTGATCGCTTATTCTCGGCCGCAGAACTTAGAAATGACATCCTCATGTGTGAAGCCGTGTACGCTGAGTTCGACCTTAGAGGGACCGAATTCGCCGTTGCTGCATCCTTGATACGCCGCCTTTCCAAGGAATTCATTGAGGACGACTATTGGATTCGTATTTCCACCAAAGATCTGGCCAGGGTTGCTGCGGAGGAAAGTGCAGCACGGTCTCTCGTGGCGGCATTAACTTGTGGCGCCGACACGTACATGGAGTGTCTTTCGAGTTACGCGCCGCTGGCTTTGATCGGAGATCACTATTTGTCTACCGTCACGCAACTGAGCCGATTCGCATACTCCTGGCGGGCTCGCATACTCGATCGCAGTAAGCGGTTTCAGATTCGGGCGGGCTTCATGTTTGAGGATGTGGTCAAGGACGCGCTGGAGAAGCAGGGCTTCATCGTCCAAGACATTGTGCGCATCAACCGGCAGGAATTCGACGTCGTGTCGATGCGTGACGGTATTGTTTGGAATGTCCAATGCAAGAACAACTTTGTCGACCTTGCACGTGTCGACTCAGATGCCGTCGCGTTTGCCCGATACAATCGCCGCCTCGTGCGAGCATATGAGAAGGCTTTGATAAAGGAGCGCAATCGTGAGCATCTTCTGAGGATTAAATTGGGCATTGAGTTCGTTCAGCACATGTTGGTCTCGCGTTTCCCGGTAGTAACGGATAACCCGCGTATCGTTGTCTTCAGTCGTATCACCGAATTCGCTGCACGGGCGGATGGTGTCTTAACGGCTTCCGAGGTTGAGTCCTCCCATGTCTGAAGACATAAAGAAAACCGCGATCACTGCCGCAGGTTACATGTATCAGAACTGGCAAGGCCTTAGGATCCTCTGCGACTGGCTTGATGCACCAGCTCGCTACACTAGGGTGAAGTTTGAGTGCGATGATGAGTCTGTCGCGCCGACGGGGCTCGATGACATCGTTGTTGAGCGCTCAAACGGCCTGGTTGACCTCCTGCAGGTCAAGTTCACCCCAGACCCAAATTTGCATCTGCTCTGCTGGAAATGGATGCTCGAGAGAACCGGCAAGACGGCGCGATCGAGGTCGATGCTGCGCAAGTGGTTCGATGCCTTCAAGGCGCTAGACCCAGTGCGCATTGCCGTGCTTTCGTTGACGACTAATCGCCGACCGGACGCCGATATCGAAGCTTGCCTGGATGGCGGCAAGATCTCCTTCACCAAGATCCCCGAACCCAGGCGTTCTGAGATCATCGCCCAACTTGGGGGGGAGCAAGACTGCGAGACATTCTTCAGCCAGCTGCAAATTTGTCACAGCGATAAGGGTTTCGACACGCTGGAGCAAGAGATCGACGCAAGACTTCGCAAGCACGGCACTCTTGAGGGGATTGCTACCCTCAAGAACATTGCGTTGAACTGGGCAACGCGTAAGAATTTCCCACCTCCGGACGGTTGGATCACGCTGGAGCAGGTCCGCACCATCCTGAGGTCGACGCCGCCGGCACCTTTGCCTGAGGACTTCGTTGTCCCCCCGGGTTACGAGGTTCCCGACGAAACATTTCATCGGGAGTTCGTCCGTGACACCGTCGGGGCTAAAGGGCGCGCGATCGTGCTCACAGGGCCGCCAGGCCGTGGAAAGAGCACATACCTGAGCGCGCTGTGCGACACGCTCGCCGAGCGTGAAATCCCCACCGTCCGACACCACTACTTCCTCTCCACGACGGAGCGGGGGCGCGACCGGGTGAATAGCTACGTTGTCGAACAGTCCATCGAGGCGCAGGTCAAACGGTTTCATCCAGATGTTCAGGCACCAGCGGGCGACCTGCGCTCGCTCCTCGAAGCGTGTGCTTCTCACTACAAGAAACTAGCCAAGCCATTCGTTTTTGTCCTGGACGGATTGGACCATGTCTGGCGCATTAACGCTGAGGACAAGCGGCCGCTGGACGATGTGTTCTCTCAGGTGATCCCATGCCCAGACAACATGGTGCTACTCATTGGCACCCAGCCTGTGGACGACGCCCAGTTGCCGACGGACCTGCTTGCCTTCGCGCCCAAGGCCGAGTGGCACACGTTGCCGGCGATGTCTGAGAACGCAGTTCTGTCCTATTTGCGCAAGGCGTTTCAGGAAGGCAGGCTTACGACTGGCTTCGAGGGCGAGGAAGGTGCGGAAGCGCGACTGCAGGAGGCTGCGACCGCGCTTCGCACGAAGACCAATGGCCATCCTTTGCACGTCATCTATGCTACTGCAGAGCTTGAGCATGCGGGTTGCAACTTGTCGAAGTGGGATGTCGAGCAACTGAAGGGAGACTTGAGCAGGGATGCAAAATTCTACTACGCATCGCTTTGGGGGGCTCTTCCTTCCAGTCTCAAGGACACGCTGCGGCTCGTATGTGCCTTCTCATTCTTCTGGCCTAAGTCTGCATTCGGAGAGATCGCCTCGAAAGTCGGCGTGGCGCAGCCGGACGTCGCGAAAGTGGAGCATCTGCTTCACTCTTCAGCGGCTGGCCTGAAGGTTTTTCACGAGAGTTTGGCGGTTTTCGTGCGTGGAACCGCAGACTACGTTGACCGCGTCAACGAACTGATGCCTGCTGTGGCAAGCTGGTTGGAGAGCACTGCGCCCACCTCGCTACGCGTGAACTGGCTCTGGACGGTTCAAGCAAGGTTAGGCGACCCAAAGAATCTCATCACTGGCCTCACCCGCGATTGGATCATGCTCCGACTGGAGGAGGGATATCCAGAGTCGCTCTTTGATACGTTGCTGTCCGATGCTCTGGTCGCAGCGCTGGAGACCAACAAGTTCTCTGAAGCCTATCGATTAGAGCACCTCAAGTCGCGAATGGTCGGTGGTAGTCAGTACCAGATGCAGAACGACGACATGGCCAGGTTGATCTCGTTTACTTTGATCCTGACTGAAGAGGAGGGCGTTGTACGGGAGGCCCTGGCGTCCAGGCATGAGGCGGACATCTTGCGGCTTGCCGCGCTCGGATTGGCCCTGCGTGCTCGGGGTGATGAGACTGTGGCCGAAGCATGCGGTGAAGAGGCACTTCGTCGATTTAGAGGTCTTAGCCGTTTCTCCACTAGGTACTCGTCGAGCGCCGGCTCTGATGAGTTCCAGTTTCTGGTCGATGCGTTTGCGCGGCTTGGTGCGATCGGCGCGACGCCGACAGCGCTGGCCCGGCTAGTTTCTGAAAACGGTCCGGTCGTTTGGCTGTCGCGAGTCCAAATGCTTGTTGAAGAAGGTAATTTGGATGAGTTGATGGCGGCCGCTGCGGCGCTCGCCCCAGGTGAAAGCAAGAACATCATCAGCGATGCGTGCGTCCGCGCGGCTGCGAGTATTGGAGTCAGCATCGCAGAGCGCGATGACTTCAACGAGCTTGGCAGAACCCCTTTCGTCGCTGCCGTAGAAGTGGCTAGAACGCGGGCCTCCAAACCGTTGAATGCGCCTATTCCCACTAAATGGCTAAAGGGTGACTATTACGAGCGCAAGGAAGATCTGGCGACACTTGCGCACCACTGGTTTTTCAGCACCGTTCAACTGAGCCTGTGCATGGCTGCGGAAGGTCAAACCGCCTTTGAGTTCGTGCGGGCTCCCGTCTACGAAGATCGGAGGAACATCACTGACTTCCTCAATGCGCTTTCTGTGGTCGCGGCACAGGTTGCACATCACTGGTGGCGAGGAGAGTTCGTGGACTTCCATGAGCTGTTCGAGTTGCTCAAAACGGTCGAATTCAGACGGTTCAGGCAAAGCCATGATGCGAGTTCTGCAGCCGAGGACTTCCGGAGCGCGCTGCATCGCATTGCCTGTGATATCCGCCTCGGCAGCATCCTGTTGGACCACTTCGATGACGTGGCCCTAACCGACGAAACCCTTAAAGCGGCAGGGCAGCAGGCTTGGTTTGACTGCGCGTCCTTTCGCATTCAATACGCTTCCGGATTGTTGACGAGGATGAGCGACGACGCGGCGGCTGCGTTCGTTCAGTCCCAACGTGTCTTGCTTGATGCAGAGATTCGCCAGGAAACCAGCGTTCATCTACAGATGCCGCTCCAGCTATGTGCCATTGCCTTAGCTCATGGCCTGAACTCCAGTGCTCGCGAGTTGTGCAAGCAGACGTGGGAGCTGACAACCGGCTATGCACATCGCAAAGATCCTACGCTGAACAATACGGTCGACGCCATCGGCTCCTTGGTTGATGTCGCCCCGAATGACGCTCGTCGTTTGCTCAGCATTATCGCGCCTCAGGTCCATCACGTTTTGGACTACACCGATGGGAAGGGCACCAGACATGTTCTGGCGGCCGCCGACCGACTACTTGCGAAGCTGAAGCCGTCAGCTTTGGTGACTAAGTACGAGGAGCATACTCACGCAGGTGACTGGTCGCAGGCAGAAGACAGTTTGCGGGAATACGTGGAGCGAGGTGTCAGGGATGGTTGGCCGCTTGACGCGTTGATGCGAACCGGGCTGCATCCGGAGATCCATGACGCTCTGAATAGAATTGCACAAGAAGGCATCGAAAGCGCTGGGGAGCGACTTCGAGTACTTCGGGAACATGTCGGTTGGGACATCGGGCTGCTGCAGCGAGCGGAGAGTACTGGCAGCGAGAGCGAAAACAAACCATACACCGGAGATTTCACGACTTTTGCGCCGGAACAACTCGGTGAGCTGCTCGACAGCTCCTCAGCCAGCTACAAGGAACAACTGACGCTTCTTCGTACCTGGTATCAACATTGGGAAAAGGCTGGGCAAGGAAAGCGACTTCTTGCGGCACTCGACGGTTTGCTTCTGTCGGGAGAGGGCAGGCTCCGGGGCGTTTTAGAGCTGTCTGATTTGGCATTTCAGACTAGACGCAAGCTAAGTGGCGTAAAGGCGGCATGGAAGTATCTCGTTCAGGCGCACATCCATAACGGTGCTTGGATCGGATTTATGGAGAAGGAAGAAAAGACCCGCAGCAGGCTCGATTTAGTCGTCAAGCACTATCCGCAGCGCTGCGACGAGTTCGTCACTGCGACGACCTACAGCATGTTCGGTGACCCCGAACCTCCACGAGTGGCACCTAACGAAGTGATGGTCTACTTCTATGCACAACAGGGGCGCATCGCAGAAGCCGTGAAATTTGCCGAGACGATGGTTGACTGCGTCATTGAAGACACTCGTACTTTGCCATTGGAAAAACCACGCTGGGCTAGCGAGCTAGTTCAACATGAAGGAGCGGAAAACTGATGGACGAGCTTCGCATCCTCATTGCCAGGCTTGGTTGGCCGTCGACATCTGCAAGGTGGTGGAGCATGCAGGAGCTAGCAGCTCGGCTAGGTGAGGCGGCTATGAGGGATGAAGCCGAGTGCGCGCTGCTTCAATTGCTGAGTTCGCGCAAGCTTGAGGCCGAAGTGGTCGAGGTACTGTTTATCTTCTGGACGGCCACGCAAGCGTACAACTACTCACCCACCTTCAAGCTGGCTGAAAGCATCTCGATGTCATCAGTACTTTCGGATCTGCTGCTGGAAAGCTTTGATATGTTTGCCGAAGACGACGCAGAATTGGAGGAAGCGCCCGACGACTTCGAGATTCCCCAAGACTTTGACGGTGTGCAAGGCTCAGATCTACCTCGGATGTTCCGGACTTCTATGGGCGAGCTCGAAAGCCGCACAGGGCTTCCATTCGTCCGGCAGATGGCTTTTGAATGGGCGGCGAATCGATCCGCCTACCCGGACGCCCCGTTCCAAGGAGATCCTTGGCACTTCTCGCGCCCACTAGGCGATGGTTTCATCGGACAGCTCTCCTCTCGGACAGCCCTTCGTGGTATCTCGGCATACCTTCGCACATTAGCGGTGGCCGAAGAGTTCTGGGGCATGCCAACGGATCGAGCGGAAGCTAAGGCTCTCTTGGCTTTGCCTGTTCATCCAACCTTGGCCTTGCTTAGGCCTCAGCGCCCAGTTTGGTTCCCCGCGACGACTGACTTCGACGGCGATGTAGAGGCTACCGAATCATCTGTACGAGGCTTGGTAGCCCACGTAAAAAAACTCAGGCCCGATGACGAATTGATCGCGTTCAGTTCACCAATATTTGTATCGATGGTGCGGTGTGTGGAGGTTTCACTGGTCCGGTGGTCGCAAGCGGAGGGGAGCAGAATCGCTGACACTGACTTAGCAGCACATCTGGAGGATTTCTGGGCCAATGGTCGGATGCTTCGCAGTGCGTCTTCTGAACCCTTAAGCACGACCACTATTTTCGCGCCGCCCGAGCTAGACGGGCTAATGGAGGAGCAATGTAAGGCGTGGCCACTTGCTGCGCCGCTTGGTTTCGACCGTTTAGGTTATCTCCAGCACGACTTATATCCTGGACGGCTCTTCCTTCCAACGCTACCTGGCACCTACCAAGCTGAACTTGCCCCTTGTGACGGGCGTTTGGAGGTTAAGGTAGACGAGCAGGTAATCGCGGATCTTTCTTATTGGAATGCCGGTTGGGGAGCTGTGCGACCCATTCAGTTTAGTGGTAACTGCGGTACCGCACTCATTTCACGGGGCACGGGTTATCGGGAAGGAGCTGTTTCGCCGGAAGGTACGGTACGCTCGTTCTATCTTTGGCGAGTTAGAACGCTGCACCGAGACAATACTTTTAAGTCCTTCAATCAAACGCTGACAACGGGATCCATGTTCGTTTAGTTTACCGGCACCTCACAGGCTTCGTTTGTCCAACCCCTGGACCCGTGGATTTAGAGAATTAAAACCGTCGAGATGTTGCCGCTGACCGAAAACTGACCCAGTAAAGGCTGTTGGTCAGTTTTCAATCAGTGCCAACATGCAGCAGCTTACCTTGAGTACCACATACGTTGAGCTGCTAAAGAATCTGAATCCGCACAGGGGAAATGCAGCTGATGGCCATTGCTGGTCGATTACGGTTAGAAGCTCAACTGGTCAAGTCCCATGCAAACAGTTGGTCAGGTCGTATGCAAACAGCTGGTCAAGTCAGTGCAATTACCCAATCAGGTCCGCTGCCGCGAAGAAACGCGCTTAATCCCCACCTGAGTCACCCGTTAAGCCGGCGCTGAGCTTTGATGTGGAGCTTAATTTCCCGCAGGCCCTGAGCGCCCCTCACCTCATGAGGGTCATCCTCGGCAGCAGGATGTCCGCTGGTACAGTAAAGTTACCGACCGTGTCCCATGATAGTTGGCGTAATGCGTCTTGCACTGTCGGTGAATACCGCGCTAAAAAGCAACGCTTCCGTCGGTCTGCTCCGTGCAGATTTTCTTAATAACTCCCCATACAGGAAGCGCTCTGATGCCTATCCGTCATTGCATTGTTCATCTGATCGACAAAAAGCCCGACGGAACACCTGCTGTTCTCCACGCCCGCGATTCCGAGCTTGCCGAGTCGACCGCCATCGAGAACCTGCTGGCTGACCTCAACGACAGCTATAACGCCAAACAAGGCAAGGCCTGGGGGTTCTTCCATGCCGAGTCCGGCGCGTACCCGTTCAGCGGCTGGTTGAAAGAGTATTTCGACGGTAGCCAGGATTTCACCAGCTTTAGCCGCGTGGCCATAAAGCATTTGCAGACGCTGATGGAGGCGTCCAACCTCTCCACCGGCGGCCATGTGCTGTTCGCACACTACCAGCAAGGCATGACAGAATATCTCGCCATCGCCCTGCTGCACCACAGCGAAGGGGTGGCGGTGAATGCCGAGCTGGACGTGACCCCGTCACGCCACCTGGACCTCGGCCAGTTGCACCTAGCGGCGCGGATCAACCTGTCGGAGTGGAAGAACAACCAGAACTCCAAGCAGTACATCTCGTTCATCAAGGGCAAGAACGGCAAGAAGGTCTCAGAGTACTTCCGCGACTTCATCGGTTGTCAGGAGGGAGTCGACGGCCCGGGCGAGACCCGTACTCTGCTGAAGGCCTTCAGCGACTACGTCGAAAAAGAGGACCTGCCAGAGGAGTCTGCGCGGGAGAAGACCCAGACCCTTGTCGACTACGCCACCACGCAGACCAAGCTTGGCGAGCCGGTGACTCTCGAAGAGCTCTCTAGCCTTATTGACGAGGACCGCCCACAGGCGTTCTACGATCACATCCGAAACAGTGACTATGGTTTATCGCCAGAGATTCCGGCCGACAAACGCACCCTGAACCAGTTCCGCCGCTTCACCGGGCGCGCCGAAGGGCTGTCGATCAGCTTTGAAGCGCACTTACTGGGCGAAAAGATCGAATACGACGAAGCCGCCGGTACCTTGATTATTAAGGGCTTACCAACTCAACTCGTCGATCAGCTAAAGCGCCGCTGAACATAGGTTTACAACTCTAGGCATCGAAGCGCATCAGATCCGTCACCTTGCGATCGTTCACCTTGGCTTTGAGCAGACGGTTCTCCTCTAATAGCATTTCATTCAGGGACGCGAGACTGGCGATTTTGGCCCGGAGTTCCTCTATCTCATGCCGGCGGGCTGCGGATTTCTCGCGCTCAGCAATCAAGTCGTGATGTTTCACATCACGCATAGTGCGACTGGAGCGCCCCTGAGCTTCGCGGATAGTCTCAGCAATTTTGGGGTAGTAGTTGTGGATGAGCGCTGTCGATACGCCAGCCTCGCGGGCGACGGCGGCGATGGTAATCTTGGTTTCTCCGGAATGGGAGCGCCCTTTCTGGATACGATAAAGGGCGAGCCGCAGATCCTTCTCGCGATCCTCAGCCGGTTTGTAGTGGGTTGCCTTCTTCGTGGGCTTCATGCGAGCGGAGTCTCCAGAGGCATCCCTAACTGAGTGAGTACGTTGTGGCACCGAGTCAGGTCGCGTTCAACGCGTTGGCGGCCACCGTCGCCAATGTCTGGGCACTGCAGCAGACCTTTCAACTCCTCGTAGAGCCGCTGGTACATCGCCGTGTGTCTACTCCCGATCACGGCATTATTGCAGTTGCCGCATCGAGTGCGATCAAGGGTATTGCCGATGCAACCGTCATTGTCCGCCGTGCACCAAGCATGTCCATTACTACGAATTGCAGTGCTCTCGGCAATGGACTTCAGCATTGAGGCATGGTCCTTGAATATCAGTAAGTTCTGCGGCTCTCGCTGCCACTGCTTGAGGGTGCGACCGTAGCCCCCGGCCAGAGGTGCCTCACCGAACCAGTCATCGACGACGCCGAGCTTGATATCATCCAACTCAGCCTGAGTATCGGTATACAGCTCAAGATCCAAATGCTGCCCCCAACTGTCGTCCATGCTGTAGCCTAAGGTCATGTCCAGCGTCCAATGCGCGTAATGTTCCTTGAGATAGCGCAAGTCACCGAAGCGGCTATGCGCGGCATAGTTGGCGAACTTGCGGCGGAACTGGTGGCTGGTGAGGTTCCAGCTCAGCCCACACTCCTTGGCGAATTCCTTCAGATAAAAGTTCCAAGTAGCGTTGCAAACTGTGCGTACTTGATCGCCTCCCAGAGTTACACCGAGGAAGAGCGCATGGCGGTGCTTGTTTGTCTCGACGATCTGCGGATCATGCGGGTTGGACCGGCGTCGCTTCTGGAGTTCGGCGGTGATCATGGCCTGATATGGCAGGGCCCAGCGCTCCATCAGTCGCAGCGCGCGTACGGCTGCCTCAGGTATCATCCATTGATGGATGCCCGCATCGGTCTTGTCCGAGCGTGAGCGCATCCAGTGATAGACCGTGCCCTGATTGTCCTGGGTCCGCAAGTGCGAACCCGATTGTATGTTCGCCAGCTCGTGGTTGCGGCAACCAGAGGTGCTGGCCATAACGATATAACAGGACGTACGCAGATCAATGAGTGCTTTGTTGAGTGTCTTCAGGCCACCCTTCCAAGCCAGGGCCTCTAGGTGTCGGTTCTTTGCGACATTGACTGTTGTGTATGATTTCCCCTTTCGCTGCACCGTGAGGGCATCAAGAGCATCGCGAAGGTCAAGTAATTGTTGACCGCGCTCAACCTGCTGGTAGGCTCGCTCGAATAGGGTGCAGAACACATCATCGGGAATCAGGGGCGTTTTGCTTTCTTGGGCACCAAGACCGGTGAGCCCCGCCAATGCCTTTGCGGAAGTCTCAGGCCAGGGATGCGTTGGTATTCGGTCTTCGGTGTACTGACTAAGTTCATAGAGCGCTTCGACGGCCTTGAGGCGAGTCTCCAGTCCCCTTTGCGACAGTGGCTTACCACTGTATCGGCTGGTTTGCCGGTGCGCCTTGCAGGTATTCACAAAGGCTGCGCAAACCATTGGGGTCACCGCGCCCATATGATCGAGCTTAAGCACCTCCAGATGACGTAAAAATGGCATTGCATCATGGAAGAGAGCCTTCATCGAGCTGCCTTTAGGCCGCGTGCCCCCTCGTCGCCCACGTCGTAGATAGCGGTACAACATCGCTTTCATAACCGCTCGAAACGCCATTGGCACGAGGTTGAAATCCAATCGTTTCTGGCAAGCTGGCACGTTGCTGGTGAAGCCGTCGAGCTGCCAGATGTCGTCACCATACCGGCTGAGGATAACCCACAGCCCATCGACTTGGGTCGCGCTAATGATCAAGGTGTCGCGTTCGTGGAGTCCACGCACATCGCTAGGTTGGGCTGTAAAGGCGTCCCAGGACAGCACTGCTAGAAGGTTGTCATTCATGCAAATACCTCCAGGCTTTCGATCAGATCAATCGACCAGAACGGATGTGGCTGGGTGCGAGCATGCTCACGCGCGGCCTCCACCGCTGCGACTCTGAAAGTGCCGCGCCTCAGCCCTTCGTCAATGATGTAGTGATCGATTAAGCGGGGAATGTGAGCGTATTCCCGTGCCCAGAGCCTTTTATCCATGCGCGAGCGTTCGGCCAGCACGCGGAAGTAGAAACTGAACAGTTTGTACAAATCTTCGGCGGTTACTGCGTAGTGCTTGCAGCGCAGGCAGTTGATGAAGTTCATACAAGTCGCACCCTCTCGCTTAGGAGCGTACTGGCCGTTCTCCGGGTCGGCGCAGCGTCCCATGGGAGTGTCTCGATAGGTTGTACCGATGGTCCGAGTCAATAACTCCTGCACCAATATCTCTCCCATGAACTGCCAGTTGCGACGGGACTCTTCACTGGGCGCTAAATAGTGTTGGTCGGTGATCTGTACGGTGTTTCCGAGTGCTGCGGCGGTGGTTGCAGCGTCTCCGCCGGTCAGCTCGAAGATACCGCTGGCGAACGTCTTGCGCAGGCGTGAGATGTTGATGCGCAGCGGCTCTCCATCGCTGTCGGTCAGGCTATATCTAGCTACAAGTCGAGTTACCGCGACTGCCACCGCTGATGAATTCAACGCTGTGACGTTGCCGACACTTTTCGAGGCGCGAGTACGATACAGCCATACACGGCCCTTTAGGTCGGCCGGAGCCTCCGTATCCAAAGGTTCGGTCAGGACCATCACACGACGAATCAGACGTTCCACGCTGGTTCTTACGCTCGGCGTGGATTCAAGATGGCGTTCGACGTCCGACTCTGCGCGGAGGGCCACCTTGCTGGTGTTGTATCCTCGCCGCTTCCACAGAACCAGGAATACGGTGTCATCTTTCGGGTGCGGGCGTAGGCAGTTACGGCCCATTTCCAAGAGTGGCGTGTTATTACGCCCGGTGTGCAGCGCCACAACCAACAGTGCGAATGCCAGCAGCTCGCCGGTTACAGACACGCCGTCGGTCCATATCGGCTTGATGGCTTGCCGCAATGCCGCAGTGAAGGCTTGTCGTTCTCTGTTGGTTAATGCGGTCTCGCTCTTGAACTTGTGGTTACTATTCGGGAAGGGCGTGCTCGGGAAGGTGGCCATATCGCCGGAGGCGATCAGAGGAATCAGCCCACGTTGCCCCAAGGCAAATAGTACCGGCTTAGTTTGCGTGTAAAGCGTCTTTTGAGACGTTGTTGCGACACCTAGCCCCGCCAGATGACCTAGGTAACCGTCGATCA
Source organism: Pseudomonas sp. A125 (assembly GCF_055409485.1). Lineage (NCBI taxonomy): Bacteria > Pseudomonadati > Pseudomonadota > Gammaproteobacteria > Pseudomonadales > Pseudomonadaceae > Pseudomonas > Pseudomonas sp. A125. The sequence goes on from NZ_JBUZVP010000022.1 coordinate 35,971, forward strand.
AGTCTCGGTTTATGTCGCTCAACAGTAAGTCACGGCCAAAAGCGGCTGCCCGGAGCATGCAACAGTCGAGGAAGTTGCGCAGTCCATTTACGCAGTAGCCCGCCACGGTAGTGGTGGCGATGGTGCCATCTTGGCCGGCTAGGAAGCGTTCGATTTGGCGCTGACATGCGTAGGCGATGGAATCAATTCCGACGTCGTACCAGCGAGCAAAGTCGAAGGAACGGCTCTTGGACGTATTCCTTCCAAACTCGACGATAGTGTTACTCGCAGGGATAGCCTGGGGAAGGATGACCACATTGCCGGCCGAGTCGTGGCGGTGTTCGACTTGGGGAATGCTGAGGTCGCTCCTCACAAATACCTTGCGCTTACGCATCAGGCTGTCCCTGCCAGTGTGTTCAACTCCTCGTCATAGGCCAGTACGGCTTCGTCGGCCATTTCGTTGATCAGATGCAGGTACACCATAGTCGTCTGAATCGAGCTGTGACCAAGTTGTCGCTGTAGGAATACAAGAGGATCCAGCCCGTTCGCGGGGTTGCGCTGAAGGCTGACCAGCGTGTGCGTAGCGTAGGTGTGTCTGAGGATATGCGTATGGACCCTAATGCCAACCCGCCTACCGGTTTCGTTGATGATCCGGTTAAGGCTCTTGCCGTCCTCGGCGTAAGGCTCTCCGAACTGATTGAGAAATAGCGCTTTTTGAGGAGGCTTGCTCGGTGAAACGCGCTCGCCACGCACCTTCATCACGTAGCGGTAGAGTTCGGCCATGAACGTGCGGCTCAGATAAATTGTTCGCGGCTTGCTGCCTTTCGTCACCATGCCACTTCCGTCAAAGGGGTCGAGACAAATGCGCAGGTTACGCTCGGTTCCTTGCACCTTGTCTGGATCGAAAACATAGGCCAGTGGGAAGGCTGCGATTTCCTCGCGGCGTAGGCCCGAGTGCAACGCGAGGCGTATCATCATTCGATGATGGGGATTTTCCGCAGCGGCCAAGAGCGACTTGATTTCATGCATGCTCAAAAACTTGGGCAGGGCTTTGTAGCTACGCGGCATCACGTCGTTTGCCATGGTCTTGCCACCGCTGGAGCCGACATGTTCAAGGAAGGTTTCTTGACTTCGTACGATGCGCTCTTCGTACGCAAAGGGTAGGCGTTTCACCCAACCCTCCTCCAGTGCGTATTCATAGAACTTGCAGATGTAAGTCAAGCGTTGGCGAGTGCTGTTCGGTGCCAGCTTGCATGTCGTTAAGCAATAGTCTCGATAGGCCGCCACAAGGCTTTTTGCCTCGCCACGCTGTACGTCAACCCAGCCAATGTCATGGGCTTCAAGAAAGCTGAAGAAGTCGTACAGTGCGCGTCCGGTACTTGGCCAGGATCGCTTGGAACCAATGGCTGCACGAAGCAGGTAGTGACGGAAGAACTGATTAGCGGGGGCGCAGCTCTCCATCGAGTTCCAAAGCAGAATAGGAAACCCTGGATGGGGTTGCCCGGCGATCACCAAATCTTCAGTAGCCCAAACAAGTTCCATGGATGGCCCCCAACATTGGCGCCTATCGTGGTCTCAGGTAGAGCTAAGGGGCCTTAAGCAGCCTTGGAAGCGCCTGAGCTTCTAAATGTCTGTATGGCATAGCACAAATATTTAACGTTCTCTAGGTGCCAGAACATCAGCTTGGTCAAATGTTCGATCGACACATTCGAGAATTCGAGGAAAGTAGTTTCCTGCTTCAAATATTTGCTGAGCCAGCCACTGAATGGGTGAGCGCCTGATTCTGGATGAAACAAGCCCCAGGCCTTTCCCTGCTTGGCGTTGTAGGCGTCATTCAGATCTGCCATCAGGGTTTCAGTCGTCTGAGACTCTGCCGGCAGTTCGTGGTCAGCAAAAAGGATGACCGCGGGATTGCCGTCGGGTTTTTTGTCGATATGGTGAATGACAATCTGCTTTATAGGCATGGTGGCGCGTCCTGTACTTGGCTGTTCTGGCGTATGAGTTCCGCCAGATCTAGGCCCCGCAATATGCGAGGGCATAATTGATGAGGTTAAGCAGGGATCAAGGCCCGGCGAGCTGCACGAGCAAAGTCAGCAAGATCGGCATGCTGAATCCACTCCTCAATCATCAGTGCAGCGTTGGGAGTCGTTCTTTGAGCCACCAGCAGGCCAGCTTCAGCTGCGTGAATACGCTGAAGCGGATCAAGCTCATAGCCAGTAGCGGCCTCGATCAAGCTGAGCAGCTCGTATGGCTCCTTGGAGAAACTGGCAAACGGATTGATCACAGCACTTGGCTGGTCACTGCTGAATTGCAAGAGAGTGCCCATCACAAGGGGCTGAGGCTCTAGGTTGATCATGGTATTTGGTCGACTCTCGGTCTCTGGCGTCTAATGGCCATCATAACTTGTGATTCGCCAAGGCCCAGCCAGATGCCCCCTCTCAAATTCGTCGTGGCCTTTTGAGTGCTCAACCGCACAGGTTCAGAGTTACTCACGGCTTAGTCCGCTGGCGGCACAAGAGAGCCACGATCAGGAGAATCCCTGCGATTACGAGGATGATGCTGGGTAAAGGAACTCCAAGGATTTGAAAATCTGCAACCATACCCAGCAGAGGTATAAACCGCTGACCTGGGTCTGGGCGGTGCGCTGATAGGTAGGCGCCTACCACCGCAAACCAAACTGAAGCCATCAGGATGGCTGGTTGAAACAAGTTGATGATGAGGCCGGCAACGGCCCCAAGTACCACACCGAACAGAATGTAAGGTGCGAGGATGAGCAGGAATGCAAGTTCCAGGAGAGAGTACATGCAAGAGCCCCAGGTCAGTGCCTCGCTGACTTGGTTTGAGCAAGATCTAACGAGGCTGGTTGATGACCTGTTGCAACATAACGCCGCCAGCCCTTTTGACTAGGGGCGCCTTGACAGTCTAGCGATCGAGGCTTGACTCAATCCCCCATCGTATTAATCAACTGCATGAGGTTTACGGGCTTGGCGCGGGGCATTTCGTCACTGACATACAGATACTTGTGATCGAAGGCCTCCTTCCGGCGACTGCTCTCAAGCTCAATGGACGAGGAGATCCGATTGATACGCGCCTGCTGATTCTTAAGTGCGGCGACATAACCCTCATACTGCACAGCCACCTCATGGATAGAAGTCAGCAAGATCACGCCGTTGTACCACTGCCCCAGGGCAATTTGAGAAGGTACCATCCTCAAGAAACGGAAGCGCCCCCCCCCTTGAAACCCTGCCTGCAGCAGCACCACCGCACAGAAAATGTCCACGAGGCGAAGGGTTGCGGGGAAATGATCACCAAAGGCGCCTTGAGCGTGAACCGCAACGACGGCGTAAAGCACATCAGGGTGAAAACCGGCGAGTTCGGGAAACCAGCTCACCATCTTTTGCGACACGTCTTTAACCCGCTCGGTTTGATCACTGCCATCAAATAGCTCATAGATCAGGTCGCCAGCCAGCTGCTCAAGTACCACAGACGTGGTCGCTGCCTCCACCCTTGTGAGTAGTTCGCCCGATGTTGCTGCCTCGGTTAACTGAGCAACGGCTTTTTCATTCTTCCGGTTGATGATGCTTTCAGCGCGAACTTGGAGTTCGATCGATACGGGAGGCAGGAAAACCTTGTTCTCCAGATCCTTCGACCATGCAAACCTTTCACGATGGTCAATAGCCGGTGGCGCAACGTAATCGGGGAACAAGTCAGAAAGATCGGACTCGGCTAGCCATGGCTCAACTTCGTAATAGGTGTTCTGCAAAGACTGACGATCGGCGTGGCTAACGCGAATAGCCTTACCATCCAAGCCCCAAATTGTTAAGTTTCCGCGCCCCCCTCCACGCAGAATCTCTTGAGAACCGGCGAACAGATTTGGCACAAGATCCAGCTCATGCGGATTGGCTGCAGGTTGGTTCAGCGGGTCAGTGACAGCCCCCGGGGAACGAGCGCCAGGCTTAAGCTGATACACAAGGTCATTACCTTTCGGCACACTCAAAGAGTTATGCCCCTGCGACGACCCCCCTGTACATATGTACCAGTCAGGGTCATGGCAAGACCTTCTGCGACTTCAATATCGGTCAGAAACAACCGAGGCAAGAAGCTACCGTGTGCTTTGTGGCGGATACCACGACCGATGCACACTCCAGATTCTACATACAGCCAGACTGCCTCATGATCTGGGACCGTGAGCCCGTCCTGGATGAGTTGCGAGAGTGGAATCCAGCATTGGGGAATGAGGGTCTCGCGAAGGTAGGTGTCGATGGCATCATCGGAGCCAGCATCAAACAAGCCATTTGGATTGATGATCGCTTCTTTGAAGCGCGAAGAGAGAATGGCGTCGTAGAGCACAGTGAACGTGCCCCAGTGGAAAGCTGCGACTTTATGCTTAACGCACAGCTCAAAGCTCGGGGCCCCGTTACGGAAGAATCGCAGCTGCTCATCATGCCACTTGGGCGTCGACACACCTATGTCCTGCGCCAAGTGCGAACTTGCTGCAACCCCGCGAGCCTTCAGCCTAGCAGAGCGCAAAGCTTCAACAGTGAACTGGTCGATACTAAGCCCATACAATCGAGCCCGGCCTGCGCGCAGCCATGCTTCAACAAAGGGAATGTTCGCGACCTTTACCAATCCATCCGCTGCGACAAGCCGAATATCGAACCGGGTGATCGGGGCCGCCGGCGCAGGAATCACGTCTTCAGCAGCTTTAATCACTTCATGAAAGTCGTTGTAGCCGAAAACCTTGGCAACCAGCTCACGCATGCGGTCAGGGTTCTTATGATCAATGAGATCAAGCCCGCGGAACAGACGTTTCGCGATGCCTTTGAATTCTTGGATATCGGTTTTCTGAAATGGGATACGGGTCATCACAATCGCCTTGAAGGTTACGCCTGGCCAATGCCTAGACGTGAAGGTATGCGCGATGAACGATGGTTGCTGGCTGACCTGTGGTGTGCGCAAAACCGACTTCAGGGTGTGACGTGTATCAGTAACTCGTTGCACAGCTGATGAAGCTCTTTATCCCGAGGTAACACGTACCAAGCCACGCCAGCGGCCCATTTCGAGACCCGGAAATCATAGGGCATCAGAAAACAGCTTGGCAAGATGATTTTTGGTTGAGTGCTTTTTGCTGGCTTCGTGAAGGTGGCTGAACCAAGTCGGACCTATATGAAAATTTTCGCCCTGCTGGCCATAAAAAACCGACGGCATTTTATCGGCTTGCCTACCTTGGGAGCTCGCGGAAAAAATCATTTTTTGCACCGAAATGAGGCGATCTGCTTACTATTTTCGCGGCAGACGGCCACTTGAATTTTGCGCCTTGGTTTTGGGTTGTATCCCTCAACAGCTGTGAAATGATTCGATCCGGAGTGTCATTTATAACAGCTTGAGGTTGTCATGTACCCAACCCGTCAGTCAGGTTTTTCACTTTTAGAACTGGCCGTTAGCATCGCGATTATGGCAATGATGGCTGCTGCTACCGTGCCTTCGTTTATGGAAAACATAAACGAAAAGTTCAGTTTCTTGTATTCAAGATAACCACCGCTCTGCGAATTCCAACTCGTTGGGGAATTCTCCCACAAATCTGGAGAATGCAACCCAAGTCAGGGGGCCTAAAAGTCGTTTAACTCAGTAAAGGGCAAGCTCATAAGCTTTTCGAATGGTGGCCTGATCGACGATTAAGTAGGGGTTGCTGCGATCCAGATTTTGACCCGGGATGGTCTGCACCGTCTCCACCTCACCGGTCGCTGCCAGTAAGTAGGGACTAGGTTGCGCCGGACACTATGCGAGACATCGTGAAGCTGGCCTCCCGGTAGAGTCGGCAGATCGTTTGCTGGAGCGAATCGCACGCCAATCCAATGCTCGATGGCGGCCAGGCACTTTGGGTTGGTCGGGTAGATGTTGCGAGGCCGGCAGCCCTTGGTACTCTCGGTCTAGGTCTCTGGGCGGATGGCGCTGCCGGGCTAAAGCACGTCGCCAGCCTCGAGCAAAGCCAACTCTTTGACATGGATGCTGGTGGTGTTGGTGAGATACAGCAGCATCACGCCACGCTCGGGCATGCTTCCTGACGGATGCGAAGCGGCTCAGGTGGCTACTTTGGCGTGGACGAAGACATGCTGCGCGCCGGGAGGCTGTGGCTATTGTTTCTCGCTGTCAGGATTGAACGGGGATCGAGGCCGATCCTGAGAGAGCTGGCGCGGACCCTCCTAATCAGCATACCAACAGGCCAGGCCAAGCGCGGTGTACACGGAAAACTTCATTGCTGCGGATTGTGTGGACTCGACGGCCATTGATGCCGATACCCTTTTGAAACGCGCCAGAGAACGACATGTAGATAAGCGCTTGCAGATACTTGAACGGAAAACGACGTATCGTTTTGGGATGTGTTTGGAATATTCCAACAGTAACCTTACGCTCTTCATGACGCCGGACTATTCCCAATGACAGACCAGATCGACTTCGCAGAGGTGGATTCATTCGCCGATAACCCCGAGCCCCGTTGCCCATGCCTACTCCTCCTGGACGTATCGCGGAGCATGGACGGCCCGGCACTCGATGCCCTAAACGATGGACTCGTACAATTCAAAGACGAGCTGGCAGCGGACGCATTGGCTTTACAACGCGTTGAAATCGGTATCGTTACGTTCGGCCCAGTTGAGATCCACACTCCGTTTATTGAAGCTGGCGCATTTATGCCACCTGTCCTCTTAGCTCGTGGGGATACGCCTCTGGGCGAAGCCATCACCACCGGCCTCAAGATGCTTGAAGACCGTAAGGCGATCATCCGGGAGAACGGGGTAGCACTTTTTCGACCGTGGATTCTGGTAATCACTGACGGGGGTCCGACTGATGCTTGGAAGCACGCTGCTGCATTGGTTCGTGATGGCGAGCAGAACAAGCGTTTCGCCCTCTTCACCGTAGGGGTCGAAGGAGCCAATATGGAGGTGCTCTCCCAGATCAGCGTACGCGCTCCATTGAAACTTGATGGACTGAAGTTCCGCGAGTTGTTCCAGTGGCTTTCCGCCTCAATGAAGGCGGTTTCGCAGTCTTCACCAGGAACCGAGGTTCAACTCGCTCCGCCAACCGGGTGGGCAAGTGTGTGATGTGGGAATGCGCTAGCGCGGTGTCGATTGGAACCGCGCACACTGAGCGTGGCGGCCGATGCGAAGATCGCTGTTCCTCTCAGGTTTTTGACCAAGCCGGCTCGCCATGGGTCGCTCTATTTGTTTCCGACGGCGCCGGCAGTGCCGAGTGTGGAGAGCAAGGCGCAGATATTGCCGTGCGTACAGCAAACGAGACCGTCGCACAGCTGATGGAACTAGCCGAGCTACCGCTTGATGAAAGCCTAGCTCTTCAGATCGTAAATGAAATCCGTCAGGCCATCTCGCAAGCTGCTGATCAAAGCCAACTGCCGATCCGAGCGTATTCCTGCACCTTTCTCGGCGCACTCACCTCTTCCGCAGGAACACTAGTATTCCAGATTGGTGACGGCGGAATCGTTCTCGACGGGCAGCATGGACTTGAATTAGCGATTGAGCCCATGAACGGGCACTACGCAAACGAAACTTTATTTATCTGTCAAAAAGACGCAATCGAGAAGTTGGCCGTTCGTGTATACCCAGCGGGCGTAACAGCCCTGGCGCTCTTCTCTGATGGGTTACAGCATCTTGCTCTGGACATGGCCAAGCGCGAACCTCACGGGCCTTTTTTCGAACCAATTTTTCGGAAGATGCAATTCCTCACGGATGTAAGTCGACCACAGATAGGTGCTGCGCTGGAAGGCTTCCTCGGAAGCTCCAGGATCAACGAAAGGACTGATGACGACAAGTCCCTTGCCATTGCCGTATTGAGGGTCTGAGATGGCACGCAGGCTCTATACAGCGGACGGTAACCCGTGTGAACTTGTTGAGGTACTTGGCAAAGGTGGCGAAGGCTCGGTATTCACCCTTCAAGGAACGCGAGATGTTGTAGCCAAGGTGTACCACGCCCCCCTCGATCGAGATAAACAAACCAAGCTCAGTTACATGGTGGGTGTCCACGATGAAAAACTACTGAAGTACGCAGCTTGGCCTCAAGCGACGCTCCATGAATCCCGCGGCGGGCCCGTGGTTGGTTTTACGATGCAAAAGGTCGGCGGGATGAAGCCGATCCAGTCCCTCTATAGCCCGGCACAGCGAAAGCAGGAGTTTCCGCAAAGGGGCTGGGACTTCCTCGTGTACGCTGCTCGAAACACCGCAGCTGCTTTTTCCGTCCTGCACGATCGCGGATTTGTAGCCGGCGATGTAAACCATGGAAATCTCTATGTAGGACAGTCCGCCGTGGTCAAGTTGATTGACTGCGACTCGTACCAGTTAAGCGACGGCGTTAACCAGCACCTCTGCGAAGTCGGCGTCGGGACCTACACACCCCCTGAGCTTCAGGGCAAAAGTTTCCGCGGAGTAGTGCGAACGCCAAACCATGATAACTTCGGTCTTGGTCTGCTCATCTGGCACCTCTTGATGGGCGGTCGGCACCCTTTCGCCGGCGTGCCTCAGAAGGAAGGTGTCGGCGAAACGATTGAAGACAACATCTCAGAATTCAGGTTTGCGTATAGCGCCAGCCAATCCCTTCTACTTCCGCCCCCCAACGCACTACCTCTATCGACGGTGCCAGGCTCAATTGCCGGGATGTTTGAGAATACATTCACGGTGGCAGGCCAACAGGCAGGTCGACCAACTGCCCATCAATGGATGGTCGCACTGGACGAACTCCGGTCCTCGCTCCGGCCATGTGCGAAATCAAAGCTCCACACCTTTCCGTCACATCTGAGCACTTGCCCTTGGTGTTTGATGGATGGCAAGGGTGTCTCCTACTTCACTGTCACACCCATCTACGCACCAGGGGAGGCAAATAACGGTACCCCAGTCAGGATTGGTGAAGTATGGGCAGCGATAACCAAAGTACCAGTTCTTGCCCCAGTGCTAATCCCACAAGCGAGAAATCCTAGCCCGCAGCCAGATCCTTTGCCGCTTGGAGTATTCAGCACAACCGCCAAGCACATCATGAGCTTATCGCTGACGGCTATTACGATCGCGATATGGTCGGCCGTGGGTGGGTATCCGCTCATATACCTAGTGATCGTTGCTATGACCTGGCTGTTCGTGGGGCAATTTGGCACAAAAGCTAAGACGGAAGAGAAGCAGCGTCGAACCCTTGTGAGGGAAGCTGCTCGTAAACGACACGAAGATGCAGTGAAGGAACTGAAGGCAGACTCCGGTGTTGATCAGGTAGCAGCCAAGCGCGAGTTGCTAAACAGGCTCAAGCTTGAGTTTGACACCTTGGCTATCAGGGAGCAGAAAGATCTCGCAGGCCTTCGCAGTAAAGCTGAGCAACGCCAACGCACAGCGTACCTAGAGCGATTTTACATCGAGAAGGCCGTCCTGCCAGGCGTTGGGCCCGCTAAGCGAGCAGCTTTGCAAGCGTTCGGCATTGAAACCGCCGCAGAGATCAATGCGCGCAAGATCATGCAGATAAGAGGATTTGGAGAGCGAATTATCCAGGTACTGTTGGATTGGCGAGACTCTCATGAGCGCAATTTTCGGTTTAACCCTGCAACCGCCATCACGCCTGCGGACACGCAATTAGTTAAGAGTGCTGTGCGGAAGCGTGCAGTCGAGATTTCTGCTCTGATGGTGCAGGGCCTAAAAGATATCAGGCAGGGTCCGGAGGTGCGCGAAGGGGCGCTACACCGACATCTAAAAACGGTGCAACAGGCTGCTGATGAGCTTGCACAAGCTGAGGCTGATTGCAAAGCACTCAACTGATCAGGTTACCAAAAAACGGAGCCCTATTTTGGCTGGTGAATGGATAGGCGAGGACTGATCATAACTTCTCATTCGCTGGCGAGGTCATTATGCAGTTAACTCAAATTCGAGATTTTCTGTTGCAACACCAGTACGAGTCAAAGCTCGTTTTTGTCTCACGATCTATCCGTACTGTGTTCAAAGTCGCAGTCGTCTACCCTGCGATTCTTTCGGCTTGCATGGTCGCGCTGATAGGGATGCAAGGCCGAGGCTTTGCTGAAATTCCATATATGATGTTGTCGACCATGGAGATGTCCCAGCGGCTCGTAGGAACCAACAAGGTCATCCCGGGGCAGGTGCTCATCGAGAGTTGCGATGACAAGCCAATCGAACCAGCGCGCATGCCGGACCATCTTAAGGTATGCGGGTCTCATTCAGTGGAGTCCGTCAGCATCGATCAACTCGCGGCACACCAGGGGGCACTGATTAAGGTGACGTACTTAATTGTCGTTGGCACCTTTGCTTTCTTTGAGCTGTACCGATCATTCAGGAAGTTCAGGCGTCGAGTTTAATCCATAAGCATCAGCGGTCGGAGGGTGGGCACTACTACTCTCCTGCTTGCCCATCCATATAAAACCTTTGGGCTCTTCAGAAGCAGCACAAACTATTGTCCCAATAGCCCCACAAACTATTCCTAGCAATAAGACAGCGGGCACATCGGCCTTATCAAAGGCCGGCAGCAATAGCACGCCCATCAAGAGCGCCACTACACTGCTGAGAAATTAGAACAAGCCTGCACGGTCAGCCACCTGCCTCAACTAACTGCGCTCCCACCAACATAATTCAGGCTTGCTAGAATCTTTCGCACGGGAGCAAATGTCTTCCGGTGTATCGGGGTTACTCCCAATCGGGTAAGGGCCTCCAAGTGTTCCGGGGATGGATAGCCTTTATGCCCTGCGAGCCCATACCCTGGGTAAAGCAGATCTGCCGATTGCATCTCCCTGTCACGGACGACTTTGGCAAGCACTGATGCAGCTGAGATTTCGGCAATCAGCCCGTCCCCTTTGATGATGGCCTCTGCTCGCATCGGTAGGATTGGGCATCGATTACCATCAATCAGCACCAAAGTAGGAGTAACATTCAGGCCGTAGACAGCTCGCTGCATGGCCAGCATGGTGGCTTGCAATATGTTTAGCTGATCGATTTCTTCAACGCTTGCCCGGCCGATCGACCACGCTAGAGCCTTTTCACAAATTTCGTCGTACAGAAGATCACGTTTCTTCTCACTGAGTTTTTTTGAGTCATTCAATCCTTGGATTGGCCGTGATGGATCTAAAATGACTGCAGCCGTAACCACATCCCCACATAAAGGCCCCCGGCCTACCTCATCAACACCCGCAACGACTTCACTGCCGGCGAACTCAAAACTAAATTGAGACATCGTTCTTTCCTGATATCGGGTTGATTTCAGTCTTCCCACTCCGGGAGTACGTCAAACTCAAGCGGGTTTTCAAAAGCCAGGGATTGGATTAGGGTTTCTGCTTGGTCTTGTCCCAACAGAGAAGGCACTTGGGGTTTGGGGAGCAATGGAACCAAAAACCAACGTAAGCCCGACTAGCTCCGTTCAGAGCCCTCTTCCCAGGCATCCGACTCGATAAAACCATTGCGCAACTTGACCACCCATTGGCGCCGTTATTGACCAGCCGGCTGCATTCTTGACCAGTTATTTGCATTCGGAGTGACCAGGAGGGGGGCAATAGAGAAAACGGAAAAAATCGTACGCTAAGGCCAAGCGTGTTTTGCTAATGAACTGTGCTAGCAGACAAAACCAGCGGCTAGCACAACATCGATTACTTGCATTGCGACACCCAGTACGAATTGCACGGTACTCCAGTCGTTTTGGGCAGCTATAAAATCGAATTTCGTTATCGAAGTTCGATTATTATGGATTAATCTGTGGAAAATCAGGTAGGCCAACGCATGACTAATACCTCCACCGATGACCGCAGCCCATGGTCGGTTTTTCTTATTTTTCTACGACTTGGATTGACCTCCTTCGGCGGCCCCATCGTGCACTTAGGCTATTTCCGTGACGAGTTCGTCACACGACGGCGCTGGTTGTCTGAACGCAGCTATGCTGATTTAGTGGCGCTGTGCCAATTTCTTCCAGGCCCAGCAAGCAGCCAGGTCGGCATAGCGTTGGGGCTATCACGGGCTGGATATAGCGGGGCGCTGGCTGCTTGGACAGGCTTTACGCTGCCTTCGGCCGTAGCTTTAATCCTGTTCGCGCTGGGCATTTCCAACTATGGGGATTCCGTTTCGCCGGGCGCGTTGCATGGCCTAAAAGTGGTGGCCGTTGCCGTAGTCGCCCAAGCGGTATGGGGCATGGCGCGCAACCTGTGTACGGATGGGCTGAGAGTCACAATAATGGCGATTGCCGCCTGTGCTGTCCTGCTCGTACCGTCCGCGTGGGGGCAGGTTGGTGTGATTGCTGCCGCAGGCATCATAGGCCGACTATTGTTCAAGCCAGCACATACTGTTGAGCACGACCCACTACCTATCACGGTCAGTCACCGGGCCGGCGCACTTTGGCTATCGTTATTTTTTGCCCTGCTGATTGGCCTACCGATCTTGGCAAAATTGCTGCCAAGTCCAACGATGGTGGTAGTGGACGCCTTCTATCGTGTGGGGTCACTAGTGTTCGGTGGTGGCCACGTTGTGTTGCCGCTGCTGCAAGCCGAAGTGGTGTCCTCCGGCTGGGTCAGTAATGAATCCTTCCTCGCGGGGTACGGGGCGGCTCAAGCGGTGCCCGGCCCATTGTTCACATTCGCCGCGTTCCTTGGTGCTTCGATGAGCACCGCTCCCTCTGGCTGGGTCGGCGGTATTGTGTGCCTACTGGCTATCTTCGCACCCTCTTTTCTGCTGGTTGTGGGAGCCATGCCATTTTGGGAGCGCCTGCGTCGCAATACAGGCATGCAAGCCGCGCTGGCTGGGGTCAATGCGGCGGTGGTTGGCCTGCTGCTGGCCGCGTTCTATCACCCTGTATGGACTAGCGCCATATTTCAGCCGCAAGACTTTGTCTTGGCCCTGGTCGCCCTTGTCGCACTGATGTTCTGGAAGCTCCCGCCGTGGCTAGTTGTCGTCGGCAGCGGTGCAGCGGGTTGGCTGTTGAGTATCGCGCTGTGAGGCACGAAAAACGACAGATAAAGACCTGTACGGCGGGTTGATCCGCCTGCACATACTTCACCATGCAGCCGAGAAGCCCGTCTTCGGACTGGGAATCATCGAAGAACTGCAACGACACGGCTACGAGCTGAGCGCCGGGACGGTATACCCAATGCTGCACGGGCTGGAAAAGAAGGGCTATTTGACCTCACGCCACGAACGCACCGGGCGACGTGAACGGCGTGTCTATGAGATCACTGAGCAAGGCCAAGTTGCGCTGGTCGAGGCACGTGCAAAGGTTAAGGAACTGTTCGGCGAGTTGATCGAAGGTTGCTGAGTTTACGGCTTCAACTCGGCGTCAGGCGGTTCACTGGCACCGCGTCAGACTAGGGCCGCTTTCTGCATTTTCTGACGCCAAGGCGTCAATCTCTATGGCCTCAACCTGACAGGCCGAATGCTTAGCGTACGATTTTTTCCGATTTCTCTATCGACCCCAGGAGGATCTGAATTGATCTCTCCACCATGTGTACACTGCCTGACAGCGGAGTTCGTCGCGGTTTAATCTAGAAAGACTTGCCCTAGGGAGATCAGCACGGCTGGAAGAACTGACCCAAACGAGGCAGCAGGTCGCATTTGACGATATCTTCACTGTATACTTTATCGCTCAGCCATACCTCTTGAGCTACAGGAACACCAGCATGACTGTACTCCAAACGATCTACTGGCAGCCTACGCCGCCTTAGCGCTACGCCCCCTCGCAACATCTCGCTTCCGCTAGTTTCGCTCGCGGTCGCGTACTGCTGTATGCCCGGTTTTTACACCCAAGGCACACAGCCAAATAATCCTCACAACTTGAATTCGTATCGACGCGCTCGCCATCTGCCTGGTGTGCGTGTGGTGCATTGCCTTGGATATTCTGATGCTGCAATCGCTCAAACAAACGTGGTTTTCCAACGTCCGTGGAGACGTGCTCGCGGGGATCGTGGTCGCGCTCGCGCTGATCCCGGAGGCCATTGCTTTCTCTATCATTGCCGGCGTCGACCCCAAGGTCGGTCTCTACGCCTCCTTCTGTATCTGTGCTGTCATCGCCTTCGTCGGCGGTCGACCCGGCATGATCTCGGCAGCTACCGGTGCGATGGCACTGCTGATGGTCACCCTGGTAAAAGATCACGGGCTTCAGTATTTGCTGGCAGCCACCTTGCTCTGCGGGGCGCTTCAAATCCTCGCTGGATACCTGAAACTGGGCTCTCTGATGCGCTTTGTTTCGCGCTCGGTAGTCACAGGCTTTGTGAATGCATTGGCGATTCTGATTTTCATGGCGCAGTTACCTGAATTGACCAACGTGACCTGGCACGTTTACGCCATGACCGTAGTGGGCCTCGGAATAATCTATCTGTTTCCGTATGTACCGAAGATCGGCAAGCTGATTCCCTCGCCGCTGGTGTGCATCCTGGCCCTGACGGCCATTGCTATTTACCTCGGTCTGGATATCCGCACTGTGGGTGACATGGGCGAACTGCCGGACACGCTGCCGATTTTCCTGTGGCCTGAAGTCCCGCTGAACGTTGAAACTCTGCGCATCATCTTCCCGTACTCAGCCGCCTTGGCCGTAGTAGGTCTGCTTGAGTCCATGATGACCGCGACCATCGTCGACGATTTGACCGATACCACCAGCAACAAAAACCGTGAATGCAAGGGTCAAGGCATTGCCAACATCGCTGCCGGGATGCTCGGCGGTATGGCAGGCTGCGCCATGATCGGCCAGTCGATCATCAACGTGAAATCCGGTGGACGTACCCGTCTCTCCACATTGTGCGCGGGCATTTTCTTGCTGCTGATGGTCGTTTTCCTCGGCGAATGGCTCTCCAAGATCCCGATGGCTGCATTGGTTGCTGTGATGATCATGGTATCCATCGGCACCTTTAGCTGGGATTCCTTGCGCAATCTGAAAGAGCACCCACTGTCGACCAACCTCGTCATGGTCGCGACCGTTGTGGTGGTCGTGGCAACGCATAATCTGGCTTACGGCGTGTTGGTCGGCGTACTGCTGGCTTCGTTGTTCTTTGCGAACAAGGTCGGACATTACCTCGATATCAAGAGCAGTCTTGAAGAGACGGAGTCGCATCGGACTTACCGCGTGGTAGGCCAGGTGTTCTTCAGCTCGGCAGACAAGTTCACCGAAGTTTTTGACTTCAAGGAAGCGCTCAACAAGGTCACCATCGATCTGACACAGGCGCATTTCTGGGATATCACCGCCGTCGCCGCGCTGGATAAAGTGGTAATCAAGTTCCGTCGCGAGGGCGCCGAGGTTGAAGTGCTGGGTCTAAATGAGGCCAGCGCCACAATCGTTGACCGCTTTGGCGTGCATGACAAACCTGGCGCCATCGACAAGCTCATGAGCCACTAAGGAGATCGACAATGACCCACGTAATGGCATGTATTGATAACTCACAATCCTCATTGGCGGTCTGCGACTACGCAGCATGGGCGTCGCAGCGACTCAACGCGCCTCTTACCTTGCTTCACGTATTGGATGAAGAGAAATACCCAGCAGCAGCTGACCTAAGTGGAAATATTGGTCTCGGCAGTCGAGAGCATCTGCTGGAGGAGCTGGCTACATTGGATGCCCAACGCGCCAGACTCGCTCTGGAACAGGGCCAACACATGCTGGAAAAGGCCAGGGAGCGAACGGTCATTTCCGGCGCTGCGTTTCCTGAGCTGAAGCAGCGCCACGGACACTTGGTAGAAAGTCTGAGCGACCTTCAGGAGGATATTCGACTGTTGGTGATAGGAAGAGTGGGTGAAGACAACTCACGCAACGCGCACAGCCTTGGCAGCCAGATAGAAGCTGTAGTGCGAACAATTCACCGGCCTATCCTGATCACAGCCAACAGCTATAAAAAGCCCGAAAAGGTGATGCTCGCATTTGACGGCAGCTCCACAGCCTACAAAACCATCCAAATGTTTGCCGCCAGTTCGCTTTGCAAAGACTTGCCCATTCATCTTGTTACGGTCGGTGCAGATTCGGTGAGCAATCACGAGGCACTGGGAAAAGCACAAAGCATGCTTCTCTCGGCTGGCTTCCTAGTCCAAGCTGAAATCAGACAAGGTGAGGTGGAGTCGGCTCTGCACGATTATCAGACAGAGCACGGCATTGATCTGCTGGTCATGGGTGCCTATGGGCATTCACGCATCAGGCAGTTTTTGGTAGGAAGCACGACTACGACGATGCTTCGAACAGCCACCATGCCTGTATTGCTGCTGCGCTGAGATAACTCTCTAAGCCACAGTGTTTCTACTTATTGAGAAATGCTGTGGTCAATCCCATCTAAGCTATCTGACAACATAGCCCACTGAGTTCGACCTGCGCACCTAAATATCGTCGTCTGGATTACGCAGTGGCCGTAGCTCACCTCGGGCGACCTCTTCTGGTACCGCGAAGGAGTACCGTCCCAACATATTGATGTGCTCGAAGATCAGCGGCGACAAACGAGCCAGGTCTTCGTCCTGTACCGGGTAGCCGTGCTGCTTTAACCGCTCCACGGCAGCCGTCATGTAGAGGGTATTCCATAGCACAATGATATTTACCACCAGGCCCAGGGCACCGAGTTGATCCTCCTGGCCTTCTCGGTAGCGCTGGCGAAGCTCGCCTCGTTTGCCATGGAACACGGCGCGAGCCAGGCTGTGTCGGCCTTCGCCGCGATTCAGTTGGGTCAGGGTGGCGCGGCGCTTGGACTCATCATCAATGTAGGTCAACGTATGCAGGGTTTTCTCGATCCGTCCGAACTCTGCCAACGCCTGGGCCAGACGGGTCGGACGATCTCCCGTTTGTAGGGTGCGCATGATGCCTGTCGCCGGCACTCGGCCAAGTTTGAGTGAGCCAGCCAAACGCAACAGGTCATCCCAGTGCTCGGCGATCAGGTCGAGCTTGACTGACTGGCGAGCAAGTCCGTTGAGCTTGCCGTAATCCGCGTCCGGGCGGGTGCGCCAGAAGCGGGTACCGCCGACATCAGCCAGGCGCGGGCAGAAGTGATAACCGAGCAGACGGAATAACCCGAACACCACATCGCTGTAAGCACCGGTATCGGTCATGATTTGTGTGGGCTGCAATTCGGTCTGTTGTTCCAGCACAACCGCGAGCAATACTAGGCTGTCGCGCAGGGTGCCGGGCACCGTAATGGCGTTAAGACCGGAAAACTGGTCGGAGATCAGGTTGTACCAGGTGACGCCCCGGCCGGTACCGAAATACTTCGGGTTAGGGCCGGCATGTACGGTACGCACAGGTACGACAAAACGCATGCCATCGGCGGAGGCCACCTCGCCGCCGCCCCAGACCTGAGCCAGCTCCAGTTGACTCTGCGCAGCCACCAAAATGGCATTGGCTGCCGACAGGGTATCGTCACGGAGATAGTTCTGGCTCACCCAGGACAGCCGGTCACGGCGCAGCGCTTGGTTGTCGTTGCGAGTCAAGGGCTCCAGGCCGGTGTTACAGGCTCCTCCCAAGAGCACTGCGCACAAACTCGTCACCAAGTTGTCGGCCCGCGCATTGCGTTCGGACACATGGGTGAAGGCTTCAGTGAAGCCGGTACGAGCGGCGATTTCTAACAGGATTTCCGGCAAATCGACACGCGGCATCAAGTCGGCCACGGCTGCACGCAGTTGCAGCAACGAGTTGGGCTCTTCCAGCTTCTCCAGCGCTCCGAGGGACAGCTCGGTTTTGCCCTCTGTATTCTCACTCAACTGGATCGCAGGATTGTCGGGCAGGCGAGCGGCGACTGCGTACCAAGTCGCATCCAGCTCGGCAGACAAGGCGTCCAAGGTGGTTTTGGCGTCCACAGTCAGGCCCAGTGAGCGACAGATGATCGGTCGCGCCGACAGCCATTCTGCACCATCGAGCAGACCGATACGCGGGTCGGCATAGCGCCAACTGGGTGCAACAAAGACATCGCGGCGGCGTAGGGCCGTGCGTAGTGCATCAAGCGTGCAGAAGACATAGGCGCCCATGTCGAGGGAGCCATCTTCGCGAGTGATGTGGTTCTGCCAAGCCTTGGCCACGATCTCCTGCGGCACGTCATCCTCCGGCTTCCTGCGAGGCAAGTTCAGTTGCAACCAGTCCAAACTAGCCGCCACACCCTTACCCGCCGGGCTGAAGCCGAAGCGAATATGTTTCAATAAGTCAGGAAGGAAACGGCGCACGCTGCGGTAGCGCTCCTCCAGAGCGAGGTAAAACACATCGTTGGCCGGACGGATCAACGCATTGACCTCTTCCAGGGCTTTCTCCAGCGTGACACGTGGCAGGTCGTTGAACAGCCGGGCACGGACATTGTCATCGCTGATCGAGCTATCCAGCACGACCTTGCACGCAGCGGCGAGCATTGCCGCCGAGCGATCCAGGTCTTTTAGACTACGCAACCGAGCCTTCTTGTCAGCCTTCTCTGCGTTGTTGAAGATATCACGCAGTAGCGCTTCCAGAACTTCCAGAGCATCGTCGTGCGCACTGGCTTCCAAGGAAACCGCGAATGCCACCAACGTCGCCAACCGGCGCGACGCCGGCAGTCGATTGATGGCCGTGACCTTCGCGGTGTTGGCAAAGCGAGCCAGGGCGGCAATGCGGCTGGGAGGGATATGCGCAGCTGCCGGTAAGGCGATACCCAACCCGCGTACATCATCCAGCCGACGCAGCGCCCGAACCAGTGCAGGGCCACTGACCATCACCGGGCCGGAGCGTAGTTGATCCAGTCGGGAACTACGGTTGCCTTCGGCCACCAGAAGCAAGTCTTGTAGGTGCTGTCTTTGCTCCTCGGTCACGCTGCGGCCCAAGGTGTACCAGAGGCGTTCTTCAACCCGGCTACGCAGTTGGGCAATGAAGCGCTCTAACTGGGAAATTCCGGGCAATAGGACTTTCTGTGTGAGCAGCCATGAGGTAGCTCGTTCGAACAGCACGCCAGGACGATCAGTACCAGTCCAGCAAAGGGCATACAGCCATCGGCTCAAACGAAAGCCGATGCCTGGGTCAGTAAAGTGGCGATAGCCATAGCGCTCTTGAATATCGGCCGCATGTATCCAGCGACGATGATCGCTATAACGTACAAGACAGTCAGGGTCGGCGATTGCCAATTGCCGACAAAGCACAAGCAGGACTTCCACCGGCACAGCCGTGGGTTTGTCCGGCAAAACACCGACGAAGCGAACGGTAGTCAGCAGAACGGCATAGCCCAAGCGGTTATGGTTGCCCCGTAGTACCTGGACGGCTTCACGGTCTTCATCGCTCAGGTGGAAGTAGCGCTCCAGTTCATCACGGCTGGGCGCATCGATGTAGCGACCAAAGCCGTCGCGTTGCTCCTGAGTCAGAAAACCAACCGGCATCGATCACAGTACCTCGGCGCAGAACACGGCGGGGGTGACAATCCGCGTGCGTTCGATATGTCCGCGCTGCAAGAGGCCTGCGCGTCGATCACCGGTTACTAGGTAGTCCGCATTGCCCGCCAAAGCCATGGCCAGCAGAAAAGAGTCATCCGGATCATCGGCTTCAACCTCAATGGTCAACCGCTCCAATACCACGGCGCGTTGCAGGTTATTGATCATGGCCCCCACTTTGGCAGGCTGAAGGATGGCCTGAAGCTTGGGGTAACGACTGGCGCGACGAATTTCGTCGAGCTGTGCCCGTGAAGTCACCACCTCGAAGCGAGCTGAACGCCAGGCCCGATAGATCGCATCAGGAGACCCATGCGGTGAGATCAGCGCACTGAACAGAATGTTGGTATCCAATACAACCCGCATCAGCGCTTACGCGCCCAGTCGAGCGCTTCTTCAACCGCTTCGGTCAGTTCGGCCTCACTCAGATGGGCATTGGAAACCTTGGCCTGTTCGGCGCTCAGCTCCAGGATGTGTGCCCGCACCGCTTCTTCGATGAAGCGCGACAGGTCGCCCTTACGGCCACCGCCTTGGCTGGCCAGAAACATGCGAAGCGATTGGTCGGTGTCGGTGGAGACGGCGACGTTCCAGCGAGTGGTATTCATGACTTTTTCCAATGTTAGGTGTTTATGTGTTTATACACTCGATCCTCACTGCGCCGCAACGGTTCGATAAAACCCTCGTTTTATAGAACTTTAACGGAAGACCTGCCCAGCTCCGAGTTAGCCCATATTATGGTTTTAAATACTGGTATCGTTAATCAAGGTTCTATTTTCAATTTCTCTGTTGAGTAAACGGTACTTTTGATGAAAATTGGCTATGCGCGGGTGAGTACTCGGGATCAGAACGCCGACCTCCAGATCGATGCTCTGACAAAGGCAGGGTGCGAGCGGATCTATCAAGACGTTGCCAGCGGCTCAAAAAGCGCACGTCCGGAACTGGACAAATTATTGGTTCATGTACGGGCCGGTGATGCTGTGGTGATTTGGAAGCTGGATCGTCTAGGGCGCTCGCTCAAGCACCTGGTCGAACTGGTCGGTGAATTGGCCGCTCGTAACGTTGGCCTGCAAAGTCTGAATGACCCCATCGATACCACCCACGCGCAAGGCCGCTTTGTGTTCAACCTGTTCGCTTCATTGGCAGAGTTCGAACGTGAGTTGATTCGTGAGCGCACACAGGCAGGCTTGTCCGCTGCACGGTCACGTGGTCGAGTCGGTGGCCGCCCGAAGGGGCTGCCCGCTCAGGCGGAAGCGACCGCTATGGCCGCAGAAACGCTGTACCGAGAGGGTCGGTTAAGTGTGAGCGCCATTGGCAAGAAACTGCACATTTCCAAAAGCACGCTTTACCGCTACCTCCGGCATCGCGGCATAACGATCGGCGTACCCGCAAAAATCACCCAGCATCTCAACATCACGGTCCCACCGGCAGTGGACAATGCCGAACGGATCGCGACGGTCATATTGCGCCTGGCCGTCGAGAACAACAGCAAGTTCGTGCGTGGTAAAAAACGGGCACTGGAGAATATCGAGCGTTACTGCCTGGAACCTTACGGCATGAAGCTGCTTGAGTCGGGCAACTACGCGCTGAGCATTCCCTATCGCAACGATGAGGCACTGGATAAGACGGTACATGATCTGCTGACCGAGATCAGCCAAGAGGCCGAGATGCGTAATTGCTTTATCGAGGCAGATGCCTGGGAAGAGGGCTCTGAGCGGAGGTGGTAGGGCTTATGTTGGTTTTTGGTTCCATTGCTCCCCAAACCCCATCTTGATCGTTGCCGCAACAGCCGGCACGGCTTGCATCAACAACAGCGACACGCCAACAGCAACCAGGGCTTTCTTCATGGGATTCTCGATATCGAGGAGGGGTGATATTGAATGGCCACAATGATAGCGCACTATTGACGCGTCACAGGCCAAATGAAAAAAATCATCCGGCCCGTGCAATACCGTTACTTCGGCAAACGCCCGTAGCGGTCTTCAAAGCGCACGATATCGTCTTCACCCAAGTAGGCACCGGACTGCACTTCAATCAGTTCCAGCGGTACTTTGCCGGGGTTGGCCAGCGAGTGTTTGACGCCAAGCGGGATATAGGTCGACTGGTTCTCGGACAGAATCAGTTCCTGTTCACCACAAATGACCTTGGCCGTACCGGACACCACGATCCAGTGCTCGGCGCGGTGGTAGTGCATCTGCAACGACAGGCACTCGCCTGGCAATACGCTGATCCGCTTGACCTGATAACGGTCGCCCATGTCGATGGTGTCGTAATGGCCCCAAGGGCGGTTGACCAGCGGATGGGTCACGAATTCTGGACGCTCTTCGGCCTGCAAGCGCTTGACCACATCCTTGACCTGCTGGCTGTCGTGCTTGTTGGCGACCAGCACGGCATCCTTGGTCTCGATGACGATCAGGTCCTCGACGCCAACGGTGGCCACCAGACGATGGTGCGACTGCACCAGGCAATTGTTGGTGTTGATCGCCAGCACATCACCTTCAAGGCGGTTGGCATGGGCATCGTGCGGGCCCACGTCCCAGATCGCCGACCAGCTGCCCAGGTCGTTCCAGCCGGCATTCAGCGGTACGACCAGACCGGCTTCGGTGTGCTCCATGACGGCATAGTCCACCGACTCGTCGGCGCACAGCGCGAACTGCTCGGCCGGGATATGCGAGAAATAGCTGTCGATTTGCGCATGCGCCAGCGCCACGCGGCAGGCACTGAGAATATCCGGGCGATGACGCTCAAGCTCAGCCAGAAACACCGAGGCGCGGAACATGAACATGCCGCTGTTCCACAGGTACGCACCGCTGGACAGGTACTCGGCCGCCAGTTCAGGCGACGGCTTTTCCTTGAACGCTGCGATGGCGAAACCGCCCTGATCGACCGCCTGGCCGCACTGAATGTAGCCAAACCCGGTTTCAGGGTGGGTCGGCGTGATGCCGAAGGTCACCAGACGGCCGGCTTCGGCATGCGCCTGGGCCACTTGTACGGCCTGACGGAACGCCTCTTCGTTGGGAATATGGTGATCAGCGGCCAGTACCAGCAGCACCGGATCCGTACCATCGGCGGTCGCTTCCAGCGCCGCCAGGGCGATGGCCGGGGCGGTGTTGCGCGCCAGCGGCTCCAGAATGATGCGACGGCTGCCGATCTTTGCCACCCGCAACTGCTCGGCGACGATAAAGCGATGGTTTTCGTTGCTCACCACCAGCGCAGGCGAATGCTCCAGACCTTGCAGACGCGCCAGCGTGCGCTGAAACATCGTCCCCTGATCCTGGCCGTCCAGGGCCAGAAACTGTTTGGGGAAACTCTGCCGCGACAACGGCCACAGACGAGAACCATTACCGCCAGCCAGAATTACGGGGGTGAACATAGAAACTCCATTCCTTAGCCACTAGGGCGTCATGAGGGCAGCATTATCTGAGGGATGTTATTGAGATGCAATACAAGCCCGGGTGCAAGTAGACACGCAAAAGCACGGATATTTCCCTGCTGCAGTGATGTCAGAACATATCCACATTGCCTGCGCATGGTAGTCTGCGCGCCCTGTTCGGCCAGACATGCGGCGATCCGTACGGATTTGCGCCATCCAGCGCCGATATTCACCTGAAAAACCTGATGCAACTGAGCGAATTCGAGAAAAACAAGACATGGACATAGGCTTGAGCTGTACCGTCTGGGCTGGCGGCGCACGGACCGGACATCTGGACGGTATCGGTATTTACTCCCGCGCACTCTGGCAGGGCTTGAACGCCCTGAGCCAAGACAACGACCTGCGCATCAAGCCCTATGCCTTTGGCAAAAACCTGCCGGCCATGCCGTTCGGCAACCCGCAGGTACTGGCCAGGGACTTTCGTATTCATACGGTTCTCGGCGGTGTGCTCAAGCTGCCCTTGAGCAACTCGGGCGACATCGCCCGTGAGGTACAGCTGTTCCATGCCACCGACCACCATATTCCGCTGATTCGCGGCGTGCCGACCATCGCCACAATCATGGACGTGATCCCGCTGCTGCACCCGGAGTGGATCAAGCAAGACCTCAAGCGCCTGAAAAGCTGGCTGTTCATCAACAGCATCCACCGCGCCGACCACATCATCACCATCTCCGAATACAGCAAGCAGGACATGGTCACGCACCTGGGGATAGCACCCGAGCGCATCAGCGTCACCCCGCTGGGCGTCGACCCTGTCTACTTTCAGCGCGTCGACAGCGTAGAGCGCGAGGCGGTGCTGGCCAAACATGGCCTGCAACCGGGCTTCTTTCTGTCGATCGGTACCCTGCAGCCGCGCAAGAACCTGCTGCGTGTGCTTGATGCCTTTGAACTACTGCCGCCCGAAGTACGCAAGGCGCATCCGCTGATCGTGGTCGGCCGCGATGGCTGGCACAACGAAGCCCTGCTGCCGCGCCTTGAAGCACTGCAACAACGTGGCGAGGGCCGCTGGCTGAGCTATTTGCCGCAAAGCGACGTCATGGCCCTGCTGCAAAGCGCCGGCGCCCTGGTGTTCGCCTCGCTGTATGAAGGCTTTGGCCTGCCGGCCATCGAAGCCTTTGCCGCACAATGCCCGCTGATTGCCTCCAACAGCACCTCGCTGCCGGAAGTCACCGGCGACGCCGCCTGGGCGGTCGACCCGCACGACGCACAGAGCATCGCTGCCGCCATGCAAGCGGTACTGCAGCAACCTGAAGAACGCGAGCGCAAAGTGCGCCTGGGCCTGGAACGCGCCCGCCAGTTCACCTGGAGCGCCTGCGCGCAACAGACCCTGGAGGTTTACCAGAAGGTGTTGGCGAACAGGCGCTGAGGCCAGGTGTTTATGGACGGTTTTTCAGGGGATCGTCCAGTTTGACCACCTCATCGCGATGCAGCATCGAGCCAGGCTCGGTCTGCACATCGACATCGGTACGGCGCACCGTGTCTCGCACGGTCTCGGTATGGTCAGATGACTGCCTGCCCACGCTGACTTCCTCGACCACACGGGCGGTTTTTTCCACCACGAGTTCTTCGGCGGTTTCCTGGATTTCTATGAAGCCCTCCTTGAAGCTGTCCAGCTCATCGGCCGTGGCAGGACGATCAACCGGATGGCGCTCGATGTAAGCGTGTTCCTCGTGCAGGCTGACGGTCTCCTCGATCGGCCGTTCGGTCACGCGTGAAACAACCCGAACGCGCCCGGTATTGATCACCCGTTTACCGACCCGCAGGCTTTCTTCAATAATCGGAATCGAGGTACGGTCATCCACCAGACGGGTTTCCGCCAGTGGCGCGACCACGTCCGTGACGCCGGCGGCCTCGATATCCCAGGTGGACGAGCGCTCATCGATATCGAACGCGCCGTTGTGCTCCAGAATATCTTCGGCCTGCTCTAACTGCTCATCGGTGTCGAGCGTGATCGTCAGCAGCGTGGCGCCACGGCGGTAGGCTTCCGGGTAAGCCGTCGCGTAACGGTGGGGTTTATCTTCATCGTCGCCGCTGAACAGCGAACCGAAGAATTGACCGACCTTGTGCCCGAACGGCGCGTGATCGTCCTCGGCGCCAACACCGTGCTCGGGCGAGGAAAGCTTGATATGGCTCTCAGGAATGTTGTAGCTCAGCAACTGAGCCTTGGCTTCATTAGCTTTTTCCAGCTCATCGAAGGCAGCGACTAATGTATGCGTCTTGACGTCCTCCCCCACCTCGATCTTCGATCATCGCCACAGGCGAAAAGGAAGGGGATTCCTGCTTCACAGAGCACAGCCCCAGGCTACTTGAGCCATCGGTCTTACACGCTCTCCACAGGCTAGCACCGTGAGTCCCACGGCTTTGATATTCTTTGCAGCATTGGTGTCGCGATCATGCTCGGCGTTGCACGATGGGCATGCCCACATTCGAGTCGAGAGTGATAATTTGGCCAGTACGTGACCACAACCTGAACAGGTTTTGCTGCTCGGGTACCACTGATCAATCCTCACGATCTGCCGGCCCGCCCAGTCACCCTTGTACTCCAGCTGCCGGGCGAACTCACCCCAGGCGGCGTCGGCAATGGCCTTGGACAGCGTGCGATTCCTGATCATGTTTTTGACTTTCAAAGACTCGACGCAGATCACTTGGTTTTCGTTGATCAATCTGCGCGACACCTGATGAAGGTTGTCCTGGCGGGCATCTGAAATTTTTGCGTGCAGCCTGGCCACCTTTCGCTTGGCTTTCAGGCGATTGGCTGAGCCGAGCTTCTTTTTGGCCAGTCGGCGCTGTAGCAGCGCGAGCCGGGCGGCGTATTTGGCCGTGTGCTTTGGATTGGGCTCTTTCTGTCCGTCGCATCGCGTAAACAGATCCGTGATCCCCAGATCAATGCCGATCATGTTTGGCGAAACCGTGAGTTTTTCAGGCTCAAAGTCGCACAGTAAAGACACGAAATAACGACCAGACCTGTCTTTTGAAACCGTGACGGTGGAAGGCTCACCCGGAACGCCTCGGCTCCAGCGAACATCAAGGGGCACCTTGCTTTTCGCAATGAAAAGCTTCCCGTCGACATACTTGAAGGCGCTGCGCGTGAACTCAGCGGACTGACGATGGTGTTTCTTTTTGAATGAAGGGTATCCGGAGCGCTTTTCGAAGAAGTTGGTGAAAGCCTTTTGCTGGTGGCGAAGCACCTGCTGCAGAGGAACGCAGGAGACCTCGTTGAGCCATGCCTTCTCTGGGTCCTTCTTTAATTGGGTCAATGCCGCATTAGCGCCAGTAAAGCCAATTGTCGTCTTGTCTTCGGCGTAAGCTTTGGAGCGAAAATCCAGGATGTAATTGTAGACGTAGCGTACACAGCCAAAGGTTTTCTCCAGTAGCAGTTTCTGCTCTGAAGTGGGGTAAAACCTGAATTTATAGGCGCGCTTGCTCATCGATGGATAGTGCCATCAAGCTGTATTTATGTACAGCCTATGCGGCTACGCCGCGCTCCTTTCCTCCCCCACCTGAAGGAAGGGGTTTCTCGGAGTAATCTGGATGACCTGTGGGAGGGGCCGGTCGGCGCCTCGATCTGCCGGCGATGAGGCCGGCATGGGCAAAGACAATGGCGATGCCGGCCACCGATTGCGCAGCGCCTTAGCGAATCCCGGTCGGGGCCGGTTTGGCGGGTTCTTGCGCCACGGCAGTGCCACCCAGCCAGACGTTGACGCTGTCGATACTGTCTTGCGGTGGACGCCCGGCCCAGCGGTTCAGGATGAACAGGTTGGTGATGAAGTCGTATTGCGCCTTGAGCAGATCTCGGCGGGCTTTGAATTCGGTCTGCACGCTGTTAAGCACATCCACCGCATTCACCACGCCGTACTTGAACGCTTGCTCCGCCGCATTGCTCGACTCTTTTGCCGAATCCAGGGCGTTCTTGCTGGCCCGCACCTTCTCGACACTGGAAAACGCCGTCAGGTACGAGTTGGTGGTCTCCTTGACCACCTGCCGGCGCGCCGCTTCAAGTTCCTGCTCGACCGCCAGTTGCTCGTCGTACAGTCCACGCACCCGCGCCGACGTCGAGCCGCCGCTGTAGAGCGGCACTTTCAGGTTGATGGTCGCCACGTAACTGTCGCTGCGACTGGTCAGCGTGTTGTCGTAACCGACGTCACTCTGCTGCCCGCTGATGCTGAAACCCAGGGTCGGATAATGCCCGCCCTTGCCTTCACGCACGGCGGCATTGGCCACCTCGACATTGCTTTCACGCGACTTGAGCATCGGGTTGCTGTCCATCGCCTGGGTCACCCAGCTTTCCAGCGAATTACCCGGCACTTCAAAGGCAATGTCGTTACGAATACGGCTCAAAGGCTCGACGATCGGCCGGCCGACCAGCTCTGACAACGCTGCACGGCTGATACGCACCTGATTGCGCGCCTCGATCTCCTGGGCGGCCAACAAGTCGACCCGCGCCTTGAGGTCCAGCACATCGGTCTTCTTGGCAAACTGGCGCTCGTACAACGCCGACACCAGATCCAGGTTCTTCTGCGTGGCGCGCCGCTCGGCCATCAACAGCTCAAGCTCGTCGTCGGCCGACAACGCCACGAAATAGCGTTTGGCCAGATCGACCGTCGCCTCCGCCTGTGCATCATCGGCCTGCTGGCCTTTCTGCAGCGTGACGCTCTTGGACTTCTGATACCCCTCCCAGACCGCCTTGTTGTACAAGTGCTGGGTCAGGCTCAAACCGTAGCTTGAGTTGTTATAGATGTCGCGCTCGGCATCATTCTTGCGCAACACCCGGTTGAAACTGCCATTGGCCGACACCTGCGGCAGCAACGTACCGAACGCCTCACGCTCTTTCTCCTCCGCCGACCGGGCACGCAGATAGGCGGCCAGGATGCGCGGGTCTTCAAGACGAGACTGGCGAAACAGCTCCATCAGGTCGATGGTCTGCAACGATTCGCGGGTGACCTGAGGGGCATCGGGTTGTGCGGCCTGGGCCTGGTACGAGACCAGGCCCAACGCCAGAACGAGAGGTAATAAACGCAGCACGGTCATTCCTCGATCATCGACTTGGCAAACATATTGCGCGCAGGCTTGAGCAGGTATTCAAGCATGGTGCGGCTACCGGCGTTGATCAGCACTTCGGCAGGCATGCCCGGTTGCAGGCGGCGATCGGCGAGTTTTTTGATGCCGTCTTCGGTGAGCTTGACGCGTACGAGGTAGTAAGGGGTGCCGTCTTTTTCTTCAGTAAGCCGGTCGGCAGAAATACCCACCACCGTACCTTCAATTATCGGAGTAGTAGAGGCGTTAAAGGCGGTGAAACGGATATCTGTCAGCTTGCCCAGCTCGACACGATCAATGTCGTTGGTCGAAATATGTGCCTCGACTACCAGATCGGAAGACTCCGGCACGATGTCCAGCAACGGCGTTGCCGGGCTGACCACACCACCTACGGTGTGAACCTTCATGTCCAGTACCATGCCGTCTTCAGGTGCCCGAATCACGATTCGAGACAGACGATCCTCAAGGGCTGCGGCCTTCTCTTGCAGATCGAATACATTGGCCTGCACATCGCTGAGTTCATTGACCACGTCAGAGTTGAATTTCTTGTTCAACTGAACGATCTGCAGCTCGGTTTCGCTGATCTGCAACTGGGTCTTGGTGATCGTAGACTCATGATCAGCCACTTCGGATTTGAGCATGTCCAGGCGGCGCTCCTGCTCAAGCAAGCGCTGTTTCTCGACAAAGCCCTGAGCCAGTAATGGCTTGAGTTCGGCGATCTCGCTGCTGTACGAACGCTGCAAGCTGCCTTTGGTACGAATCATGTCCTTGAGGCCGATGATCTGCTGCTTCAACTGACCGATACGCTCACGCTGCACTGAAATCTCGCCCAGCATAGAGAGCTTGCGGGCTTTGAACACCTGTTGCTCGCCAGCGATGGCTTCTTGAGCACGCTGGCTGTCAGTATCCTTGATCACCAACGCCGGAATCTCGTCCAGACCATCGCGCTCGGCACGCAAACGGGCTTCCTTGGCCTTGGCGGACACCAACTGGTTACGCGTCGATTCGTACTCTGCGCTCAATTGCGCCTCATCCAGCACGATCAGCGGATCACCCTTATGCACGGTATCGCCATCACGTGCCAGCAACTCTTTAACGATGCCGCCTTCCAAATGCTGAACCGTCTTGCGGTAGCTCTGAACCATCACCACGCCCGAGCCATACACCGCATTATCCAGCGGCGCCACAGCAGCCCAAGTGCCAAACAGGCCAAAGGTCACCAGTACGATCGTCATCCCGATGCGGCGAATACCGCGATCGGAGGTCGGCATATCATCAGAGTGCTCGTCGTACTGCTCATCGAGCACATTCACTGCTTTACTGCTCATCTACGAATTCCTTTCACGCGCCAGGTTGCGCGGGGGCAACGGCAGTACCGGCTGACGCCGCCTTCTGTTGAGCTTGCAGTTGCGCAGCCTTGGCCTGCTGCTGGGCCAGTTCGGCAATCACTTGTTCGCGGGCGCCGTATAGGCTGATGGTGCCGTTACTAAGTACCATGACTCGATCAAGACGCGACAAAATGCTCGGCCGATGCGAAATTATGAACACCGTGGCTCCAGTTTCCTTGACCTTTTCTAGGGCAACGCTCAAAGCACGCTCGCCGACATCATCAAGGTTGGAATTGGGCTCATCGAGCACGATCAACCGCGGGCTGCCGTACAAAGCACGCGCTAGGCCGACACGCTGACGCTGACCACCAGAGAGGTTGATGCCCTCACTGCCGATTACGGTGTCGTAACCATCAGGCTGCTGCAGAATCAGCTCATGCACACCGGCCATACGCGCAGCCAATACGACCTTATCGGGGTCGACTTTGCCAAAACGAGCGATGTTGTCACTGATGGTACCTTCAAACAGCTCGATATCCTGCGGCAGGTAACCCAGGTGCGGCCCTAGGCGCTCCTTGTCCCAGCTGCTGATATCGGCGCCGTCCAGACGTACTACGCCGTTTTTCGGTGTCCAAATACCCAGCAGTGCACGCGCCAGTGTCGACTTGCCAGCGCCGCTTGGGCCGACGATACCAACAATGCTACCTGCCGGTGTTACGAAGCTGATATTACGGATGACGGCAGATTTGGCGCCTGGCGGGGAAACCACAAGGTTTTCGACCTGAATGTCACCTTGAGGGTCAGGCAACGCCATACGTTGAGGCTCGGCGTTGAGTTGCTCCATGGTTTCGTTCAGGCGAGCATATTGCACACGGGCAGCTACGAAGCCTTTCCAGCTGTTGATCATCTGGTCAATAGGCGCAAGGGCACGACCTAGCAGTAGAGAACCCGCCATCATCAAACCTGGGTTGACCTCATGCGTGATCACCAGATAGGCACCTAAGGCAAGCATGATTGACTGCGCCCACTGCCTGAACGTACGAGATATCGAGCTAAGGATGCCGCCCTTATCGCTTGCCTCAGACTGCAATACGAGAACTCGACGCTGCCGCTTGGACCAACGTGCCATCAATGTATCGAGCATTCCCATTGACTCGATGACTTCGGCATTACGCAAGGTTTTGGTGGTTTGTAGGTTAGCGGCCACGCTTTGCTGGTTAGCCTCAGTGAGAGCCTTACCAGTAAAACGATGATTAAAATACGCCAGCACAACCAAGACGATTGCCGAGGCCACCGTCATCCAGCCAAACCACGGATGGAAAAGGAACATGACCGCCGTATAGATCGGCAGCCAAGGCGCGTCAAAAAAAGCAAACAGACCGTTACCGGTCAGAAACTGCCTTAATGACGTCAAGTCATTAAGCGACTGAGCCGAAGCATCCATACCGCCGCTGTTCAACGCTTTCTTGAAGCTGGCGCGGTATACATCACGGCTCAGCAACGTATCCAGACGGTTGCTGATGCGCACCATAATCCGTGAACGCACCCATTCCAGTGACCCTAATGTCATCATCAAAATGGTCAGGATCAGTGTCAACATGATCAATGTCGGGATACTGGCTGTAGGCACCACCCGGCCAGTAACCTGAATCATGTAGAAGGTGGGCACCAGCATCAAAGCGTTTACAAACAGGCTGAAGAAGCCAACGGAGAGAAAACTGCTTTTGCAGACCTTGAGGGCAGCCTGCAAATTATTTTCGTGTGAACGACTCATAGAATCCGTACTGATGAGGGGCGGCAAAGGCGCGGCAGTGTAGCACCGGCGGTGATGCCGATGCAGCATTAGAGGGCCATCAAGTTAACCAAAGCACCAGTAAACACAAGTGAATCTTTTCCCAATGGTGCTTGCCGGTGGAGGGAAAAACAGTCAAAGCAGCTTTTAAAAACCATGAAAAGTTCCATTTTATTTTCTGTTTCCGACAGACGAGCCGCTCAGGCGTAAGTATCAAAATTAGCTCCTAATGCACCTGCTTACGGACCGAAAACAGTATCTGTGTATAAAGACATAACGAGACGGCATAACTTGAAAACAGCATGAACCGACAACCAAATACAGATGCTCTATTAATTTTTACCAAGAATCCTGCACCAGACCTCAGGCCAAAAATTTTGTTCCCGTACCGAAAAAAAATATCAAAGCGCCTTGTCTCGATGCAGACCTCCTCAGAAGGAAAATGCCCGTAAAGCCTGGCCCGCACACCACGTAACACGATGTTACGTGAGGCTTGTAGATCCACTAGAGTACGACTGGAGCGTGGTCTCGCCCGAAGCTAGAAGTACCATTCGTCGCACTCTCATGGTTCAGCTACTGATACCTGACCCGTGTCAGCGCAGGGAAAATTTCCCACAAGGCTTAGAGAATTTTCCTCTCAACTCAATTGACATTTCCCACAAATGGATTACCCTCTCGACTTCGTGACTCGGAATGGGTCGCCTGAACAATTACATCTAGAGAAGTTGGTTAGCGTCTTTAGGTCGCTAATAGATGTAGCCGCTCAAGATGAGAAGGAAGCTTATTGAGTGCAGTCGCAAAAACACGATGGCCTGAAAATCAATTCCCGGATCACCCTGCTGGAACCCGGGATGTACATTTTCCGCTACGCCTCACAGCCCACTGCTGAAAAAAGCGTCTGCATCGCCTTGCAGCAAGCGCCGCTGGGTAAGGGTGCGATTGACTTTTTCCCCGCTGAAGGCGTGAGCAAGAACATCCTCACCAAGCTGGGCGACTGCATCATCGGTCGCGTCAAAGGCGGCGTCACTACGGTTCTGATCACTGAATACTACCTGGCCAACCATGAGGTTGAGCCGGTGGATTTGCGCATCGACCGCATCGACACCTCTGCCGCCATCATGCGCAATATTAAGCCTACTATTTCCTCCCCGGACACTGCAGCCCTGTCAAATATGACACCTGGCGCTGCCGTACTGACATTGACGGGTCATATCGAACAAATCGGTGACGTCAGTGTCATTAACCAGTGCCTGGGTGATGAAGCCGGGCAAAGCCGCCTTGAAGGTTTCGCTATCAATTGGGCTAACAAGCCTCAAGGCGTAGATCTTGCCTACACCACCACATTGGCAGGTGCTGGCCCCGGTCAAAAAGTAATGACCGGCAGTTTTACGGGCGCCCGTAATAAAGCTGCAGCAATCATTGCCGTAGGCTTCAGCCTCACAGGCCCGGAACGCGCCGACTATGAGTTGGCAGGCCATGTGGTATTTGCCGGGGGTGACCGGCAGGCAATCGTCACCGATCAAATGATTTTTGGACCCAGTGGCAGTGAGCCGCTGGTTGCAATGAGTTTAACGATTACTCCCAGGAACGAGATCAACGCCCTCCGCCATACATCTCAAAGTCAAAGGGAACAACCTGCGATTACGCAGACGGATAGCAACATAGGCCAACTGGCCTGATATGGCAGGAATTGACTCATGGCATTGCAATACGACACTCCAGTATCGAAAACCGCATTCGTAGCCGCTCTGGATGCTAACCCAAGCATCTCCGCTACTACTCTGGATGCAATCAACAGCGTACTGGGCCTGGACACTGCTGAATCTCTGGTAGTTGCTGGTTGGGACGGTCAAGGTGCAGTTGTTGCTCCAGTTGGTCAGGTTCCTGACGTTCTGGCTATCAGCATCGACGGCACTACTGCTACTACTCTGGAACTGCCAGCTGGCACCGAAGACACCAAAGTTATCGTCATCGAAAGCGATGCCGGCGTAACTCTGACTGTCGGTGAAGAAGCTGCTGCTTCTGCTCGTCTGTTCGCAGCCGACGCAACTGTAGCTGCTGACGCTACTGCAGCTGCTGGTGGCATCGCTCAAGTCATCGTTGGCGGTAACGGCAACGACACCCTGACTGTCAACGGCAGCACCAACGTTCTGCTGGACGGCGGCAACGGTAACGACATCCTGACCACTGGCAGCGGCAATGACGTGATCATCGCTGGCACAGGTGTTAACACCATTTCTGCTGGCGCAGGCGATGACACTATCGTTGTTGGCAAAGGCATCGACACTGTCAACGCTGGTGACGGCTTCGACACCATCCAGGTCGAAGGCAATAGCGCTAACTTCACTGCTACTGCTGCTGGCGGCTCGCTGGTTCTGACTGGTACTGGTGGTGTTTCCGCTACTGTTACCGACGCTGAGTTCGTTTCCTTCGCTGACGGCAAGACTCTGGCTGTTGTCGGTACTGAAGAAGAAGCTGAAGCTCTGTCGCTGTACCAAGCCCTGCTGGGTCGTGACGTTGACGCTGGCGGCGCTGCCAACTTCACCGCTCAAGTACAAAGCGGTACTTCGGTAACTGAAATCGCCCAGTCGTTCCTGACCTCGGACGAGCACTTCAGCAACCTGCGTGCTGACTTCCTGACCGACGTTTACTCGTCGCTGCTGGGTCGTGAAGTTGACGCTACCGGTGCTGCTACCTGGCAGGCTCAGTTCGAAGCTGGCGCTACCCGTGGTGAAGTCATCGGCGCAATCGCTGCTTCTGACGAAGCTGCTAGCCTGAGCGACGAAGACTTCGTTTCGGCTCTGTACACTGCCGCTCTGGGCCGTGATGCAGAAGAAGCTGGTCTGAACAACTGGGTATCGCTGCTGGCTTCCGGTACTTCGCGTACTGAAGTTGCCGACACCATCTACGCCTCGACTGAGTCGAACACCAAAATCAACACTGATTTCGTTGATTCGCTGTTCACCAACGCTTTCGGCGCAGACACCAACGAACTGGCCAAAGACTTCGCAGTCAAGGCTCTGGACGGTGGTTCGGTAACTCAGGCAGACGTAGTGATCGCGGTCATCGGTCAGCCTGAAGCTCAAGATCACATCACCAATGTGATCGTGGTACCTGGCGCGGTCTAATCCCCGTACCAATGCAACAAAGCTGAACGCCTCCAGCCGCAAGGCTGGGGGTTTTCAAAAAAAGGGGCACCTTCGGGCGCCCCTCTTTCATTTATCAGCGAAATACCCATGCCCATGTCTAACGATGCCGTACATGAGCGAAGCACGCTCATGGATCATTTCCATCGCCAGCGCCAGAATGGCCAGCATGGCGATGCCGCGGCTTGTCTGGAACGTGCGCTGCAAACCCCCGAATACCGTCCTGAAGCCTTGGTCTGGAAAGGCATACAAGCGCTGCAGGAACAACGCCCCACCCAAGCATTCATCTACCTCACCAGTGCCGCCAATGCTTTGCCCGACAGGGCCGACATTCGTGCACTTGTAGGTCGTAGCATTCTCGCCCAGCAGCAGCCTGAGCTCGCTGCACGGCAACTGACCGCTGCCTGGCAACAGATGCCCGCCGATCCGGCGTTGCGCATCATGCTTTGGCAAGTGCGTAGCAAAACTGAAACGCCCGAGAAACTGCGCAAGCAGATTCTGGCCCGCCTGCCTGAAATCATCGATCCTAAAGAACTGAACCTGGTCCTGACGCTATTGATCGCGCAGCCCAACCCGCCCGCCAGTATTGGCGTGGTCAGTTATCAAGTGGACACGGGAGAAATTCAGGGCTGGGCCGTGAGCCTCAAGAACCCACAAGCGGTCGTTGGCCTGAGCATTCTCAATGCCGGGCAAAGCACATCATGTGCGGCCGACAAACCTCATCCGCTGCTGACACAGGCAGGCTTTCCTGCCACCCATGGCGGCATTCACGAGCGCGTGGCCGATCCGGCACTGACGCTGCATGTGCAATTCAACGACGGCACGCGCTTGCTGGGCAGCCCGTTGCTGAACCAGCCAGCCTTTGTGCCGCCGGTACACGTTGGCAAAACCCGCAGCCGCCAGGAACCGGTCGATGTCCTGATTCCGGTTTACGACGGCTACGAAGAAACCCTCGAGTGCCTGGACAGTGCCATCCGCAGTCGCCGCCTGAACCGCACCGCACACCGCTTGGTCGTACTCGATGACGCAACGCCCAATGCGCCTTTGCGCGAAGCACTGCTGGCCATGGCCGCCGCCGGCGATATCGAGCATGTGATCAACCCGGTCAACCTGGGTTTTATCCGCAACGTCAATCGTGGCATGGCCTACAGTCCGGAGCGCGACGTGGTGTGGCTCAATGCCGATACCCGCGTGAACGGCGACTGGCTGGACCGCCTGCGGGCGGTCGCCTATAGCGATAAAAGCATTGCTTCGGTGACGCCGTTTACCAATAACGGTGAACTGATGAGCTTTCCTGAAAGCCGCATCAGCCACAGCATGCCCACCGCCCAGGAACAGGCGCATCTGGACGATCTGGCCCGCCAGACCGACAGCCCGCCGATGGAAATCGAAACCGGCTGTGGTTTTTGCCTGTACATCAAGCGCCGCGCCATCGTTGAGGTCGGTTACCTCGACGAGGTGCACCTGATGCGCGGCTACGGCGAAGAAACCGACTGGTGCCTGCGTGCCCGATCGCACGGCTGGCGGCATATGGGGGCGCCCAACGTGTTTGTCGCGCACCAGGGCGGTGCATCGTTCGGCGACGAAAAGGTCATACGCGTGGCGTATAACAACGCGATTCTCATGCGCCGTTACCCGGATGCTTCGGCACGCTATTCAGCTTTTTGCCTTTGCGATCCGATCAAGCCGGCGCGGCAAGCCTTGCAACGAGCGCGCCTTGCCGAGTTGCACGAGCAGATTGCAAACAGCACCAAAAGCCAATGGCCAAAAACCGGCCTGAAACAACTGCATCTGCACAAAGGCAGCTTGCCCGATTTACCATTAAGCCTGACATGGCGTCATGCCAACCAACAGACGTGGGTCACGTTGCAAGCCAACTTACACCCCTTGGCTTTGAGCCTCGATTACACCTGGCCTGCCGATCAGGAACGTCTATTGCAAGACCTGCAGCCTTTACCGCTGGATGAGCTGATTTTTCAACAATTGAACGGCTGCCCGGATGCGTTGCTCGACTTGCCAAACCAGTTGGACAAGCCTTATCGCATTGTCTGCCGTGATGATCGGCTACTGGAGCAAGACAGTACGTACGACTGGCAGGCTTTTGCCCGCTTGGCTGCCAGCGTGCAGTTACCTTTTAAGGCCCTGCAAAAACGCTACGTCGCCGTGCTTCCTCATGCTCGACTTGCTTTTGATAAGCCTTTAAAGGCCGTAGCTACAATCAAAAGCACACCTCACATAATGCTGATCGGCGATACATTGCAGCATGAAGAACTTGCAGAACGTTGGCTTGAACTGGCCCGGCGTATTACACGAGAACAACTGCCCGTTATGCTGCTGATCCATACCAACAGTCCTTGGCTTAAGACCTTGTTGAACACCGGCGCAGTACAAACACTGTCTGAAATTAATGGTCTCGGTCTGGCCCAATGCGCAGGCTTGGCCAATTGCAAAGCCGTATTAAGCCTGGAGCGCAATCCGGGTGCTGAATGGAACGCGCCGATTCTGGCGCGCGAATTGGGTCTTGCACTGTATGCCCCTCCGGGTACAGTTGCTGATGAAGCCAGCGCGCTCTCCCCTAAACAGCTACCTATTCAACTGGGCCAAGCCTGATGCCAGAACAAGTCATCAACCCGTCTGATGTCGACTCACCTCGGACCGATAAATCCAGCATTAGTGGCGCCATTACCGGATTGTATGGTGACGTATTGCAAGGCTGGGCACTCGATAGCGCGCAACCGGACCAACGCTTAGTCATCGATATTTGTATAGACGGTGCCAGCGTGGCACTGGTTCGCGCTGATCAGTTTCAGCCAGAAGCTGAAAGAGGCGATCAGTTTCATGGCTTCAGCGTTCAGTTGAAATCACATTGGCTTGAGAATGCTCGGAAGATTAGTGCTCAAGTCGCCAATCAGACCTTTCGGCTTGAAGGCACCTTGCAAGTGCCCGTTTTGCCTGCGGAAGATAGCGCTCCGATTGCATCGCACGTCTGGTACAGCGGAGGGCTGCGCATCAGTGGCTGGGCGTGGGACCCGAAAGCCCAGCATCGTCATGTACAACTTACGGTGCGCGAAAATAGCCGTGTAGTGGGACGCATAACCTGCGACATACATCACCAGGGACTGGTCCATTGTGCAACCAGCGACCATGGCTTCAGTTTCGATTTACCTTGGGAATTAGCGGATGGCAAGCCGCACATCCTCAATATTGAAAACGATCTGGGCCAGCCCTTATCTGGCAGCCCGATCAAGATATGCTGCTGGCCTGAAGGGCTGGAAGGCTTGCTGCACCAGTATGACCAAAGTCCTGACGAACAGACCATGACTCTGTTGACCCAAGTAGCCAGAGAGCAATCGGTGTTCTTGCCCAAAAGCGCAGGTTTTGGTCATTACCCACAGTGGTTTGAATTGTTCCAGCACAGTGTGCCAAACAAAAACCGGCCGCCGCAAGGCAAGCTGGGTGTGTTACTAATCAGCGAAGGGGATGCAGCGCTTGAAAGCATCAGCCTCGGCAGTCTGCGTGGTCAGCGAACAATCCAGTACCAGATCGCCAAAGGCTCGGCCGAAGATATACTGCCTGCCTTGGCTCATCTGCTCAAAGACGGTTGCGATCGCATCGTACCGCTGTTTAACGGTGACCGGCTTGGTGCTCATGCGCTTGAACACCTAAGTGGCCTGTTAAATGATGGCTGCGCTTGGGGTTTTGCCGATTGCGACCGCGACGGACCTCAAGGTGAACGCAGTCTGCCGTGGTTAAAACCAGTCTGGGATATAGACCTGTTCATTGGCGCTGATATCTTTACACCTGGCGCTATCTTCAGCTCGGCGATTCTCAATCAAGCCTTGTCATTGCTGACACCGCTCGATGGCCTGCATGCCCTGAACTGGCATTATTTGCTGGCGGGCATAGCGCTCGCCAGCGAAATGAGTCGAGCTACTGTTGTACATCTGCCCCAAGTTATTTATCACCGACACCATAAAGCCTATGCCAGCCCTGAGCAAAGCGTGGCATTGATGGATCGCCACCAGGCTATAGCTTGGCTATGCCAATGCCTGACGCCGGGATCTTTGGTCAAACCTGTACCTGATTTCCCAGGGTTGTTACGAGCCCACTGGCCATTACCAAGCAACCTCCCACGTGTCAGTCTGATAATACCGACCCGTGACCAGTTCAGCTTGCTAAAAGCGTGTATCGAAGGACTGCTGCACGAGACTGACTATCCTAATCTGGAAGTGATTGTCGTTGACAACCAATCCAGCGATCCGGAGACACTCGCCTACCTCAATCAGTTACCCGGCCGTGGTGTAAAAGTACTGCCCTATCCTCAACCCTTTAATTATTCAGCAATTAATAATTATGCCGTGAGCTATGCTACAGGTGATTTAATTGGCCTTATAAATAATGATATTGAAATCATTGAGGCCGGTTGGTTGAAAGAAATGGTCAGTCAGTTATTACGCCCTCATGTGGGCGCCGTTGGCGCAAAACTGCTTTGGCATAATCGCATGGTCCAGCATGGTGGGGTTGTGGTGGGCGTTAATGGTCTGGCAGCTCATACTGGTAACAACCTTGAACAACGTGACCCTGGCTATCTTGGCATGAATCAGATTAGCCGTCGGCAAAGTGCTATAACCGCTGCGTGTCTATTAATGCAAAAAACCACGTTTGACACGATCAAAGGACTGGATGCCCATGCATTCCCTGTTTCTTTTAATGATGTAGATCTTTGCCTCCGCATTCAACGATTAGGACTGAATCTGCTATGGA
The DNA here is from genome assembly GCF_055409485.1 of Pseudomonas sp. A125. NCBI lineage: Bacteria > Pseudomonadati > Pseudomonadota > Gammaproteobacteria > Pseudomonadales > Pseudomonadaceae > Pseudomonas > Pseudomonas sp. A125. The sequence goes on from NZ_JBUZVP010000022.1 coordinate 74,802, forward strand.
CTCCCTTCGCACAGCTGATTCATGCAGAGTCAGCTAGCAGAGGAAAAGACCTGACCCCGGAAAAACGCGCTCGAGCGAATCGTGAGCAACAATGTTTTATCGAGCGGTGGTTTAGCGGGGGGCAAAGCGATCCTTATTATCACCCTGCGTTGAGCCTTGACTATTTAAGTGGGCCTTACGGCGGTCTGGCGATACCACCTAGGGGTTCAGCTCAGCGTACCAACATGAAATCACCTATTTAGGTCGGGACCAGTTGTTAAGATCATAATCGGTTTCGAAATACGGATCGGACTAATCAGTAGACTTAGTAATGAAAAATATCGCAACCGTTTCGAAATTGTCTAAAAACGTGATTGGTTTTTTTGATCACATCCATGATGGGTATGCTTATGGGTGGGCGTTTAACCAAAACTCCCCAGGAGAACGGGTAACGGTAGAAATTTACTGTGACGGCAATTTGGTTGGGCAATCGATTGCAAATGAGTTTAGAAAAGACCTCTTGGATGCAGGCATAGGTGATGGGAACTACTCATTTCGAATCCCCATTTCCTATGAACTCAGCAATGGGAAGGAACATAAACTGTTAGCCAGAGACGCTAATAGTGTGGCAGAGCTTGAAGGCAGCCCACAAATGTTTGGGCCTCACATGCTGACAAGAGAGTTTGATTTAATCAATCGCTCTGAAGGCTCGGCGTATCTTCTAAAATTCATTAATTCAAAAACAAATAAATTAACTGCATCAAAAATAGAAAGCTATATAAAGGTTTTTGATCTTGCTTCCATGCTCCAAGAAACAGGCAAAATTTATGATGCGCGTCATGCCTGGGAATCTTTTGAAAAAGCATTGGGTCATAATGCGCTTTTCCTCTCTAAAATTGCAGAAACGTTCATGCTCGAGGGGCAGTATGAAAATGCTTTAAAGTTTTATATGAAAGCAGCCAGCGAAGATTTAAAGTGGTTTTGGCCTCACCTAGGTATGGGTGGCGCTTATCGGTTAATGAAAAAATACTCAGAGTCCTTTTCATCATTTGAAGTCGCACGCTCCCTAGAGCCTGTAGATAAAACTATAGCGACAAGACTGAGCGAGCTGAAAAGCCTCATTAACCCAGGGCCTGCTGAAGAAGGCTTGCGTTCCAAAAAGCATCCACAGTTAGTTAGTTTATTATTTTCCGATACGACTGAAGCCAAAACGCCGCAAGAAAAATCCGGCCCACTCAGCACCCGCAAGAAAAAAATTATTAGCAGTAGTCCACATCTAAATGAGTTTATCAAAAAATTAGAAGCATTAAAAAGCACGATAAGCCGTATGGATGAGCTTAAGGATCAAAACAATTGAACAGAATTTATAGCGAAGCCATTAGACAAAGAACATCCCCTCTCCATACGGCTGTAGTAATAGGCGGGGGCACGGGTGGATCGTTGACAGAACTGCGTAATCTCTGCTGCAAGCATATAGTTCTAACTGAGGCTCACCCCAAACAAATAAATAAAATATCTAAAAAAATTCGATCATCAGCAAATGAGCAAGTATTGCCACTAGCTATATCAGCAGACACGAAGGGCGAAGCAACTCTCCATGTCTACAATAACATGGCGTTTAACAGCTTACACACGCCGGCACCTATTGATAAAAAACTAAAAAACATACAAAAAATAGAAGAAATCGAGGTACCTACAAAATCCTTGTCCGCACTAATATCGGGATTAAACCTAGAGGACAGCAATAACTTACTAATAATAAATTCGCCTGGTTACTCAGCAAATCTCATTGCTTCAGCGGAAATTGAAATACTTCAGAAATTCAACTGGCTCATTGTAGTAGAACTAAACTCAGCATCATCACAAGTTTTACCTGGCTTTTCAGACCATTTGAGTCAGCTCGGATTCGAATATATAAAAATGGAAGACGTGCCTAGTTATCCATTTATTGAGCACGTCTATCATTACGACGGTGTCAAACAAGTTGAGCTTAGTATAAAAAACAATATTCGTTCCTTGCCCACTTCAGGTGAGAGCATACTCGGTAATGGAAAAAATTTTATAGCCAAACTCCTTCCTCAAGAAGCGTTTGAACTTTACTGGCAATCTCAGCGTACAGGCCTTGCCTCAATAAGTGTATCTGCTTGTTTGGCTAATATTAATGCTGGGAATTTTTTGATCGCCCGTGAATTACTGGACTCAGCTATTGAAAGCGGTAAATTGCCTCAAGATTTAGCAGAGATGGTTAGCAATGAGCTTGTACTAAAACACCAGGAACATTTGCGTAATCTTGTTCCTGAGATATCTGTGATAGTTCCTTATCACAACAGAGAAAAAATAATTAAAAAGTGCCTCGACTCTGTCCTTAATCAGACGATCAAAGATATTGAAGTAATCGTTGTAGATGATGGGTCCACGGATAACGGCCGGCAGATCGTAGCTGACATTGACGATGATAGGCTAGTTAGGATTAATTGTGACACCGCCAGTGGGAATTCAGGGACACCTCGTAACATTGCATTAAAAGCAGCACGCGGTACTTACGTTGCCTTTGTAGATTCAGACGATACTATTGATGAAGAATATTTTGAAGAACTGTTGATAGAGGCTAAAAAAAGCAAAGCTGATATCACACTTTCTAAATCGTTTACTAAGCTTTTCAACGACGCTGCAGGAAACGCAAAAAAAACAAAAATCAATTATATATTTAACCCAGACTTCATCTCTGAAAATGAAAGAAAATATTTTTTCATTAATAGCTTTGTTATATGGGACAAGTTATACAAACGTGATTTCATGGAAAGAAATAACATAAAGCTGGCGGATTCAAAAATCGGCGCAGATACGTTAATGGTTGCAAAAAGTTATTATTACGCAACTTCTGTAGCAATGTGCTATAACAAAGCATCCTATAACTATAATGCATTTTCTGAAGGTTCTGTTACTCAAGCTTTTCGATCAAAAGGTGACATAAGAGAAGAAGATAAGCCCTATGCTGAAACATTTGCATGGATGAAAAATGATAATATTCCTAAGGCCTACCTACTTATCCAGTGGATCCGTCGCTTAATGAGCCTAAGTTACTGCCTCAGCTCAAGTAAAGTTGAATTGTCATCGGACTCTTTAAGCTACTTGAGTGAACAATTAAAAGAAGCACCTTTCAAATCAGCCATGGCGCATTTGAAAAAGAAAAATCTTAATGAGCAACATCAAAGTATCAGCAAACTGTTAACCATGCTTGGCAGATAAAGCCATCTTTTTATTTTAAATATTTTAATTGGCCGATTCTTCTATTAAAGAGGCAAAGCATGAAGCAGCAACTGAAGGAAAGAAAATATAAACAGCTTGGTCTGATTGATGCGAGCAGTCATTTTCTCAAGCCCAGAAAATTTACCACAAGCGAAGGCTTGAGAAAATTCATTGCAAAATGCACGCCGAAAGGCAAGCAGCAAGTAACGACAGGTAGTTTGATTCGTTCTGCGCAGACTACAGATCCGTCTGTTACGGTAATTATTCCTTCATTTAATACATCACTTTATATTGAGCAATGTATAAAATCAGTTTGCGACCAGTCCCTGGAAAACATAGAAATAATCATCATTGATGATGCCTCAACAGATGATACTGTTCAAAAGATTTTGCCATTCACGTACACCGACAAGCGGATTACTCTAATAACTTTAGCACAGCAAAGTGGATCGCCAGGTAAAGCTCGTAATATTGGAATGGCGCTCGCATCAGCTTCTTATATATCCTTCATTGATAGTGATGATTGGATTGATTCAAACATGCTTGAGGCTTTGTACAGTGCCGCCTCAATACAGAATTCTGATATTTGCTTCCTGAGTGGATTCATTAACCACCTTGATGATAAGTCCAGCAAGAGATATTATAAAAAGCCTCATATAGATTCATCCTCAGACTTGAAAGGATTTCATGAAAGTTTCATGTTGTGGGATAAACTTTGGCGCCGAGAATTCCTCTTGGAAAATGAACTCGAGATTGCACACACTTCGGCCTCAGAAGAGCTTCTTTTCATTATAAAATCGTATTATCTGGCTCAGAATGTATCTGTATCCACCGGAAACTATGGCTATAACTATCGACGTTTGAATCCTTCTTCAATAACAAAGAACATAAGAAGCAACCTCTATCCGTCCTTTGAATTTGAGGCATGGGGATTAGTCGATAACTGGCTGAAGGAAAATACTGTATCTGATCAATACAAAAACATTATTTGCCTGAGAAAACTACTTAGTTTTAATTATGCACTGTCAATCGTTAATGATACCCACCGAGTGCAGTTTTCGGAGGAAGTAGGCGTTTATCTGACAAATACGTTAAGTCAGAGCGTCCTAGACATTGCACATAAGCTAGAATATACCTCGCAAATCGAAAGTTTGCAAAATAGCATTAATGGACTTAATGTTATCTCAGGTGATTTATCGACCGATGAAAAATCAGGGAACATTCTTTTTGGGCCCGACTGGTCAAGTAGCAATCCCTATCAGAAACTTTTATATAAAAGCCTACGCAACACCTATAAGATATATGCGACAGGTTTTTCTCCGAGACAACTTACTAAAGAGTATCTCAACGTTAAGAGAGCCACCAGTAGTATTTTGCACTTACATTGGCTACATCCTTTTTATGATGCTTCCTCAATAGAGTCTGCAGAAAATCTTATCGGTATAATAAGACATGCAAAACGCCTGGGCTATACCATCGTATGGACAGCGCACAATATAATGCCTCATGAGATGGATACGACTACAGAATCAAACCATTTGCTAGTGCGCGAGGCCGTGATTGACGCGTGTGATGTAATCATTGTCCACGATCAACGTGCACAAGAAGCCTTAAGCAAAAAGTTTAGCAATGCAGCAGACAAAATTTCTATTGCACCTCATGGTTTATATGAAAAAACACAGTATAAAACCCCCAGTCTGAAAAAAAGTATAAAAAGCGAGTTAGGCATTGAGAATGAGCGATTCACCGTTCTTCTAGCCGGTAGAATTCGTGGCTACAAAGGGATTGAGAGAGCGATTGATATATTCACTAACGGCTCATTGAAACTTTCGGAAACCTGTACTCTTATAATTGCAGGCTATCCGGATGATGAGAATATCGACAATCAGATAAAAATAGCTGTTTCTGATTTTGAACATATAAAATATGTAAGAGGTTCTATATCCGATGCAGATTTAGAAACCTTATTCATTGCCTCAGATGTGTGTTTGCTTCCTTACGAGAAAAGTGCAACGAGTGGATTGGCATTTCTATCGATTAGTTACAACACGCCTATGATCACTTCCAAACTTCCTGCATTTGAGCAGTTTGTATCTAATGGAATGGCTCTGTGCGGTAGCAGCAACGAGGAAATAGAAAGTGCTATTTATTTTACATCCAAAGCATTTTACTCCCAACAGCTTGATCATATATTTCATGCTGTAAGCCACGGAGATATGAGCGAACTGGAGTGGGACTCGATCGTCAAGAGACCCGCCTTTAGCCAGTTATTTGTTTAATAACTATCCTCATTGATCCACAATCAAGCTTTTGGTGATTATATGAAAATTACAGTTGTTGGTACTGGTTACGTAGGTCTTTCTAACGCCGTATTGTTGGCACAGCGTCATACCGTCGTTGCATTGGACGTAATCCAAGCCAAGGTAGACCTGATCAATGATCGCCAGTCGCCCATCGTAGATCCGGAAATAGCCGAATATCTTAAAAATAAAAAGCTCGACCTGCTCGCAACTACGGATAAAGCGCTTGCCTACTCAGATACTGAATATGTCATCGTAGCGACACCCACAGACTATGATCCAAAGACGAATTACTTTAATACTCGCTCTGTTGAGTCTGTCATTGCAGACGTATGTTTATTCAACCCTCGCGCAATCGTTGTCATAAAATCGACCGTGCCTGTTGGTTTTACTGAGCGAATGAATCAAGAACATGCCTGCATTATTTTATTTTCCCCTGAGTTTCTCCGGGAAGGTAGGGCACTTTACGACAATCTTTATCCATCAAGAATTATTGTTGGCGGTAGTACAAAAGAGGCATCTCTGTTTGCTGATATTTTAACCGAAAACTCGCTGAAAAATAATGTAGACACTCTGATTACAGAGTCAACTGAGGCGGAGGCCATCAAGCTATTCTCAAATACCTTCCTGGCTATGCGCATCGCCTATTTTAATGAATTGGATACATATGCTGAAGTACACGGTCTGAACTCCAGGCAAATAATTGAGGGAGTTGGGCTTGATCCTCGTATTGGTAGCCATTATCACAACCCATCCTTTGGGTATGGTGGATACTGCCTACCAAAAGATACAAAGCAATTGCTTGCCAATTATGGAAATGTGCCAAACAATATGATTAAGGCAATTGTGGATGCCAATACCACACGCAAAGATTTTATTGCAGATTCCATTATTTCTAAAAATCCTAAAACAGTTGGCATTTATCGCTTAATCATGAAAGCCGGATCTGACAATTTCAGAACCTCTTCAATTCAAGGCATCATGAAGCGAATTAAAGCTAAGGGTATAACCGTGGTTGTCTACGAACCAGTGTTACAAGATGAAGTCTTTTATAATTCAGTTGTGATAAAAGATTTAGCTGAATTTAAAAAAATATCTGATGTGATCGTAGCCAATCGCTGGGAAGATGAAATCAGAGACGCTGCAGAGAAAGTGTATACTCGTGATCTTTTCGGAAAAGACTGATCTCATTATCTTATGCCACATTGTCATTAGTTTGGATGGTACCTCATGAAAATTTTGTTTTCCGGTCTTGAAGCATCGATTTTTGAAGGGTGGTGGTCTGCTACTGAAAACACGATAGATCATGTGTCTATTGTCCCCTCTAGCGTTTTTTTCGATTTATTACAAAATAACAGTCTTCCTAATAATGCGACTCGCTTGGTTTGGCTTTACCGTTCTCCTTGGGAAACCATTAACCAGACTGACGACATTCAAATTAGCGTGGCCCTGAAAAACTGGCAGTCTCTGCAGAAGATTTTCCTTGAACTGAGCAGGACAAACAATACCTCTGTTATAGCTGTTAATATTGATAGCACGTCTAGCTCTAATTTAAAGGGTATTTATGGCGCTCCCGTCAGTAATGCTATCCTTAGTGAAGCCCGCTTACCAAACCCATTAAATTTTTTACCCGAGTTGTTTGACGCGTTCGCTCCGCACTACTGGGACATTCTTGAATCTCTTGAGTCTGTTAGCTGGACTCCACGTGGTACATCTCTCTTTAGAAGCAATGTGGATTCGCTAAAAGAAGACGATTTTTTCAAGCTGCTTAATACTCTTGAATCTGTTAAAAAAGTCAGAAACCTAGAGCAGAAATTAAGCCAGTCTGAATTCAAAAATTCCGAGTTAGAAAAGAAAATTACGATTTATGAAGGCTTTTCTGAAAAGCTAGATAGTACGCAAATCCAAAATTCAAATTTAGAAAATGCCTTAGCTTATGAAAAGGCTAGAACGCTTAAAGCAGAATTAAATCTTTCTGAGTTGATGGGCGTTTCTACATCACGCATCCAGGAGCTAGAGCACCAGAATAAGCTGCTGAGTGCTCAGCTTAAAATGACGCAGGGTGAACTGCTAGAACACTATGATACGGTGGGTAAATATGACGCCATATTTGAAATGTCTAGTGAGACATTGCATCGGGCTAATTTAGCCCTCCAGGCAGGGCTGCACGATGCCTAAATCAATCAGAGGTCACGATAAGAGAGCGCTCGATCCAGAATGGTATTTGTCTAATTATCCTGATGTAGCGAACGCAGGGTTCACTGCCCTGGAACATTACACCGCGCATGGTAAAAAAGAAGGTCGTTATCCAAGACTACTCAAATCTAAATCTATTGAGACAAAGCTCTGGAGCGGCTTTTCTGATAATGCAATCACCGAGCTTGTCCATATTTTTAATGACTTAACTTCTGAAGCTGAAGAGAAGATGTTCTCTGCATTGGCGCTAGCTCGTTGGTATAGCAGCCGCCGCCAGTGGAATCATGCAGAACCGTATGTTGAATTCTTGTGCGCCATTCTCATCACAGATTCCAGTGCAGTGCCTGGCTATCTTTATCAAGAAGGTATGCATTTATTAATTACGGATGTTTTCGTAAGGCTCAATAGGCATCAGGAAGCCAAGAATCTCTTTCAGCATATTAATTACGATCGCTGTCCCAACGACATGCTGCTCTCTGCATCCAATCTACTCATGAGTTCGGAAGGCCAACACATATATGAAAGTGAACAGAAAAAATTAGATCTCATAAATAAAATATTTGTCGATTCAAATCTTACCACCTTGGCTAAAAAAGACGAGGGGGATATTTTATCCATAGATAATATACAAGGGGCCTATCGTGATCAAGTATCGAGCCCTCATAAGGTCAGTATCTTAATCCCTGTGTTCAACGCTGAGTCTTATATTGAAACAGCACTGAGAAGCTTGACCTTCCAAACTTGGACTAATCTTGAGATCATTGTGGTTGATGATGCTAGCTCTGATAGAACAAAAGAACTAGTAGCCGCTTATATCGCTAAAGATTCGCGCGTAATTCTTATTAGCCACAAGACCAATAAAGGTGCTTATGCAGCACGAAATACAGCTTTAAAACACGCGACAGGGGAATTTGTCACTACTCATGATAGTGATGACTGGTCTCACCCCGAAAAAATACAGTTGCTCAGTGAGCCTTTAATCCATAACAATAAACTTAAGGCAGCTCTTGGTCACTGGGTCCGCGTTGAGCCCAGTCTTCATTTTAAAAAACCACGACCGGATGGGCATCTGGTTCACGCTAGTGTTTCGACACTTATGTTTAAATCCGATGTTATCAAGACACAGGGAGGCTGGGACGAGGTAAAAGTAGCTGCTGATAGTGAAATGTACGAACGTGTAAAGAGTCTTTACGGTGATCAATCTATCGTAGAAGTTTTGCCAGGCGTTCCTCTTGTTTTTGCAAGAGATGTTCCTGGTTCTTTGACCACTACCGATACGACACATGCATTTTCAGAGTTTTTTGGTTTACGGCAAATTTATCGCGCTCAATATTCAATCTGGCATGATTCTTTGTCTTCTGCTCATACGGCTAATCTTTCAATTTTTCCTAGACATCGTTCATTCCCAGCACCTGCCACTAATCTTGTTATACCACCTCTTGATAAAATCTATGAAGTTGTCTTGTTTTCAGATTTTAGTTTTGAAGCCACGGATTACAATTATTTAAAATTAATCATTGACAAAATTGTCAATCAATCTGTATCTGTGGCTGTTTATCATTGGCCTGACTATAGAAATACTGAAATATATTTTATTTCGCCTTACCTACTCTCCCTCGCAGCCACTTATAGAATTGATATTCTAACGCCGACTCAACGGCTGGATACTAAATTGCTGGCTTTTTTAGGAGACTCTATTTTTTCTTTTCATCCAGACGCTGTACCAACCGTACAATTCAAACGGTGCAAAGCTTATCCAAATATACGTCAGATAGCTGATTTATTACCCGATGTGCTGGAACTCCGGGAAGAGTTTAATCATAATTTGATTGCTGCCTCCGGAATTTTCTCTTCCACCTGGTACGAATCCTTATATCCCGACATTCGTGAAGCTATGGTTAATCCCCTGTCTCATTATTTAAAATATGGGATTTACGAAGGCCGCAGTGCTTCTCCTAATTTCAATAATGAATTTTATTACCAAACATATTTATCTGATAAAAATATTGATCTGCCACCGCTGTTGCATTATCTAAAGTTTGGAAAACCCCAAGGCTATCAGACATTCCCTCCTCCTCTGAGTGGGGACATTGTGTTACGTAAAAAGAGACGCACAGTATTAGTGTGCGGTCATGCAGCTGGAAAACAAATTTTTGGTGCGGAACGAAGTTTAATTGAAATACTTGATGCATTTGTCGAGCTAAAATATAACGTCATAGTCACAATTCCTGACTATACTAATACAGAATACCTATTGGCATTACGTAAGCGCTCACATAAAGTTTTAGTAGTTTCATCACCATTATGGACACAATCACCAATTCCTTATAGTGATGCAATAAGTAAGTTTCGTGAAATTATTGACGAATATTCAATACAAGCAGTCCATACTAATACAATCATGCAGCGAGAACCATTAATCGCGGCGAAACAAGCGGGTATTCGGTCAATTGTCCATGTCCATGAAATATTGGACGATAACGACGAAGCTTGCATGCACATTAAAATGCCCGCTTCTCGCATTTACCAAACAGTATCTGAGATCGCTGATGTGGCGATTGCCAACTCTCAATTTACAGCATCCCATCTACACCATTTTAAATCTGTTCACGTTGTAAGCAATAACGTTAACTTTCAAGAGTTTGATATTGAAAATAAAATAAACAGCAGTTCAATAAGCATTGCGATTATTAGCAGCAACATCGAAAAGAAAGGAGTATCTGACTTTATCGAAGTAGCTAATCTCTTAGCACAATCCCTTGATAATGCTCGCTTTTTAATTATAGGCCCCTGTACTGCGCATGTTCAGTCATTAAAAACGAACATAATTGATAAAAATAATACAATTGAATTTATTGACTATGTTAGCAACCCCCTTCTTGCCATAAGTCAAGCCAACATTATTGTCAGTATGTCGACTTGCCAAGAGACCTTTGGGCGCACCATTTTGGAGGGTATGGCTGCTCGACGTGCAGTAATCGCTTATGATCGAGGTGCTTTTTCCGAACTTATTAAAGATGGAGAGACTGGATTTCTTATTTCCTTTAAAGATATTTCCCAAGTAGCCGGAAAAATCAAAGAGCTTTGTTTAAATCCTGGGAAAATTACGAGCCTTGGAGAAAAGGGTCGAATGTATGCAATTAAAAACTTCAACAAGAGTTGCATAAAAAATCAACTTCACTCAGCTTACAATTCTGTCTTTTCTTAAAACCCTATTTATTCATTATAAAAATCGGCTGCTGCATAATATTTCATTATGTCAGCAGCTATTTTTGTCACACAGACAAAACAGAGTTAATTCCGAACTCTTTCAGAAAGTTATTCGCTTCTTCTGGCTGGAAGATTTTCCCCACACATTTTTCAAAGCTATCTTTCGAATCATTTTCTGAATGGAACGCTCTTATAAATGCAGGTGATCGTCCATCGCTAACTGTTGGAATTTTGTCATCGGTCTTGATGTGATTTCCACACTGGTAGATTGAATACCTTCCAGTTCTGACTGATTTACCTTTTCTTGATATGTATGCCAATCCTGCTGAACCAAATCGCCATTTGTAGTCAGCCAGTTTCTTTATATTCCCACTTTCATCCAGTAAAGCACCATACCCTCGAGCAAAGGAAATTACGCATCCAGAAAATCCTGGTTGAAGATAGTGATCCATTTGCTTTGCAAAATTTGGAGAAAGGGCATCATCATCATCAAGTCTGACGCTAGCATAAATGTCTTGATCATCAAGACTATTAACATACTCATTTAACCCCGACCTCACATCAGCATTTGATTGGTCTAGTGCCAGCACTTCAAGAAATTTATTTTCTTTTGTAATTTCTATTAAAAAATCGCTGTTTTTCTTAGGTAATAAATTTGAAGTCAGTAGAAAAACTTTCAACGTTACATTTTCAGGTTTATTCTTGTTAAGCTCTATCAAAGATTTTAGAGTTATTTTTTCAAAAAATGACTGTCTTTTGCTCATTCTTTCAGAAGAAAACAATTCTCTCTTATAATCTTCTTCCGAGTCCCTTCCGATAACCCACGACTTCCTCATTTCAGGAGCATATAAGGAATACCGTATCGTTATCACAATGTGCTTATTCATTTTCTTTTTTCCTAAGAATTACTACGTCCCACAACATTAATTTTCAACAATTTCTCATCAATTATCGAGCTAAAAAATTTTTACATTATACATCCAATCTACTTTTTTGGAATCTAATTTTTTTAAAATTACAAGGTTAATTTACTAAACTCTAGCTTTATGACAACTGTATTCTCTGTTTCTATCCACTTATCGATACCGTATAGCCCCATCGTCAAAGATCCTACGTCTCTGCATTCAGAGCGTTTACGCCGTGATCGGAATAGCTTCCATCCCATACGCACTTGGCCACTCATTTCATATGACGAGAGTCCAGCGCTTGCCGTTGCCATTCAAAAAACCCGTTCGCATCCATACCCACCTGGACAGGCGGGCGCATGCGAAGCAGAAAGTGAAAAGATTTCTTTTACCCTGTACGACTCGACCAAAGCTGATCAGCCGTAGGTGGATTTTCGGAAGTCAACGAACGTGGGGTAGAGGTCGATTTTTTGTATGCGATCCATAAACCCCACCTACCCAACAGTGGGTTAACGGTTTACCGTTGCATCTCTGGTAAGCAGTTCCACGGCAGCAGAGCTTCGTAGTCGGCTACTGACGAGGCGTGCGGCAGCCACGTATAGGGTTCTTGGCCGTTGACCTTTGCGGTCTCGACCAGGCTGTAGATCTTCGCGCTGGCGGTGGCACCGTTGACGGTATCGCTGAACAGCCAGGCCTTGCGCCCGATGACAAACGGCTTGATCGCTCTTTCGGCCGCATTGTTGTCGATGGGCAAGTAACCTGCTTCGACGTAGCGCTCCAGCCGGCTCCAGTTATTCGCCAGATAATGCACTGCCTTACCCAGCGCACTTTGCGCCGTCACCTGCGGCTGGGCTTTATCCAGCCAGCTTTTCAGTTGCGCCAAGATCGGCAGGCTCTTTTCCTGACGACCGATAAACCGCTGTTCATCGCTGACGTCCTTGAGCTCGCGTTCGATGCCGTACAGCTTGTTGATCATCATCAGCGCAATATCGGCCCGTCCGGTTTTACCCTTGGGCTGCACTTTTTGCGCGTCCACGAACTTGCGTCGTGCATGGGCCATGCACGCCAGGCGTTCGACGCCTGGCAGCAACGCCAACGCGTTATAGCCGGCGTAATCATCGGTCATGACATAGCCGCGATAACTTTCCAGCAGTCGTAACGGTACTTCCTGCGCACGGCTGGACGTGTAGTCAAACAACACGACTTTGCGATCCGGCGGGCCGCTGGCTTGTACCCACATCCAGGATTGACTGGTCGGGTCTCGATCCGGTTCTTTCAGCACCTGCACGCGCGTTTCATCGCAGTGGATCACCGGACTTTCCAGTAATCGATCACGCATCAGATTAAGCAGCGGCTGGAAGTATTCTCTGCATTGGACCACCCAGCGCGCCAAGGTCTGGCGCGGGATCTCGATACCGTGGCGGCTCAGCACACTTTCAAACCGGTGCAGCGGCAGACCGTCCACATACTTGGTGGTGAGCAGCATGGCCAATACGCTCGGGCTGGCCATGCTCTTTTCGATCAGTTGCGCAGGTTTGTCAGCAGTGACCGGGGCTGCTTCGCAGCCCCGGCAACCGTAGACCTTGCGAATATGTTTGATGACGCGGATCTGCATCGGCACGATGTCCAGTTGCTTACTGGTTTCTTCGCCGATGGCGTGTTTGCGGCAACCGCAGGCACAGGTCAGTTCGTGTTCTTGCAGTTGGTGGATGACTTCGATACGCGGCAGATCAGCCGACAGGGGCTTGCGTTTGCCACGGCGTGGCGTCGGTGCAACGACTTCTTCATCAGCTTCACCGACTGAAGGCATCGGCTCGCTTTCAGGCTCGTTGAACAAGGCCAGTTGCGGCGTATTGGGCTCCACGGTTTGCTCGGACTTGCGCCCAAACAGACGGTCGCGCAACAGCTTGATCTGTTCTTTCAGATCGACGATGTGGGTCTGATAAGCCTGAGCCGATTCCTCCTGGCGATTGAGCGCCTCAAGCAGCAGTTGCTTGAGCAGGACAGGATCATCAGGAAGGTCATCGGGCAGGGGAATCATGGCCCGGATTATACCGGGTCACGCCACGTAGCGCGGGGTCAAAACTTGATGAGGGCGGTTGCGCCAGAGATCAAAACCGTCGAGCAACCAGTTCAGTTCCTGGACGCTGAGGACAATCGCTTCGTCTGTGGCATCGGGCGATGTTTTGAAACGCTCCGACTCCAGGCGTTTGAGCCAAAGACAAAAGCCGTTGCGCTCCCAATACAAGATCTTTACTCGATTGCGAGGTTTGTTGAGGAAAACGAACAGTACGGGGTCGAACACCGCCACCTTGATATCCAGCTCGACCAGCGCTGCCAGGCCGTCGATAGCTTTTCGGAAGTCCACAGGTTTGGGGTAGAGATAGACTTTTTCGACTTTGGCGTCGGGTGGCATCATGAGGTGCTGGCTCCAGAGGGAATCGGGAGCACAGCATCCAAGATCATCTGGCCGCTTTGACTGTGGGGTTCATGGAGCGCTTACGATTTTTTCGACTCTGGCGTCGTAGCGTATCGTGAGCGACTAGCTTCTAAAGAGTCTTAGGAACTCAGCATCGGGGATCAGGTCATGGCTTAGAATCTAGGATTGGTACGAGATTTACGTTAAAACGGTAAAGGGGAATAAACGCGTACCTTATGTATAACTACGCCATGCGCTGGAATGCCCGTCGCCAGTGGCGTTTATGGAAATTTTAAGGCATTGCTTCTGTAAAACGGTTATCAGCAACACCACGATGTTGACCAAACCCCATCTTGTAAAGGTGGGGTTTATAGGAAATATAGACTTTAAAATTGATACAACTAATAAAAAGAAGTTTTCCACCACCTAACTAGGTTCGTTTTGCAACCTTGTCGAAAGCTCCATTGTTTATCATAAAAACCATCTATTTCTGTATGCCCATTACTGCATTATCAAATTTATTCAAAATATCCATACACTCCACTACCCTTCTGTTCTTTCTATTAACGTCTAAAACCTCTTGGGATTTTTCATAACCGCTCCAACAGAGAGAAACATATTTTCGATAACTGTCTATACCTTCCATGGAAAAATTTTCGGCATCGAAACTAATTCCCAAGTTTTTACTTATAAATGGGAAAATCGGAAGAATGGCTTCTTGAAGGTACTCATCAGTTGCTTTATTTTGAACTGGGCTAAGCCCTAATTTGTCAATAACTTGATCAACCATATAGATTAATAGCTCATTGGTCGGGTGATTAAAGGTCCAGAACAACTGTCTATTTTTATAGTTATCCTCTATGAAATCAGAAATTTTTATATCACAATCTTGTTCACGCTCTCTTAAGTTCAAAAGTGATTCATCTATATAGCCCTCTAGCCAATCAGCAGCACCTTTGTAATTTTCATAAAATTCGAATAACTTCTCTAGGCTGTAGCCTTTAATTTTAGCCGCAATACAAAAGGCATCATGATAATCGGATGGAAAATGTGAATACTCCGGAACACGCGGTGTCACACCTCTGCCTTTGGAGTCTTTGATATAGATAAAGCTAGGGAAGTACCCAATATAGTGAGCATTGGGAACAACAATGATCTTTGCGCCAGCTTTAATTGTATCTACCAACTGCCCCGTACCGATGGGAAAGTTGTTGTAATTATTTGATATTAAATGCGTCACTACAACATCGGAAGAAGACAGCGTAGCGATAACCCCTTTGATATCATGCTCTTTTAGCAGGTGCACTGGTTTTATCTGGATTATTTCGCAAGGAACGTTGAGTCTTTGTTGAAGCAAACTTTTAATCGGGGCCGACTGACAGTTCCCCATTACACATATTTTCATTTTCCCCCCAGGAAAACTTTTTATCTATCGAAAATTATTAAAATGTGATCCAGTATAATACCAAGAACCACACTCATTAACTATATAACTTTAAACCATGCCAATCACTCCGTACACCTGCAGCTCCTTAAAATTTTACCCTTCAATAAAGCTTATCTCTATCACTGACCGCGCATTTTCTCCAGTATTGAGTAAACTCTAAACGCTACAGGCAAGATATCTGGCCGTGCAAGCATACTGTACGCTGGATGAACCTAACTACTAAAGGACTCCCATGGCACGTAAAGGAATCATCCTAGCAGGCGGCTCCGGAACCCGCCTCCACCCAGCCACACTGGCAGTCTCCAAGCAATTGCTGCCCGTGTACGACAAACCGATGATCTATTACCCGCTCAGCACCCTGCTGCTGGCAGGTATCCGCGACATCCTGATCATCTCTACACCGCAGGACACGCCGCGTTTCTCCCAACTGCTGGGCGACGGCAGCCAATGGGGGCTTAACCTTTCCTACGCAGTACAGCCAAGTCCTGACGGACTGGCACAGGCCTTTACCATCGGTGCCGACTTCATCGGCAACGATCCGTCCGCATTGGTGCTGGGCGATAACATTTTCTACGGCCATGACTTCCAGTCGCTGCTGCTCAATGCAGACAAGCGTGAGTCTGGTGCTTCGGTATTTGCCTACCACGTGCACGACCCTGAGCGTTATGGCGTCGCCGAGTTCGACAACAGCGGCCGCGTGCTGTCGCTGGAAGAGAAGCCCAAGGCGCCGAAATCCAGCTATGCCGTGACCGGCCTGTATTTCTACGACAACCAGGTCGTTGATCTGGCCCGTGATCTGAAGCCATCGCCACGTGGCGAGCTGGAAATCACCGACCTGAACATTCTGTACCTCGAGAAACAGCAGCTGAACGTCGAGATCATGGGTCGCGGTTATGCCTGGCTCGACACTGGTACCCACGACAGCCTGCTCGATGCCGGTCAGTACATCGCCACGATGGAGCGTCGCCAGGGCCTGAAGATCGCCTGCCCTGAAGAGATTTGCTTCCGTGCCGGCTGGATCGATGCCGAGCAAGTGGAGCGCCTCGCTCAGCCGCTGCTCAAGAACGGCTATGGCCAGTACCTGAAGAACCTGCTCAAAGAAAAGGTGTTTTGATGCAAGCCACTCCATTAGCCATTCCTGAAGTCGTACTGTTTACCCCCAAGGTATTCGGTGACGAGCGTGGCTTTTTCTACGAAAGCTTCAATGCACGCGCCTTTAAAGAAGCCACCGGTCTTGAGCCTGAGTTTGTCCAGGACAACCACTCGCGTTCGGTAAAAGGCGTGCTGCGTGGTCTGCACTACCAGTTGAACCCTGATGCACAAGGCAAGCTGGTACGTGTGGTGCAAGGTGAAGTGTTCGACGTGGCGGTGGATATTCGTCGCTCGTCACCGACCTTTGGCCAATGGGTCGGTGCCGTGCTGTCGGCGCAGAACAACAACCAGTTGTGGATTCCGCCAGGCTTTGCCCATGGGTTCATTACCCTGAGCGACACGGCCGAGTTCCTGTACAAGACCACGGATTTCTATTCGACGCAGAGCGAGCGCTGCATTGCCTGGAACGATCCCGACATCGGGATCGAATGGCCGCTCGATTGCACGCCGCAGTTGTCCGGCAAGGACCAGTTGGGCGTGGCGTTGAAGGATGCTGATCTGTTCGACTGAATGGTCTGAAAGGCGGAGCGCGCTGCAAGGGGCGCTCCGCTTAAAGCGCGTTCCATTGCTCGCGCTGCGAATGATGAACGATGCGCAGCATCGGCCCCTCCTTGCCCTCTTCCTCGGCCACGCTGTATTCAGGCACGCATTGGGTCTGAATGACCTTACGCAGCAGGCGAGAAAACTCTTTGAGCGTTCCTGCACTACCACTGTGTTCATATAACGTATGAAAGCCCCATAAAGCCATCCTCTTCCCGGCGGTCCTGCACGCCAGTCGGTAAATGAACCGGCCCACGCCTTGGCTGATGCTGAAGTAATCTTTATGAACGGTAAGCACGTCAGGTTTATGCCCCTTGGTGATCTCGTCAAACATCCAGTCAGCAATTCTGATTCTGATCGACTCGACGGCTTTGGTTTTGCTGTGACTGACGACTGAGAAAGACGTGATGAGGTTCTCCCCCTCGGTCAGGGTCTTTAACAGCCCACCCACATTGCGAGTGCGTTCAATACGAATGTGGGTAGTGCTTAGCCTTTCCAGAGCCTCGATCAATTTGTCTTTCTGGCTACCACCGACATTTTTCTTGCAGAAGCTCAGTATCTCGTCGATACGAGAGCAGAATATCTGGCCGGGTTTCTCGCCCTTTCCGGCACGGTACCGGTTCATTGCCTCGTTCAGATGAGATATGGCCATCAGGACAATGTCGTAATCCCAGATGGATGCCATGCCGCATAGGCTGGATGAAACCTGCACATACCCGTTCGGCAAGTCATAACGAATAACCGAATTGGCGCGAATGTCTCTCTTGGACAAACGAAATAACGCGACGTCCATCACGCTGCGATTGTCACGTGCACCCACGTCATAGGGCATGGGGGCAAACATGTCGCTGCAAATCGTAAAGCTGCGCTTGTTTGCCTGACCGACTTTGAGCTTGCCGATAGCGGCAGAGGCTGGTGCACGTCCCGCAGGTGCTTCACCGGCTGCGACGCTGGTTTTATTGCGGGGCTTTTTGGAAGGAGCTTCTGCCGGGTTAACGACCAACACTTCCTGCACGTCAGGCTGCGCTTTTCTGGATTGAATCGAATCCAGACGGCGAACGTGCTTGTTGGGAGGCATAGAAAATTCCTGTGAGGGAGAAGCATCGGCGATGAATCCGAGTGGGGCGCAATGTTACGGGCCTTGTTGAAATGGATAAATCAGACGACAACGCCAGCGGTTATAGGAATGCGAGGGCGTTTGCTTCGGAAATTTCTTCATCCGCATGTAGGAAGTCAGTATTTTCGCGGCTTCCAAGGGGATATTTCATCGAAAAGCATTGTGCTTGGGGAGGGAAACGCTGCCAGACGCTGAAAAACGTGTTGAGGTGGATCGCGCGCTACACGCATGTTTTTAGTTTTTAACTAGTTTTAATATAGTTTTAGCCATTGTGTATAACTCACACAGCCCACGTCGTACGTGGCCTGTAGGGTAGGCATAACCCTGTGGACAGGTGTGCAATGTACAAATTTGGGTGTGCAAAGTACCGGTTTTGGTGGGCGATTTACGCAGGAAAATGCGCTTTTACGTGTCAAGCAGATTTTCTACTGTGCAAACAGGATTTATTCGCAGTCTGAAAATTGTGGATAAGACCTGCAGACCACGTTATTCAAGGCTTGGCGCTCAGTAAAACCCTGTGGACGGGTGTGTAAAGTACAAAACCAGATGGGTGAATTTCAGGTTCTTGTGCGTGAATTACGAGGCTCATGCAGCCTGGGTGTGCAAAGTACAAAGAAAAACGGTTTCAAGCCGTTTTTACGCAGCCTGCCCTCTTGAAAGACCCCGTATTTGCTGGGCATTCGCCAGTGTCACTGCGCATTTCTTGTACTTTGCACACCCGAATCAACTCTTCAGGTGAACGACAGAAAATGTGTGTGAATTACGGGGCATCTGGCCCATTTTCAATGTCTGGCATGTAGTCATCGTCGGGGTGGCGCCCAAAGCAGCGCCCGCTCCAACAGGTGATGTATCCAGCACTGGATGAATGGTTAACGCCTGTCTTGTGGGAGGCAGCAGCTGTCTTTGCCTATACCGGCCTCTTCGCCTGCAGAGCAGCCTCCTACAGGTCATGTGCCAGCTCTGGATTAGTTGCTCAGCGTCAGTCCGTAGAAGGCCGCTCTGCTGTGGACGGCATCCCGGCGCTGGCGCGGGGTGCTAGATGGCCCGGTAGACACAAACGCTTATCTTCAAAAACGAGTGTGTGTTCCCACCTGTTCCCACTTCTTTTTATCCGGTGGGAACGCTGCAAGCCGCGCGGTTGCTGGGCGTTCCCACCGTTCCCACTGTTCCCACTGTTCCCACCGATTTCAGGTCCGCTCTCAAGCAGAGAGCATTTTCTGAGTTTTTGGAGCACTTTCATAAAAATGTGCCTGTGATTCCAAAACGGTGGGAACAGTGGGAACGGCGTAAATAATCAATAATTACAAAGCGTTAAGTGTTCCCACTTTGTTCCCACCTCGATTTTGGTGGGAACAGATTTTCTGTGAGCCCGGCGTCAGCCACTCCTAAGGTTGCACGCCATCGTGATGCCCGGTATGGTTCGCCGATCCATGGTCAATCCCATGGTCGGGCGTGGAAACCCGTTTTCAAGAAGGCGCATAGGCGCCCCCATTGCGATTGCTGGCGCTTTTTTTGTGTCCGCATCTATATGGCGGCTATGTGTGGGCAGGCTTCGGCCTGGCCGGTAACCTTCTTGGCCGGTATTTCCACCCTGCACATAGCTGCCACCCAATCCCGTGGAAAGGATCGTGTCGGCTTCGTTCTCAAGAAGGAGCTTCAATCATGCATACACGCAATCCATCCAGAATCAGCGCGCTTGCGCATCGCCGCATGGCCCTTAGTGCCCTGCACGCTGACTCATCGCTTGCCAGCCGCATTGCCCGCTACAACCACCATATGGACCGCGCTCGTGCCTTTGAAAAGGCCGCTGTCGATCCATGCCCGGACCCCATCGCTTCGACCTGATCGACGCATCGTCTGAAAAAACGGGATCGCGGGCACCGCTGAGGTGCCCGCGAGGGTGATCTGTATTCCAGGGCCATAGGGCCGGCGGAAAAATAATGAAAAATCAAAACGGCGCACCGGCGCCAACGGGTTCGGCTTGCCGGAAAAAAGCCATCGAGTCCCTGCCAGAGCTGTCTCCACGCCCTGATTACGCCATCGACCACACCGGCAAGCGGCGCGGAAAAATGACCGCCATTGCCTGGTATCGCGCAAGCACTATGGGCAAAGGCGCGTTGTGGTTGTGCCGCTGCGAGTGCGGATTGTTCGAGTATCGACGGCCAGGTAATTGGCAAAGCCGACCGCATCCGAACGACATGTGCGACGCGTGCCTGCGCGCCAAGGGGCCTAATTCCAAAGTCACCGCTCAAGCCCGTTACCGGCAATGGATTGAGGGCTTGCGTGATCTGGGCCTTACGGACAATGAAATAACCCGGATAACTGCGTCAGGCAGCAAGGTGGAAACCCGAGACAAGACCGCTGCTGAAATCCGCGAGCAGATCGCCAGGGAAGGCTTATGAAAATCGCCACAGTGTATTTCGCAAAGCGCTGCAATCGGCTTTCGGGCCGCTTGTGTAGAGGACAACGCGCAGGCTGGGCGGGTGGCGGATCGCTTCGCGGTAATCGCGCTGGCCGGGGAAATGGCCATCGCCTACACACTGCTGCCCTGGACACCGGGCAGTGCCTTGGCCGACTGCCTGTTGCTGTATGGGAGTGGCTTACCTGTTCAACAAGCCGGCGCTGATCGAGGCGGCGAACGGGTATGGGCTGGCGCGGATCGTCAAGGCACTGGAGGGCGTTGGCGGTCTTGACCGGCGTGACAGTGATCGCAAGCGGCACACCAAGAAGTATCGGTTGCCGGGTGGCGGGTTCGCGGGGCTGTATGTGGTGAATCCTGAGGTGATTGATCCGGACAACGGTTGACCTGTGGGAGGCTGCTTTGCAGGCAAAGACAGTTGCAGCCTCTCACAGGCCAGGGTCACCCTTGGGTTCAGGCGTTGGCCTGTCATCAGCCAATCGCAGAGCGGCCTTTTCCAGAGCGAGTCTTGAACCGCGTGCGCAGCGCACTTTGCACGGGCGCTTCGAACCATCGGTGGCTGGCCAGGCTCAGTGGAATAAGCACGCCCATGAACAACAGCAGCATCCATGGGCTGTAGAAGATGTCGCGGGTATAGCCCAGCCGGTCGACGCTCAGCGCAAAGACAATCTGCAGGGGAAAGTGCAGCAGGTACGAGGAGTAGCTCAGGTCGCCGATCACCGCCCATGGCTTGAGCAGGTCTGGCCATAGCCAGGACAGTGAAGCGATGAACATGACGCTCACCGGAAAGGCGATGCCCATGATGAAGTAGGTGGGCCGCACCTCTGTGGCTACCACGAAGGTCCAGGCCAAAGCGCTCAGGATCAGGCTTATGGCGCAGAGGGTTCTGGCTGTGAGAAATCTGCCCAGAGCCTGCATGATCAGCAATGCCATGCCTCCGGCAAAGAAGCACAACAGGCCGCTGCCCAGTTTGTAGTTGTAGGGGTAAAGCGCGTAACCGGCGGCCAATAGACCCGCTGCCAACAGATAGCGAAACCGGCCGGTCAGGCAAATCAGGAAGAACAGCGCGTACAACAGGCACTCAACTGACACCGACCAGATCGGCGCGTTGAACGACCATCCCGATTCAAATCCCCAGGCCGGAATCAGCAGCACATTGAGCAAGGCGTGATAGCTGTCGTTGGTCTGGTAGACGAACCAGGCCGGGTGGCTCTGGATGAACGCCCACTGCAGTCCGGCCACCAGCAAAAACGTTGCGATATGCAGCGGGTAGAGGCGGCTGAAGCGGTCCATGAAAAAGCGCGAGGTCGATAACTTGCGTTGGGCAATCCGCTGGGAGAACAGCCAGAAGAATACGAAGCCGGAGATCACGAAAAACAGCTCAACGGCCAGCGAGCCATGCCGGTAGAACAGTTGCAGGGCGTCGAACAGTGGCTGGCGGGTCACATCGAAGTTTTCAGGCTGCCCGCCAACGTAGAAGAAATGTTGCCAGTGCCAGAAGACCACGGACAGTGCGGCGATGCCCCGCAGTACATCCAGTGGGTAGATACGATGAGGCGCTGAGGGCATTCGGAACATTCCTACTTGGTAAGAAGAAAATTCCGAAGCTTATCACCGCTCTAGAAGGAGCGCCGCCGGTTATCGGCGGCGCTGTCGTTCATGCACTCAACGGACCTGGCGAATGTCCAGTTGCTCCAGGCCGATGCCCAGTGGGCGATCATCCTGGCTCACGCCCAAGGCCTTGGGCGACACAGGAGACGGAATCCTGATGGTCAGGCTTTCGGTCTTGCCTGAGGTGGTAATGCGCAGGGTACGCGACGTCATATTTACCCCCAGGTCGAAGGGGTAAAGGCGCCCCTCTACTTCGACGTTGATGGCCTGGCCGGCATTGGGGCCAAAGGCCTTGGCGTTCAGGGTCAGGTCGAATTGAGCAGGCAGCGGTTTTTTGAGCTCAATCCTGACCGTCGGGCCGATCGACCAGGCGCCCCAGGCTTCGGGCGACTCAAGACCGGAGACCTTCGCCACCAGCGCGGGCCACTGCGCACCGTTGAAACCCAGCTGCAACGGGTAAAGCTTTATGGCTTTTTTAGCCAGCGAGAAGCCGTTCAGCTTGATGACGTCGAACTCGTCCTCGGCAAACTGAACGTCCCCTATCGCCAGAATCCATTTTTTGTCATAGGCGGTCTGGGCGGCGGAGTAAGGCTGCCCCGGCACATAAGACAGGTCACGCACCGCATGCCGGTTATCGACATAGACCAGAGCGCGCAAGGTATGCGCCGGGTTTTCACCGATTACAGCCAGTTGTGAGAGCTCGTTTTCAGGTACATAGCTTTTGGCGAACAGCCCGGCCTTATCGTAGGTGTCGATGACCATGCGCTGGCGTACTTCCGCATTGTTGTAGGCCGTGCTGATGGCAATGGACACCGGCAGGTACAGGCAGACGAAGACGATGCTGCCGGCGCTGGCGGACTTGTACCAGAGCAATACGGTAAAGGCACAGAATCCGGCCAGCAGCATGAATACGCGGCTATTGAGGGTAAAGCCACGCAGTTCAGGGCTATCGACATAACTGGGCGTGTACGGATGCAGGTAGGTCAGTGCGGCATAGCCAAGAATGGCCAGAACCAACAGCGCCACTGCCAGGCGCCAGTATTTGAGCGACTCGCCATGCATGCGGTCCAGTTGCGAACCAGCGGCGATGAACAGCAGCGGCAACATGAAGTTGTAGTAACGCATGTGCACGCGGAAGTCAGTTTCAATGGCATTGGTGCCCGCTACGGACGCCGAGAACAGAGTGACCATGGCAATCAGGTTCAGCCACAGGGCCAGGGTGCAAAAGGCAATACGGTCGTCGCTGGACAGGTTGGGATTGGCCAGTGCCTTGATTGAACCGAACAGAATAATGGCCACGGCCGTGCCGAACATGACGGTATTGGCCAGCAGGTGGCCTTCGACGATGGTCGGTGTGACCATGAGGATGTCCAGGTAGCGTTGTAATGTGCTGGCGCTGGATTCCAGGGTCGAGTTATAGAAACTGCCAAACAGGGTCAGACCTGCCTTGCCTGCGACCAGAAAACTGATGATGAATTTGGTCGCTAACAAGGAACCGACGAACAGTGCGGCATTTTTCAGGCCGACGGTCAGCCACTTTTCAGTGCCCTTGTACGAGAAAAACAGGATGCACAGGCAAAAGCCCGGAATGATCAGCAGTGCGTGGGGTTTGACCAGTGCAGAGCAGCCCATCATGAAGCCGAACAGCAGCCACTTTTTGGCCGGGGCTTTGACATCAAGGCCCAGGAAATACCAGATGCTGATCCAGAACGACAAAAAGAACAGCGGTTCCGGCATGTAGTACGCGGTGTAGCTGTTGACCGGGCCCAGCAAGCTGATCGCCACGATCAACAGCGATACAGCCAGGCCACAGAAACGCCGCGCCACCAGATAGATAAAAGGGGCTGCGGCGACAAAAAACAGGGTGTTGAAGAATTTCGAGCAGAAAAGAAATCCGCTGCCGCACACATTGGTCAGGTTGTAGATGGCCAGGTACAGGTAGCCGGGAATGAAGGCTTCCGACAGGGGCATTGACCTGGACATGGTGCTGTAGGTGTATTCATCTCCGAGGACGCCGGGGTACAAACCGGCAGATCTGAGCATAAGTAAAATCATTGCCAGCGCCATGATGCCCATGAGAATCATGGGCGCGCTGAGCCGTGTTCCGCTTGAAAAACGCATTACCGCTTCCTGTGTATGACTGCATGACCGATCGGCCATGCAGTGAAATTCGCTACGACTTTACCGCCAGCACGATGCCAAACATGATGAACAGCACGCCGACGAAGTACTGCGTCTGGAAGCGTTCACCCAGAATGAAGTGGCTGCCGATCGGGACCAGCACAAAGGCCATGGCCATCAGTGGGTAGGCCTTGCCCAGGTCGATTTTCTGCAACACCCAGACCCAGGCAATGGTAGTCAGGCCATACAGGGCGAATGCCGAGCCCAGCATGATCAGGGTCTTGATTTCAAAAAAGGTCCCGGCGCGCTGCAAGGCGCCGGCACTCAGCTTGAACATGATCTGCCCGGCCGCGATGCCCACCACGCACAGTACTGCAATGAGGTACACCATTACCGATCACCTGCCTTGCGCTTGGTTTTGGTCTTGGTGAGGTGGAAAGGTCTTCTAGGCACCGAGGCAATGTCCTGTCCGAGGAAGGCCAGGATGAACTGGATGCCCAAAATAATCGGCAGTGCCGAGAGCATCACGGTGCCGGCAGGTGTTGGCACGTCCGAGCCCAGTGAGCCGATCCAGTGCGAGGCGCCGAACAGGAGGCCTGACAGCAGCAGCACCAAGCCCACTGGCAGCTCGATGGAGGCCAGCGACATGTCCCGCAGGTAGTAGTTGTAGAAGATCCGCTTACCGAAATTGCGCACGTGTTTGACGAAGAACTCGCCTACGACTTGCGAGATTTTCAGGTTGCTGACTTCATCGCCATATTTGGCGTCCATCGGTACATCTACCGCGACAGCGCGCAGAGTGTTCAGGCGAAACAGCATGTCGGTTTCGAAGAAGTAACGGCGGCTGATCTTGTTCAACGGCAAGTGTTTGGCCACATCGCGATGAATGGCGGTATAGCCGTTGGTGGGGTCGAACAGGTCCCAGTAGCCGGAAGAGAACTTGGTCATGAACGACAGCGCAGCGTTGCCGAACAGGCGGACCTTGGGCATTGCGCCAATTTCTTCCAGGTCGTAGAAACGGTTGCCCTTGGTGTAGTCGGCTTCGCCGGCCAGGATCGGGCTGACAAAGTTCATGATCAGCCCAGGGTCCATCTGGCCATCGCCGTCGATCTTGACGATGACGTCCATGTTGTCGGCAATGGCGGCCTTGTAGCCGGTCATGACCGCACCGCCGACACCCTGGTTTTCCGGGTTACGCAAGACCACAACGCGTGGGTCGGTGCAATGCTGTTCGACGTAGGCACCGGAGTTTTCCGGGCAGCAGTCATCGACCACATAGATTCTGTCGACTTCAGGGCCGATGTCAGCAATCACGCCCAGGATGTGGGCAATGACCTTGTAAGAAGGGATCAAGACGGCAATTTTGCTTCGGTCGTCTGCTTCGACGGTGCTTTGCACGCCTGAGTGAGTCTGGTCCTGCGCCTCGGTGGGCATACCTGCATTCATCTGTTGCTCTCAATCTTTAAAGGGTGAGTCATTAGCGTGCTGTCAGCACGGCCTTGAGCTGCTCGGCACTCTGCTCCCACGTCAGCCAGGGCATGGTGGCCGAGGTCGGGTGCTTGCCGTCTTTATGCAGCTCAAGCCAGGCCTGAATCGCGCTGGCCAGCTCTTCGGCAGTCATGCCCTGGAAGTAGAACGCATGCTCACCGGCAATTTCGCGGAATACCGGCAGGTCGCGAATGATCATCGGCAAGTGATGCTGCGCAGCTTCGATCAGCGGCAGGCCGAAGCCCTCGCCTTCTGAGGCGGCAATCAGGCAGGTGGCGGTCGAATATACTTTTTCCAGGTATTCGTCGCTGATGCCCTCGAGCCAGAACAGGCGGCTGCCTTTTTCCGGATGGTTTTCCAGGCGCATGACCAACTCGTCGACCAGCCAGCCGCGCTTGCCGATGATGACCAGATTGATGTCGACACCTTGTGCCCAGAGCGCTTCGAACGCGGCCAGGGCCTGGGCATGGCCCTTGCGCGGCTCGATGGTGCTGACCATCAGGAAGCTGGGCTTTTGCGCCAGGCATTTGAGTAACTGCGGGGCATCGTCGGGCAGGCCGCGCGACGGCAGGCTGTTGTCAATGTCGGCCCCCAGGTGGAAGCTGGTCACGGCGGGTTTGTTGCCACCGCATTTTTCCGGGTGCTGGTTCAGCCAGGTCTGCATTTCGTTGGCCACCGCTGCCGAGATGCAGATCAGGTTGCTGGCCACCAGGCTGATCTTGTGCAGCCAGTCGGCAAACAGGTCGCCGTTGGGGGCCAGCCACCAGTCGGGGCGATGGTGCAGCAACAGGTCATAGACGATGTAGTTGACCTGCACGCCCATCAGGCTCATCTGGTGATGCAGCGGGTAAAGCTGGCTGGCCAGATGCATGTTCAGGTCCAGGGACAGATAGATATCGTCCTGGGCAAAGTCGATCGTTGCATCAACCGTCTCGGGAAACACCGGGTGGATCCGCGAGGTGAAGGCGTTGGCGTAGTAGTAGCGGCCGTCGGCATAGTAGACCGGGCGCACGGTCAGCCCTGTGGGCGGCACGCTCAGGAATTCGTGCAACAGGCTGCGCACCACACGCTGGATGCCGGATTTGGCATCGCTGTGGACGATGCTGGAAACGTCCAGCAGCAGCTGCCGCTGCCCGGCGCCGGAAAAGTTGAATGCCATGCTTTTGGCGATCCTGAACAGCTCGGCCTCGCTCGGTGTCTGGTCGGACAGTGCGACCAGCTGCTGCAGCACGGTGTCCAGTGCAAGGCCCGCAGGCTGCGCCTCGATGGGCTGGTGGCGTTGCTCAAGCGCGGCAATGGCTTTTTTCGCCGACTCGTCCCAGGAAAACTTTGCGCACTGCTCGACGGCGTTGCTGATCAGGCGGGTACGCAAGCCTTCATCTTCCAGGCCCTGGAGCATTTTGGCGGCGATCGATTTGACCGACAGCGGATCGAACAGCGCCTCGTTGCAACCAATGACTTCCGGCACGCTGCTGCAATTGGAGCCAATCACTGCGGCGCCACAGGCCATGGCCTCGAGCACGGGCAAGCCGAAGCCTTCGTGGGTGGACGGGAACACGAACAGTTCGGTCAGCGAGTAGAGGCTGATCAGATCCTGGTCGTTCACGTAGCCGGTGAGCACCAATTGATGGGGATGTACGCCGTATTTTTCCGCGAAGCCCAGCAGTTCGGCCCGTTGCTGGGGGTGCAGTTTGCTGGCGATCACCAGTTGATGCTGGTCCTTGAGGTGATCGGGCAGCGTGCTGTACGCCTCTAGCAAACGGGCAAAGTTTTTACGTGGATCGAAGCCGCCCGGCGCATACAGGATGAAATCTGCGTTGATGCCCAGGCGCTCCAGCAGCGCTGTGTTGCGCGCCGCATCAACGGCGTCGGGCACGAACTGCTCGCCGATGGCAGCCGAGATGTTGGCAATTTTGTCGGCAGCGATGTTCAGGTGGGTCACCGCTTCCTGCTTCGAGGAGTCGGAGATGGCCAGCAGGATATCGGCGCTTTTAAGCCAGTCGATCTTGCGGAAGTAATAGCCCTTGAGCTCCGCCGTGGGCAGGTAGACCGCCTCGTTCATCAACGGAATCAGGTCGTACAGGATCGTCGCGGTCTGGTACCTGACCGGCACGGCGCCGATCGAGGTCACGGCGTTGGCCCAGTAGCCTTCGAACAGGCTGCTGACCACGACGACATCGGGGTTGAGCGAACCCAGGAAGTTTTCCCGCAGCACTTCGGCAGCGCGCTCGCTCCACGGGCCGGGGCTTGAGGCGTCCGGCACATCGAAGATACGAATACGCTGTGGCGGGATCAGTCCGGTAAAGGCCTTGCGGATATCCGAGATGCTGTCAGGCATGCGGCTGTTGAGGGCCAGCCAGATTTCGTGGTCGCCGGCATTGCGAGCCATGGCCAGGGCAAGCGACAGCGAGTAACGGCCAATCCCCCGGAAGCGGCTTTCAGACTGTGCGCCTTGCAGGTCAATAACAATACGCATCAGCGGTTTTCCTTACGCTCAAAAGCCTGTTTCAGTTCGGAGTAGATGTGCGCGACTCGCGGGCTGGCCTTGTCGAAACCGTCTTCGGAGGCTTCTGTGGCTGCCGTGACCGGACTCATTTCCTCGGGGCTGAGGTGAATGAGGCCATGCGCAAGAGCAAATTGCCGTACACGCTGGAACACCACCGGGTGGTTCTTGATGGCATTGCTGACGCGCAGACGCAGGCCCGGGCGATTCAAGACAAAGCGCACCGAGCGGAACAGCACCGAGCGCACGGTACGTTTGGGCTGCTTGAGGGTCCATTTGGCCAGTGACTTGGACACGCGCAACGGATGGGTAACCCGCCAGGAAGCGCTGTTGAGCAAAGCCATCATCTGCTGCTGGTAGGCCAGGTTCTGTGCTCTGATGGCGTTCAGCTCGGCCTTGACTCGTTCAAACTCGCCATCGACTCGTCCAAACTCGCCATTGACCCGGACAAACTCGCCCTGAATGCGCTCGAACTCATTGTGACGCAGCTCGATTTCGCTGTTTGCCTGCTCCTGCATCTGCTGCATGCGGATGTCAGCGTCAGCCGCCCGCTGCCACAGCTGATGCCCTTGAGCGTTGGTCTGGGCGTGGTGATGGTGCAGTTCATGGGTCAGGCGCTCCAGCTCGTTGAGCTGCGCCTGCGTGCCTGTCACCTGGCTGTCGTAGCGGTTGGCGAGCGACTCCAGCGACAGGCCATAAGTACGGTTGAAGGCGCCATCGAAAGCACGCAGGTGTTCGACCTGGCCTTGTTTCTGCGCAACGATGGCGTAGTCGGGACTGACGCCATGAAAGACGCTCATCAGGTTGACGGCGCCACCTTCGGCCAGTCCCGCAGGCTCTTGCAGACGCAGCAGCTTGGAGCGATGGAAACCGCAATATTCCGCCAGGAAGCTCAGCAGCAGGTGCGGAATGGGCCGCTCGTGGCTGGGGTCCAGGTAGAAGGTTTCGGTCCCGACCATCAGGTTTTCAGGGTTGGGTGTTTCCAGGATCAACAAACCGGCGGGCTTGAGCACGCGCAGGGTCTGTCGGACCAGTTCGTTGAGGACATCGAAGGGAATGTGCTCGGCCAGGTGAAAGCCCGAAACGACGGTCAGGCTGTTATCGGGCAGGCGCTTGAGTATTTCCAGTGCATCGCCCTGCTCGACCGGCAGCCCCAGCGCGTGGCAGGCCTCCAGCATGCCGGCATCGAGGTCAACGCCCAGCGGGTCGAAACCGTTGCTGATCAGGATTTCCAGCCACTCGCCACGGCCGCAGCCGACATCCAGCGCCTTGCGCTCGGGATACAGGTGTTTCAGCGGCTCGAGAAACGGCACATAGATTTGCTGGCGCTCGTGAATCAGTTCACGCGAGCCGCGATAGCGATCTTCGAACGCACGATAGAAAGAGCTGCTCATCGATGGCACTCCACAGTCGGTGGAATCCAGGCCAGGCCGACGAACTCGCCCTGGGAAATATTGACGACGTTGAACACGAGCGTTAGATCCACCCATTCATAGTTGCGCGCCAGGTGGCTGTCTGTGGTGTGCAATGCCACCGCCACCGAATACGACCCGACGCCAAGGTTGGCGATGAAATTGAACGAATACCCTGGTGTTTCACCCGCCTGCAAATCGTGCAGCGTGCAGCCCAGATGGTGGGTATTGGTGCCGAATACCGGCTGGCCGAGACGGTCCTTGATCATGTAGCCGACCACCAGTTCAGGGATGGGGCTGTTGATCTGTGTCTGGACGCGCAGCGACACCGGCTCGCCGACCGAGGCAAATTCGATGCGCTCGCCGGCGGCGTTATGCAGAGTGACCGCACCGATGCTGGCCTCGCCGCTGCCGGAGCGGGTTTGCAAGGAGCCATCTTCGAGCTCACGCACCTCGACTTTGGAGTTTTCTTTTTCAGCGATCAGGGCGTTGTAGAAATCCATGACTTCTTCAGGGTTGCCGTCTTTGATGACGGTGCCTTTTTCCAGCAGGATTGCGCGGTCACACAGGGCCTGGATCGAGCCACGGTCGTGGGAGACGATCAGCAGCGTAGTGCCCTGGCGCTGAAATTCACGAATGCGCTCGAAGCTTTTGTGCTGGAAGTAGCTGTCGCCGACCGACAGTGCTTCATCGACGATCAGGATGTCGGGGCGAAACGCCGTGGCCACGGCGAACGCCACGCGCATCTGCATGCCGCTGGAGTAGGTGCGCACGGCGTCGTCGAAGTACGTGCCTATTTCGGCAAACGCGGCGATGTCGTCGATAACGGCGTCGATCTGCTCGGCATTGAAGCCCATCAGGCCAGCGGCGTGATAGACGTTCTGGCGCCCGGTCAGGTCCGGAGTGAAGCCCATGCCCAGTTCCAGAATGGCAGCGATGCGGCCATTGACCTGCACATGCCCTTCGGTGGGCTGCAAGGTGCCGGTGATCATTTTCAGCAGGGTCGATTTGCCCGCACCGTTCTGGCCAACGATGCCGATGGCCTCACCGGCCTCGATATTGAAGCTCAGGTGCTTGAGCACCCAGTGCTCTTCGCTCGGCTTGACCGGCATGCCGAACCAGCGCGCCACGCGCTGCAGTTCAGAGGTATAGGTGCGGTAGGCCTTGCCCAGGTTGTTGACGCTCAGCAGGCTCATAGGACGTCCACCATTTCCGGTGCGGCGCGGCGGAACATGAACAGGCCCAGGCCCAGCAGTACCACGGCAATGGCGGCGGTCAGTGCAATGCTTTGCATGTCCGGTGCCCGAGCGTAGACCAGCACATCGTGGTAGGCACTGACGATCGGAAACATGGGGTTCATGGCCATATAGCCCTTGTATTCGTCAGGAATGATGTTGAGCGGGTAGACCACCGGGGTGAACCAGAACCAGATCTGCAACAGAATCGGGATCACCTGGCCTACGTCTCGAATGAACACGTTAAGCACGCCGATGATCAGCCCCAGGCCGACGGCCAGCGCGGTCACCACCACGGTCAGGGGGATGAGCCAGAGCATTTGCCACTGTGGCCACTGCCCCAGCAGGGCGAACACCACCAGCAGGGCGACAAACAGCAGCAGGTAATTGAGCAGGCAGGACCCGACGACGATCACCGGCAGGGTAATGCGCGGAAAGCGCATTTTCTTCATCAGGTTGCCCTGGTCGATAAACAGGGTCAGGCAGCGGCCAATGATCTCGGCAAACAGGCTCCAGGCCAATATCCCGGCCATCAGGTAAAGCGCGTAGGCATACTTGTTTTCAATGCCAGGCAGTTTGGCGGCCAGGACGTTGGAGAGCACCAGCGCATAAATCGCAACTTGCGCCAACGGGTTGATGATCATCCATAGACCGCCCAGGCGACTACGGGAAAAGCGGGCGGAAAATTCATTGCGAATGGACGAAAACACGAAACCCCGGTAACCCCAGAGGCTCCTAAACAACTCCAACATTCATGACTCCTGATAAGGGTGCGGCGGCATGGCCGCACGCTTGAAAGTGTGTTTCGGAAGATCCCTTTCGGGGGCCTGCCCACGGGCGGCAAAGTCCTTTGAGCCTTGGACAGCGAAACGCAGAAACGCCAAAAAGGAATTTCTGGAGGCGCACTATATCGCCTTCATCGCAATAGTCATCGTTTAGTCGTTCGGGTGGCCGCCTGAAGAAGGGGTTGGAGGGGGCATCCGGCTATTGGTTCACCCCATGAACAGGGACCGGGAATTAAATACCCGATTGAGTGTCAGTTAGCCACTAACGCACTCGGGCACTGTTCGATTACAGCGTTTGTACTGTTTCGATACAGCCGCTACAGCCGCAGACACATGGCCTGGCGGGTCGTATATAAGCGGCCTAACCTGTATCATCGCGTCCTTTCGTTTACTGGCCGCTGCTTGTGCCAGTCGTCCTTGGCTACCCACTCTTTTTAATGGAGTAAAACCCCCAGCATGAAAGCAATCGTTACCGGCATCACAGGTCAAGACGGCGCCTACCTGGCCGAACTGCTCCTCGAGAAGGGCTATACCGTCTACGGCACCTATCGCCGTACCAGCTCTGTCAACTTCTGGCGTATCGAAGAGCTGGGCATCCAGAACAACCCGAATCTGCACCTGGTCGAATACGACCTGACCGACCTCTCTGCCAGTATTCGTTTGCTGCAAACCACCGAAGCCACCGAGGTTTATAACCTCGCGGCACAAAGCTTCGTGGGTGTGTCGTTCGACCAGCCGGTCACCACCGCCGAAATCACCGGCCTGGGTGCAGTAAACCTGCTCGAAGCGATCCGCATCGTCAATTCCAAGATTCGCTTCTACCAGGCGTCCACTTCGGAAATGTTCGGCAAGGTCCAGGCGATTCCGCAGATCGAGAGCACGCCGTTCTACCCGCGCAGCCCGTATGGTGTTGCCAAGCTGTACGCGCACTGGATGACCATCAACTACCGCGAGTCGTACGGCATCTTCGCCACCAGCGGCATCCTGTTCAACCACGAGTCGCCACTGCGCGGCCGTGAGTTCGTGACCCGCAAGATCACCGACTCGGTGGCCAAGATCAAACTGGGCCTGCTCGACAAGCTCGAACTGGGCAACATGGACGCCAAGCGCGACTGGGGCTTTGCCAAGGAATACGTCGAAGGCATGTGGCGCATGCTGCAAGCCGATGAGCCGGACACCTTCGTGCTGGCCACCAACCGCACCGAAACCGTACGCAATTTCGTCAGCATGGCGTTCAAGGCAGTCGGCATCACCCTGAAGTGGGAAGGCAAGGACGAAGCCGAGCAAGGCATCGACGCGGCCACCGGCAAGGTACTGGTCGGCATCAATCCGAAGTTCTACCGCCCTGCCGAAGTCGAGCTGCTGATCGGCAACCCGGCCAAGGCCAAGGAAGTCCTGGGCTGGGAGCCCAAGACCAACCTTGAAGAGCTGTGCCGCATGATGGTCGAGGCGGACCTGCGCCGTAACGAAAAAGGCTTCTCCTTCTGATGAATATCGCCGGTAAGCGTGCCCTGATTACAGGTATCAATGGCTTCACCGGGCAGTTCATGGCCGCCGAGCTTGCCGCTCGCGGCTGTGAGGTGCTCGGTACCGGAAGCCAGCCTTCGAACAGCGCCGGTTACTATCAGGCGGACCTCACGGACGCCGCTGGCCTGCGCACGCTGCTGGCCGATATTCAGCCGGACATCGTCGTGCACCTGGCGGCGCTGGCCTTTGTCGGGCATGGCGTGGCGGATGCGTTTTATCAGGTCAACCTGATTGGCACCCGTAACTTGCTGGAGGCCATCGCGGCCTGCGGCAAGACGCCTGATTCCGTGCTGCTGGCCAGCAGTGCCAACGTGTATGGCAATGCGTCCAGCGGCCTGCTCGACGAGTCGACTCAGCCGGCGCCGGCCAACGATTACGCGGTGAGCAAACTGGCGATGGAGTACATGGCGAGCCTCTGGCACGACCGTCTGCCGCTGATCATTGCCCGCCCGTTCAACTACACCGGCGTCGGCCAGGCCGATAACTTCCTGTTGCCCAAGATCGTTTCGCACTTTGTTCGCAAGGCCGACACCATCGAACTGGGCAACCTGGACGTCTGGCGCGATTTCAGCGATGTCCGTGCCGTGGTCAGCGCCTACCGCGGCTTGCTGGAAAGCCAGCCGATCGGCCAGACCATCAACGTCAGCTCCGGCGTGACCCACTCGCTGCGTGAAGTGCTGGACATGTGCCGCGACATCACCGGCCAGACCATCGATGTACAGGTCAACCCGGCGTTTGTGCGGGCCAACGAGGTCAAGACCCTGTGCGGTGACAATACCCGTCTGCGCACACTGGTTGCCGACTGGCAGACCCCGCCACTGCGCGAAACCCTGAGCTGGATGTTGTCTGCCCGTTGAGTGGCACAACACCGATTCTGCATTCGCGAGCGTAAAGCTCGCGAATGCCGGTGTGCAGGCCTTTTCGCGAGCGCTACGCTCGCTCCTACGGGTCTTGTGCCGGTCTTGAGTGATCGGTCCCCATTCGAGTTCCCCCATGAAGGTATTGCACTTCTTCAAGACCTATTACCCCGACACCACCGGCGGTATCGAACAGGTCATGTTTCAGCTTTGCCAGGGCAGCCGCGCGTTTGGCGTGGAGGGTCAGGTTCTGACCTTGAGCCCGACCCCTTCGCCTGAGCGTATTCAGGTGGCCGACCACTCGGTGGTGCGGGTCAAAGAGAACTTCAACCTGGCCTCTACCGGCTTTTCGTTGTCGGCGTTCTCTACCTTCAAGGCCATGGCCGCCGAAGCGGACCTTGTGCACTTTCATTTTCCGTGGCCGATGATGGACCTGGTGCATTTCGCTACCCGCCATGGTCGTCCAACGGTGTTGAGTTATCACTCCGACATCATCAAGCAGCGCACCCTGCTCAAGCTGTATGCGCCGCTGATGAACCGCATGCTGGGCAGCATGGACCGTATTCTGGTCGCCTCGCCCAATTACCAGCGCACCAGCGAAACCCTCAAGCCCTTTGCCGACAAGACCGTGGTGGTGCCATACGGGCTGGATGAAACGGCCTATCCGCAGGTGTCGGGCGAACGCCAGGCGCACTGGCAGGCTCAGGTGCCGGACACGTTCTTTCTGTTCGTCGGTGTGCTGCGCTATTACAAGGGCCTGAGCACCCTGCTCGATGCTCTGGAAGGCGTGGATTACCCGGTGCTGATTCTGGGCGGCGGGCCGCAAGAACAAGAGCTCAAGGCCCAGGCCGAGCGCCTGCAATTGCGCAACGTGCGTTTTCTCGGCCGCCTGGACGACGAAGACAAGGCCTGCCTGCTGCAATTGAGCCATGCGCTGGTGTTCCCCTCGCACTTGCGCTCCGAGGCATTCGGCATTTCGCTGCTGGAAGCGTCGATGTACAGCAAGCCGATGATCTCGTGCGAGATCGGCACCGGCACCACGTTCGTCAATATCGACGGTGAAACCGGGCTGGCCGTGCCACCGGAGAACCCGCAGGCACTGCGCGAGGCCTTGCGCCGCCTGTGGGACAACCCCGAAGAAGCCGCCCGCTTCGGCACCCAGGCCCGGGCGCGTTTCGAGGCGTTGTTTACCGCGCAGCGGATGTGCGAGCGCACCGTTGAGGTTTACAGACAGCTGGTCTAAAACCTGTCGGCCTGCCGGTTACATGACCGGCAGGCCGGGGCATTACGCGTAGGGCTTGATCACCAGGCCCTGGCCGGTTGGCAGTTCCAGGACGGTCAGGCCAAACGAGGCCAGCAGCGGGTCTTCGGCCGCTTTCTGCGAACCGTAACTCCACCAGCCGTAGTCATCGAGAACCAGCACGGCGCCGGGCACCATGTTCGGGACGATGCGCTTGAGCGCCTCGACTTCGGCCGGTGCCTGGTTGAGGTCGACGTGGGCAAAGGCGATTTTCTCGGGAAAGCCCTTTTCGAACGACTCCGGCACATAGCCCTGAATCACTTGCACGAACGGGTAGTTCGCAAAGCGTTCCTTGACCTGGTTGTACAGCTGCGGGCCGTGCTCGGGCATGGCATGGTGTTCGTCGGTCTCTTGATGCTCGAACGCATCGTACAAATAGTACTGCTTGCCACTGGAGGCCATGTCGATGCGATCGGCAATGACATTGGCGGTGTTGCCCTTGTAGGCACCCACCTCGACAAAATCACCCGGCAGGCTGCGGGCCAGCGTGGCGAAGTGGCAGAGGATGTAGGTCCGCCAGATGATCGTCATTTCGATGTTGGAGGTGGCGTTGCGACGCATGATCTCCATGAAGCCTTCATCGGTCATGAAGCTGAAGTTGCGGTTCCAGCAGATGACGTTGTCGGAGCTGTAGAAGCTGTCCGGGGTGGCGACGCTTTGGCGCAGGCCTTCGAGGCTGTGCTTGAACAGGGGCAGGTTGGTGATGTTGAAGTTGTCGCCATTCACGATCATTGCTGTTACCTCAGGTTTATTGCCCACATCGCAGGGCGCCTCGATTGGCAGCACATGCCTGCCAGCCGGAAAAATGCTGTTTGACCCGAATCCGATCAAGACCCTTGCTGGATAGCGCGAGGCTGGGGATGACGTACTGCGCGCCGTGCGCCGACAGACGGAGGTTCCAGCGCACACTAGGGGAAGAGCCACAGAGGGTCAAGGTGGTGACAAGCCTTGCGCGGCTCTGCACCGCTGATCGTCTGCCGCTGGAAATGGCATTCAAAAAACAGTAATAGCCATATGATATTACCTGTATTCTGGCCTTAGCCTCTAAGGCTATGCCTTTTAATAACCAAAAAACAAAAAAAGGCAAAAAGCCATATAAAAAGTTCTTAATGTTTCTCAAGCCTCGGTCGCTAACGGTGACACATGGGCAACCCATTCTTTCCATCAAGCTAAGGCGGCAACGCTGACAGCGCGGTTATGACCTTAAACAGGACGCGTATATGAGCTTTATTTCTTCGTTGACGACCGCGCAAGTTGCTGCCTTGAGCACCACAACCATTGCGGGTTTGGCTACTGCCGACATTGCCGCCTTCAGCACAGCGCAGATTGCAGCGCTGACCACCGCTCAGGTTGCGGTCATTACCACCGCTAACGTGGGAGCATTCACCGCCGCGCAACTGCCTGGCCTGACCACTGCTCAAGTCGTGGCGCTGACCACCGCTCAAGTCGGTGCACTGAAAACCGCGCAGGTTGCAGCGCTGAGCACCGCTCAGGTTGCAGCGTTTGAAACCGCCGATGTTGCCGCGCTGACAGTTGCCAGCGTCACTGCACTGACTACCGCGCAAGCCGCGGCGCTGACCACCGCCCAGGTTGTGGCCCTGACCACCGCTCAAGTGGCTGGCCTGACCACTGCACAAGTGGCCAACCTGACCACCACCCAGGTTGCTGCGCTGCAGACCGCCGATGTGGCCGCTCTGACCACCGGCAGCATCGTCGCACTGACCACCGCTCAGGTCGCTGCGCTGACCACCGCACAGGTCGCCGCCCTCAAGGCAACTCAGATCGCAGCCCTGCAGACCGTAGACCTGGCAGCCCTGACCACCGCGCAGATCGTTGCTCTGACCACCGGCCAGGTCGCTGCGCTGAAAACCAACCAAATCAGTGCGCTGACCACCGCTCAGTTGGTGGCCATTGAAACCGCTGACATCGCAGCCCTGCCTGTAGCCAGCGTCGCGGCATTGACCACTGCACAGACTGCTGCACTGACCACCGCTCAAATCGTCGCATTGACCACCGCTCAGGTCGCAGGCCTGACCACGGCTCAAGTGGCCAACCTGACCACCGGGCAGGTCGCTGCGCTGGAAACCGCTGATATCGGTGCTTTGACCACAGCCGGTATTGTCGCGCTGACCACCGCTCAGGTGGCTGCACTGACCACCGCCCAGGTCGCAGCACTCAAGCCTACTCAGATCGCCGCTCTGCAAACCGCAGATGCCGCGGCCCTGACCACCGCTCAGATCGTCGCGCTGACCACCGCTCAAGTCGCTGCGCTGACCACCGCACAAGTGGCCAATCTGACCACGGCGCAAACCGCAGCCCTTGAAACCGCCGATATCGCTGCACTGACCACCGCCGGCATCGCCGCGCTGACCACCGCTCAAGTGGCCAACCTGACCACCACTCAGATCGCCGCCCTCAAGCCGCTGCAAGTCGCCGCCCTGGAAACCGCTGACGTTGCAGCGCTGACCACGGCTCAAGTCGTGGCGCTGACTACCGCTCAGGTTGCCGCACTGAAAACCAACCAGATCGCCGCCTTGACTACCGCTCAGGTCGCTGCACTGGAAACTGTTGACATTGCCGCCTTGCCGGCTGCCAGCATTGCCGCGTTCACCACCGCCCAGGCGGCTGCGTTGACCACCGCTCAGGTTGTCGCGCTGACCACCGCACAAGTGGCCAACCTGACCACGGCGCAAACCGCAGCCCTTGAAACCGCCGATATCGGTGCACTGACCACCGCCGGCATCGCCGCGCTGACCACGGCTCAAGTGGCCAACCTGACCACCGCCCAGGTCGCTGCACTCAAGCCGCTGCAAGTCGCCGCCCTGGAAACCGCTGACGTTGCAGCGCTGACCACCGCTCAAGTGGTCGCGCTGACCACCGCACAAGTGGGTGCACTGAAAACCAACCAGATCGCTGCCCTGACCACCGCTCAGGTCGCCGCGCTGGAAACAGTCGACATCGCCGCCTTGCCCGTCACCAGCATTGCCGCGCTGACCACTGCACAAACCGCCGCACTGACGACTGCTCAGGTCGTCGCGCTGACCACCGCACAAGCCGCCGCCTTGAAAGCCACCCAGGTCGCTGCACTGACGACCGCTCAAGTCGCTGCGCTGCAAACGGCTGATCTGGCAGCACTGACCACCACGGCCGTCGCTGCATTGACCACCGCTCAGACTGCTGCATTGACCACCGCTCAGGTCGCCGCCCTGACCGTGGCCCAGGTTGCAGCCCTGCCGACCGCCGATGTCGCTGCCCTGACCACCGATCAGGTTGTGGCATTGACCACCGCTCAGGTTGCAGGCCTGACGACTGCTCAAGTCACTAACCTGACCACCGCTCAAGTTGCTGCGCTGCAAACTGCAGATGTCGCCTCGCTGACCACGGCCGGTATTGTTGCCCTGACCACCGGCCAGGTCGCCGCACTGACCACCACTCAGGTCGCCGCCCTCACCGCGACTCAGGTCGCCGCGCTGGAAACTGCAGATGTTGCAGCCCTGACCACCGCTCAGGTCGTGGCACTGACCACCACTCAAGTGGGTGCACTGAAAACCAACCAGATCGCGGCTCTGACCACCGCTCAGGTCGCGGCTCTGGAAACGGCCGATATCGCGGCCTTGCCGGCCACCAGCATTGCTGCACTGACCACCGCCCAGGCGGCTGCGTTGACCACCGCTCAGGTTGTGGCGCTGACCACCGCTCAGGCCGCCGCCTTGAAAGCCACCCAGGTGGCTGCACTGACCACCGCTCAAGTCGCGGCACTGCAAACGGTTGATCTGGCAGCACTGACCACCACGGCCGTTGCTGCATTGACCACCGCTCAGGCCGCTGCGTTGACCACTGCTCAGGTCGCTGCACTGACCGTGGCTCAGGTTGCAGCCCTGCCGACCGCCGATGTCGCTGCACTGACCACCGATCAGGTCGTCGCGCTGACCACTGCCCAGGCGGCGGCCTTGACCACCGCTCAAGTGGCCAACCTGACCACCGCTCAAGTGGCCGCGTTGCAGACGGCGGATCTTGCGTCGTTGACGACTGCTCAAGTGGTGGCGTTGACCACCGCCCAGGTCGCCAACCTGACCACCACTCAAGTGGCCGCCCTCAAGCCAACCCAGATCGCGGCCTTGCAGACCGTTGACCTGGCCGCCCTGACCACGGCGCAGATCGTCGCCCTGACCACCGGTCAAGTCGCCGCCCTGACCACCGCACAAATCGCCGCGCTGACCACGGCCCAGTTGGTTGCCCTGGAAACCGCTGATCTTGCAGCCCTGCCGGTTTCCAGTGTGGCCGCGCTGACCACCGCTCAAGCGGCTGCGCTGACCACGGCGCAGATCGTCGCCCTGACCACCGCGCAGGTCGCTGGCCTGACCACGGCTCAAGTGGCTGCACTGACCACCGCTCAGGTCGTTGCACTGCAAACGGCCGATCTCGCCTCGCTGACCACCGCCGGCATT
Organism: Pseudomonas sp. A125; assembly: GCF_055409485.1. NCBI lineage: Bacteria > Pseudomonadati > Pseudomonadota > Gammaproteobacteria > Pseudomonadales > Pseudomonadaceae > Pseudomonas > Pseudomonas sp. A125. Next base: position 115,022 of record NZ_JBUZVP010000022.1, read on the forward strand.
GTCGCGCTGACCACGGCTCAAGTGGCTGCACTGACTACAGCTCAGGTCGCTGCACTGACCGTGGGCCAGATCGCTGCCTTGCAAACCGTGGATGCGGCTGCGCTGACCACCGATCAGGTCGTCGCCCTGACCACTGCTCAGGCGGCTGCCTTGACCACCGCTCAAGTGGCCAACCTGACTACGGCACAAGTCGCTGCGCTGCAAACTGCAGATCTCGCGTCCTTGACTACCGCCGGTATCGTCGCGCTGACCACTGCACAAGTGGCCAACCTGACCACCGCTCAAGTGGCCGCACTCAAGCCTGCTCAGATCGCTGCCCTGCAAACCGTTGATGTGGCGGCATTGACCACCGCACAGATCGTCGCCCTGACCACTGGTCAAGTCGCCGCGCTGACCACGGCACAGGTGGCTGCCCTGACGACCGCTCAACTGGTCGCCCTGGAAACCGCTGATATTGCTGCCTTGCCGGTGACCAGTGTTGCAGCGTTGACCACCGCTCAAGCGGCCGCGTTGACCACTGACCAGATTGTCGCCCTGACCACCGCGCAGGTAGCTGGCCTGACCACTGCACAAGTGGCCAACCTGACCACCGCCCAGGTCGCTGCCCTGCAAACGGCTGACATCGCTTCGCTGACCACTGCTGGCATCGTCGCGTTGACCACCGCCCAGGTCGCGGCACTGACCACCGCTCAGATCGCGGCGCTCAAGCCAACTCAGATTGCCGCTCTGCAAACCGTGGACGCCGCTGCGCTGACCACCGATCAGATCGTCGCCCTGACCACCGCTCAAGCGGCTGCGCTGACCACTGCCCAAGTGGCCAACCTGACGACTGCCCAGGTCACTGCACTGCAAACAGCGGATCTCGCCTCGCTGACCACTGCTGGTATCGTCGCGCTGACCACTGCTCAAGTGGCCAACCTGACCACCACTCAGGTCGCAGCGCTCAAGCCGACACAAATTGCCGCGCTGGAAACGGCAGATGTCGTCGCATTGACCACCGCTCAGGTCGTCGCACTGACCACCGGCCAAGTGGCGGCACTGAAAACCAACCAGATCGCGGCCCTGACCACCGCTCAAGTCGTTGCCCTTGAAACGGCCGACATTGCAGCCTTGCCAGTGGCGAGCGTTGCCGCGCTGACCACCACTCAGGTCGTCGCCTTGACCACCGGCCAGATCGCCGCCCTGACCACCGCTCAGGTGGCCGGTTTGACCACTGCCCAAGTGGCCAATCTGACCACCGCGCAAGTGGCTGCGCTGGAAACGGCGGATGTCGCTTCGCTGACCACCGCCGGCATCGTTGCGCTGACCACCGCTCAAGTGGCTGCACTGACGACTGCTCAGGTCGCAGCGCTCAAGCCAACTCAGATTGCCGCCCTGCAAACCGTGGACCTGGCTGCGTTGACCACCGCTCAGGTTGTCGCGCTGACCACCGCCCAGGTTGCTGCACTGACGACCGCTCAGGTCGCCGCCTTGACCACCGCGCAGATTGCCGCGATTGAAACGGTCGACATTGCTGCCTTGCCAGTCACCAGCATTGCTGCGCTGACGACCGCACAGGCTGCCGCGTTGACCACCGACCAGATCGTGGCCTTGACCACTGCACAGGCTGGCGCGCTGAAATCTGCACAGGTTGCCGCGCTGACCACGACTCAGGTTGCCGCTCTGCAAACGGCCGATCTGGCGTCCATGACCACAGCAGCCATCGCTGGCCTGACCACGGCGCAAACCGTGGCCCTGACCACCGCTCAAGTGGCCAACCTGACGGCAGCCCAGATCGCCGCACTGCCAACGGCCGATGTCGCGGCATTGACCACTGCTCAAGTGGTAGCGCTGACCACCACTCAGGTTGCAGGCCTGACCACCGCTCAAGTGGCCAACCTGACCACCGGGCAGATCGTGGCTCTGGAAACCGCTGATGTGGCCGCTCTGACCACTGCTGGCATCGTTGCGCTGACCACCGGCCAGGTCGCAGCCTTGACCACCACTCAGATCGCCGCACTCAAGCCGACTCAGATCGCTGCACTGCAAACCGTGGACGCCGCCGCCCTGACCACCGCTCAGATCGTTGCACTGACCACCGAGCAGGTGTCTTCACTGACCACTGCGCAAGTGGCCAATCTGACCACCGCACAGATCGTCGCTCTGGAAAACGCCGACATCGCCGCCTTGACCAGTGCCCAGTTGGTGGCTCTGACCACAGGCCAGGTCGCTGCGCTGACTACCACGCAGATTGCCGCCCTGACCACTGATCAGATCAGCGCTCTGGAAACGGCGGATATTGCTGCCCTGACCACCGCGCAGATCGTGGCGATCGAAACGGCCGATCTGGCATCGCTGACCACGACTCAAGTGGTGGCCCTGACCACTGCCCAGGCAGCAGCCCTGACCACCGCCCAACTGTCCAACCTGAAAATGACCCAGGTCGACGCCTTCACCACGCCGCAGCTGCAAGCCATGACCGCAGCCCAGATCGACGCGCTGGCCTTGTCCACGCCGCTGGTTCTGGACCTCAACGGTGACGGCGTGCAGACCACGCACCTGGTGGCTGGCACACGCTTCGACCTCAACGCCGACGGCCATAAAGAAGCCACCGGCTGGACGGCCGGCGGCGACGGCCTGCTGGTGCTGGACGTCAATGGCGACGGCGCGATCAACAATGGTTCCGAGCTGTTCGGTTCCTCGTTCCGCCTGGCGGACGGTTCGCTGGCCAAAGACGGCTTCGAAGCCCTGCAAAGCATGGACAGCAACAACGACGGCGTGGTGAACGCCGGCGACCAGCTGTTTGCTGCCTTGCAGGTCTGGGTCGACAGCAACAACGACGGCATCAGCGACGCGGGCGAGCTGCACAGCCTGAAAGACCTGGGTATCACCCAGTTCAATCTGGAAGCGGCGACCACCACCGAGCTGAACCACGGCAACCTGATCGGGCTGCACAGCAGCTTCGAAACCAGCGATGGCCAGTCGCACACCATTGCTGACGTGTGGTTCCGCACCGATGCCAATGGCGGCGAGTCCATCGACCTGACCCAGCTGGATGTCTCGGTCGTGGGTGCCCATACCCTGGGCAGCATCGACCTGGCGGCCGACAACGGTGCCACTACGTCGCTGACCCTCGATGCCAACGCGGTCAGCCAGCTTGGCCAGGCCGGTCAGGTGGATCTGGGCAACGGTGCCGCAGCGCCGGTGCAGATGATCATCAACGGTGATCAGAACGACAGCGTGCAGATCCAGGGCGCGGCAGGCGAATGGCAAGCCGCTGGCACCGCAACAGTCGATGGCACGAACTACAACGTGTTCAACGACGGTGACGTGCAAGTGCTGGTCGCCACCGATGTTCACACTTGGATTAGCTGATATTCAGTGTTAAACCTTTGATAGACCTTGATACCGGGCTCGCAAGAGTCCGGTATTTTTTTATGTGTGGAGCCTTCACTCATGCTGACCGGGAATCTTGATAGTCCAGACCTCAATGAGGTGCTGACCTGCGCCCTGCAACAGGCCGAGCGTGTCGCGCTGGAGCCGATGCAACTGCTGCAGGTCGCTGATCGGCTGCTGACCGCGCAGCGCCCGGCCGATGTCGCGACGCTGTATCAGCGCTGGCTTGCGCACTGCCACTCGGCGGTCAATTACATCATTCAGTTCAACCTGGGCGTCACGCTGTCCAACCTTGGACGGGTGGCAGAAGCCGAACAGGCGTATCGCGCGGCGATTGCGCAAAACGCTGAGTTCGCGCAGGCCTGGTTCAATCTGGGCACGCTGCTGGAGCGTCAGCTCAAGCCGCAGGAAGCGCTGGCCACCTGGCAATCGATGCTCGACAACAAGCTGGTCGATGCGCAGCAAAGCCAGGACCTGTACTTGTTGACCTGCAACAACCTGGGCCGGCTGCTGGAAGAAACCCGCCAGTTGCAGCCCGCCGAGGCGATTCTGCACACCAGCTTGCTGGCCGCCCCGGCCCAGCCCAAGGTCATTCAGCACTGGGTGCATTTGCGCCAGAAGCAGTGCGTGTGGCCGGTGTATGACGCCCCGGTTGGCCTGACGCGCGGCGATCTGCTCAAGGCGTCTTCGCCTTTGGCGTTGCTCGCCGGCAGCGATGACCCCGGCCTGCAACTGGCCGCTGCGATGCATTTTGTCAAAGAGCGGGTCAATGTGCGGGTGCCGTCTCTGACCACAGCGCAGGGTTATGGCCACCAGAAACTGCGCATCGGTTTTTTGTCGTCGGACTTCTGCCTGCATGCCGTGTCGCTGCTGACGGTCGAGCTGTTCGAGCTGATCGATCGTGAACGCTTTGAGGTCTATGGCTTCTGCTGGAGCCGCGAAGACGGTTCGGCCCTGCGCGCCCGGGTGAAACAGGCCATGGACCACTTTGTGTTGATCGGCGGCATGAATGACGCCACCGCCGCGCAGTGCATCCGTAATCACGAGATCGACATCCTGATCGACCTGCACGGCCTGACCTCCGGCGCACGCGCGGACATCGTGGCGTACAAACCTGCGCCGGTGCAGATGACGTACCTGGGCTTTCCGGGCACCACCGGGCTGCCGGGCATCGATTACGTGATTGCCGACCGCTACCTGATCCCTGACAGCGAAAAACCCTATTACAGCGAGACGCCGCTGTACCTGGACAAGATCTACCAGTGCAGCGACCGGCAGCGCCCGGTGGCCGATCTGCCGACCCGTGCGCAGTGCGGTTTGCCGGACGATCGCTTCGTGTTTTGCTCGTTCAACAACAACTACAAATTCAACGAAGAAGTGTTCGACTGCTGGATGCGCATTCTCAAGCGCGCCCCCGACAGCCTGCTGTGGCTGCTGGCCGACAACACCTGGGCGCAAAACAACCTGTGCGCCAGAGCCGAGCAACAGGGCATCGACCCGGCCCGCTTGCTGTTTGCACCGCGTGTGGCACCGCCGGAGTACCTGGCCCGCTATACCGCAGCGGACCTGTTCCTGGATGCGTACCCGTTCAATGCCGGCACCACGGCCAACGACGCGCTGTGGATGGGCCTGCCGGTGCTGACCCGCTCGGGCCGCACCTTCGCCTCGCGCATGGCCGGCAGCCTGTTGACCGCGCTGGACCTGCCGGAGCTGATCACCACCACGCTGGCCGAATACGAAGAGCGTGCCGTGCAACTGGCGACCCAGGCCGATCTGCTGCCGGGGCTGCGTCAGCGTCTGGTTCAGGCACGTGATACGTCACCGCTGTTCGACTCGCCGGGGTTTGTGCGCGATTTCGAAGCGGCAATCAGTCGTGTGGCGTTGTAGCAAGCACGTTGTTGAGCGGTGCGCGCAGCGCAGGACGGGTCATAGTTGAGCGCTATGAAGCTTGATTATTTCCCGGACCGACTCAGGACGACTCCTGTAGCTCCCGGTCAGCCATAAAGTCGTTATCGCGCAGCAAACCCGCGCCCCGTAGGAGCGAGCGCCAGCTCGCGAAGGCTAAGGTGCAGTCACCGCAAATGTGCTGATTTCACTGGCCCTTTCGCGAGCTACGCTCACTCCTACGAAACTTGTGTCGTACTCAGTATCAAGGCCAGCCCAAAATCCGTAGGAGCGAGCGCTAGCTCGCGAAGGCTAAGGTACATTCACCGCAAATGTGCTGATTTCACTGGCTCTTTCGCGAGCTGCGCTCACTCCTTATCTATTCGCGATCTGTCAGATTAGGTGCCGAGAGTCGACGTGGACGATCGCTCGCTCCTCGATTTAGCCGATCGTTACGTAGCAAGGTCTCCA
>NZ_JBUZVP010000023.1:0-119537 GCF_055409485.1 Pseudomonas sp. A125
GGGCACACCGAGCCTAAGCGAGGTGCCGAGTGGTGGGGCAAGAGCCTTTTGGTTACTTTTGGGCTCCTTTCAAAAGTGACCCGCTGTAAGAGCGGAACCAATACCAGCCATCACCCCAAAAATGGATATACACACCAAAAGCCCTACCGCTCAATCGACCGACTCCACCGCGCATTCCACTCCGGTCGCGCCTGGTTCACCTGGTCCCAGTCAATCGAAATCGCCGTCTGCAAATAACTGTTCATGGCCTCCACCCGCGCTCGGGTTTTGTCAGTCGTCGGCGTAGTAGGGTTCGAAGGAATCTGATCCCCCAACTCAAGTGCAGGCGCCTGCGCTTGCGCGGTCAACAAGAACTGCGCCAGTTTCTGCGCCAACTCCGGCTGGTCATTGCGTGCAATCACACACTCCGCCACGTTCAACACCACCGCGCCCTCTTTGGGCTGTGCATACTCCATCGGCACACCCAACAACTGCTGCGTGGTCACCTGGGTCGGCGTCAGCGGAAAGATCGCCGCCTCATCCGTCTGCACCATCTCGGAAATCTTCGCCGAACTGGCAATATATTCCAGCACGTTAGGCCCAACCGTTTTCGGCCACGCCTTGAACCCCGGCTCCACGTTAGTCTCGCTGCCCCCCTGAATCCGGTTGAACATCAAAAACCCATGCAGCCCAAACGTCGAGGAGGCCAGGGACTGGAACACCACCTTGTCCTTGAACCGCGGGTCTGCCAGGTCCATCCACGACGTCGGCGCAGCCCAGCCCTTTTCCTTGAACATCTTGGCGTTGTAGCCCAAGCCAGTCACCCCGAGCGTCACCGCAACCGCTTCGTCCTTGATCCTGGCCTTGGCCGGAATCTGATCCAGCGTCGGGTTAGGCGTGAGCTTCTCGCACAGCCCCATGGAGATGGCGCGGTACATGATGCCGTCGTCGAGGAACATCACGTGCATCTGCGGGTTGTCCTTGTTGGCCTGCACCTTGGCCAGGATGTCCGACGAGGTGCCCGGCACGATCACCACCTTGACGTTGTTGGCCTTCTCGAAGGCGGGCAGCACCTTGTCGGCGTAGACCCGTTCCATGGTGCCGCCGTTCATGCCCAGGTACAGCGTCGGTGCGGCGTGGGCCGCCGTGCTCAACAGGGCGAGGGACAGGCAAGACAGCGCAGTACGTTTGATCATGGACATGTTCTTCCTCTCAGGCTTGGAAACGACGGATGGAAAACGCTTCGATGGGTTGCCGGCTGGTCCCCGCGCAGACGATCTCTGCCAGGGCTTCACCGACCGCAGGGCCGAGCTGGAACCCGGCGCCGGCAAAGCCGAAACCGTGCAGCAGGCCGGGTTGGGTGCTGCTGTCGCCGATCACCGGTTCGTGGTCGGGTAGATAACCTTCGGTGCCGCTCCAGGTGCGAATGGCCTGGGCACCTTTGAGGAACGGGTACAGCTCGCCGGCGTTGCGCAGAATCTCCAGCACCGCCGCTTGCCCCGGGCGTGCCTGTTGCGGGCCCAATGCAAAGCCGCGACCGCCTCCCAGGATGCAATTGCCACGGGCGACCTGCCGCGCGTAGATCCCGCCGCCTTCGACGCCGGTGCTCACGTCCATCACTACCGCCAATGGCTCGGTCACCAGCATTGCCGGGTGCGCCGACGTCATCGGCACCGGCTCGCCAAATTGTGCGGCCACGGTATTGGCCCAGGCGCCGGCGCAGTTCAGCAGCCACGGGGCTTGCAGGTGCAGGCCATTGGCACAGCGCACCTGAAATCGCTGGCCGTCATGTTCAACCTGACTGACTTCGGTTTGCTCCATCACCCTGGCACCCTGGCGTTGCGCGGCGCGGGCAAAGGCAGGGGAGACCAGGCGCGGGTTGGCGTGACCGTCTTGCGGGCACAACGAAGCGCCGACCGCCACATCGCCCACCCACGGGAACCGCGCGCGCAGTTGAGTGTGATCAAGCATTTGCAGGCCCAGCCCAAAGCCATGTGTAGCGTCGGCGTACGCCTGCAGCGCGGCCAGGTCATCGTGACTGCGGGCCAGCTTCAGATGCCCGGAGCGCACGTATTCACCGTCGATGCCAATCAGCCCCGGCAAGTCGGACCACAGCTCATGGGAGCGTTGCGACAACGGCAACTGATGCAACGGACGACCTTGCCGGCGCACGCCGCCATAGTTGACGCCACTGGAGTGCGAGCCGCAAAAGTCCCGCTCCAGCAGCACCACTCGCCGACCTTTTTGCGCCAGCATCAAGGCCGCTGAAGCGCCAACAATCCCGCCGCCCAATACGATCACTTCGCTGTCGATCATGGCTGCACCTGTACGCCAAACGGCAAGGGTTTGATCGGCGCCTGGCCCCGCAGGCGGCCAATGTTTTCAATCTCGCGCCCACTGCGTTCGGCAATGATTTCCGCCGCCGCCAATCCGCACATCCGGCCCTGGCAACGGCCCATGCCAACCCGGCAATGGGCTTTGACCCGGTTCACTTCCCAGTGGCCTTCATCCACCACCGCGCGCACCTCGCCGACGCTGACTTCTTCACAGCGGCACAGGATCAATTCATCCGGGGCGCTGGCGGCCCATTTTTCGGGGAACGGGAAGGCGGTTTCCAGACCATGACGAAAGCGCTGGATGCCCGCCAATTGCTGCTCCAGCGCGGGGCCGCGACGCTGGTCGATGGCGATGCCGGTGTCTGCCAGCAACGCCAATGCCGCTCGCTCGCCAGCCATTTGCGCAGCGTCGGCGCCCATGATCCCGGCGCCATCGCCAGCCAGATACACGCCCGCGACACTGCTGCGTCCGGCCGCATCACGCTCGGGCAACCAGGCGCGATTCAATTCGCTCCAGGCAAACTCACACCCGAGCAAATCCGCCAGTTGGGTCTCGCTGCGCAGCGCATGGGCGAAGGCCACGGCGTCACAGGCAATCTGCTGTTTATCCCAGTGAATGCCCGTGACCCGCTGCTCGCCGTCGATGTGCGACAGGGTTGCGCCCTGGTGCACCGGAATGCCATGGGCGGTGAGCCAGCCGCGGTAATACAACCCCTTGGCCAGCGTCGCCGGTTGGCCGAGCAGCGCCGGTAACGCACGGCATTGGGCGCTGAACGGCGCGCTGTCGAGTACCGCTACCACCTTGGCCCCGGCCTTGGCGTACTGATACGCCACCAGGTACAACAACGGCCCGCTGCCACAAAACGCCACGCGCTCACCGATGGCGCAGCCTTGGTACTTCAGCGCGATTTGCGCAGCGCCCAGGCTGTACACGCCGGGCAAGGTCCAGCCCGGCACTGGCAGGATACGGTCGGTAGCGCCGGTGGCGACGATGATCTGCGTGTAGTCGATGCTTTCGGCGTGGCCGTTGTTGAGCATGTCCAGGCGACCGTTCTCGGCATTCCACACCAGGGTTTCCGGGCGGTAATCGATCAACATGGCCAGTTCATCCAGGGTGCGATGCAGCGCCGTCGCCTTGCCCGCTTCGAAGCCATACAACTGCTTGGGCGAGCGCTGGAAGTTCGCTGGCTGGCGCCGATAAATCTGCCCGCCACCGCGCAGGCTTTCGTCCACCAGCACCGGGGTTACGCCATGATCGAGCAAGGTGCGTGCTGCGGTAATGCCCGCCGGGCCTGCGCCCACTATCACCACTGTATTCATGCCTGGCGCCCCGGATCACGACGAATCGCCTGGCCGTCTTCGAGCAAGGTCGAACAGGCGCGCACCCGCCGACCGTCCTCAAGCCTTACCCAGCAATCCTGGCAGGCGCCCATCAGGCAGAAACCGGCGCGGCGCTCGGCACTGAAATCACTGCCTCGCAGGTGTTCGGCGCAGGTCAGTACGGCGGTCAGCAAGGTGTCCCCGAGCAAACCCGTGGCGGGCTGGCCGTCGAGGGTGAAGGCCAGGGTTGGCCGCTCGGTCTCGGCCAGTCGTTTGAACAGAGCCATCAATGCTTTCCTACCAACACGCGGTCCAGGCCGTAGACCCGGTCCAGCAAAATCATCGCCGCCGCCGTCAACCCAATCACCAGCGCCGACACGGCCGCCATCATCGGGTCGATGGATTCGGTGGCGTACACGTACATACGCACCGGCAAGGTTTGAGTGGCCGGCGAGCTGACAAAGATCGACAGGGTAACTTCATCGAAACTGTTGATGAACGCCAGCAACCAGCCACCGGCTACGCCGGGCAAAATCATCGGCAAGGTGATCTGGCGAAACAGGGTGAAGCGGCTGGCACCTAGGGATTCGGCAGCCTGCTCGGCACTGCGATCAATGCCGATGGCGGCGGCCAATACCAGGCGCAACACGTAGGGCGTGATGATCACCACGTGCGCCAGCATCAACCAGGTGAAGCTGCCGTTGACGCCCATCATCGCAAACAGCCGCAGCATCGCCACCCCCAGCACCAGGTGCGGGATGATGATCGGCGAGAGGAACAGCGCGCTGAAAAAGTTGCGACCGGGGAACTGGTAGCGACTGATCGCCAGCGCCGCCGGTACCGCGATCAGCGTCGCTAATGTGGCGGCGACAAACGCCAGCACCAGGCTGTTATAGAACGCCTGGATAAAGTCGGCACGCTCAAACACTGCATGAAACCAGCGCAGGGAAAACCCCGACGTCGGCAGGCTCAAGGTGTTTTCCGGGGTGAACGCCACCAGGCACACCACCACCAGCGGCGCCATCATGAACAGCACCACCAGGCCGTGAAAGCCCAGGGCCAAAGGACCGTTTCTGGACATCGTCTTATACTCCCAGGGACTTTTTGTAGCGGCCTTCGACCATGCGGTTCCAGCTCAACATGATCAGCAGGTTGACCAACAGCAGCACCACCGCGATGGTCGCGCCCATGGGCCAGTTGAGTTCCGAGAGGTATTGGTCGTACACCACCGTGGCGACCATCTTCAGCCGGCGCCCGCCCAACAGGCCGGGGATCGCGAAGGAGCTGGCGGCCAGCCCGAATACGATCAAGGTGCCGGACAGCACACCGGGCATCACCTGTGGCAACACGATCTTGCGCATTACCGTGGCCTGGCTTGCACCCAGGGACAGCGCCGCCTGCTCGGCTGACGGGTCGAGCTTTTGCAGGGAGGTCCACACCGGGATGATCATGAACGGCAGCATCACGTGCACCAACGCGATGATCACGGCAAACGAGGTGTACAGCAGCTTCACCGGCTTGCCGCCAAGGGCCTGGATCACCTGGTTCACCAGGCCATCGGCGCCCAGCAGCAAGCTCCAGCCAAACGCCCGTACCACCACCGAGATCAGCAACGGCGTGAGGATCAGGATCAGGAAGATCGAGCGCCATGGCGTGCCCATGCGGCTGAGGATGTAGGCTTCGGGTACCCCGATCACCACGCAGAGCAAGGTCACCAGGGCACTGATCCAGAAGGTGCGCCAGAAGATCTCGTAGAAGTACGAATCGCTGAACAGCGACAGGTAGTGGGCGAAGGTCCACTCATCGGCCTTCACGCCCACTTGGTAATCGAACACGTTGAACGACAGCACCAGCGTCAGGCCCAGGGGCAGGATCAGCAGCCCGAAAAACAACACCAGCGCCGGCAACGACAACAGGTAGCCACGGCTCATGCGTGCACCTCATCGGCGGCCAGCACCCGCAGCAGGTGTGACTCCCAATCCAGGCCCACAGGTGCACCGCAACCCAGCGGCGCGCTGCCGTCGTTGCGCCGCACCACGGTCAATTCGCCGATGTCGGTCTTGATGCGGTACAGCCATTGGCTGCCGAAGAAGTAGCTGTCGAGAATCTTGCCTTGCAGGCGCCCTGAGCCCGTGGCCACCAGGTCGATTTTTTCCGGTCGCAGGCTCAGGGTCAGTTCGCCTGCGCCTGGCTCGAAACGCACTTGCGGCGCGCCAAGTTGATCGAAGTCGCCCGCCAGCAGGTTGGCCTTGCCGACAAAGTCGGAGATAAAGCGCGTGCGTGGGTGCTCATAGAGTTTGTAGGGCGCGTCGATCTGCGTCACGCGCCCGGCCTGCATCACCACCACCCGGTCACTGATGGACAGGGCTTCGGCCTGGTCGTGGGTGACCATCAAGGTGGTGATCCCGACTTCGCACTGGATGCGGCGGATTTCGAACTGCATCTCTTCGCGCAAATTGGCGTCGAGGTTCGACAGCGGCTCGTCCAGCAGCAACACCGGCGGCTCGATCACCAAGGCGCGGGCCAGGGCCACGCGCTGGCGCTGGCCGCCGGAGAGTTCACGCGGGTAGCGCTCGGCATGAGGAGCGAGGCGCACCAGTTCCAGCACGCTCTTGACTCGGCTGGCGATCTCGCCGGCGGGTACCTTGCGCATCTTCAAGCCGAAGGCGACGTTGTCGCGCACCGTCATGTGGGGGAACAGCGCGTAGCTCTGGAACACCACGCCCAAGCCCCGGCTGGCAGGTTTGGCGTGGGTGATGTCGCGGCCATCGAGGAGGATCTGCCCACCCGTGACATCGACGAAGCCGGCGATCATTTGCAAGGTGGTGGTCTTGCCGCAGCCCGAAGGGCCGAGCAGGGAAACGAATTCGCCTTTTTCCACCGCAAGATCAGTGGCGACCACCGCGTCGACGGCGCCGTAGCGTTTGCTCAAGGCGTTGAGTTGGAGAAAAGCCATGTCTGCGTTCCACCTTTTTTGAGTCGCGTCGAAACGCGCTTTTTTGTTTTGGGCAGATGCGAAAAGGGTAGTGCGGGTGCGTTGGCGCTCGATCTTGAGTCGGCTGCCGTTAGTTGTTCATTTCGCCCCTGTGGACGCAGATTAGGGCGAAGACTAGGATGGCGGAAGATGGAATTTCACTGGATAGACTACTTTTTTCAGTTTCATTCACTGACCAGAATTTAGTGTGAGATATCGGCTTATGGATTCCACTGAGCGGAATGAAAGTGTCAAGGAAGTCGGCGCCGGTGGCGTCTCACGGCTGTTTGCGCTGCTGCGCATCCTCGGCGCGGCGCCGGACGGCGGCGAACGAGTGACGCAGTTGGCGCAGCAGGTGGGTTTGTCCCAACCCACCACCCACCGGCTGCTGCGCAGCCTGATGGACGAAGGCATGGTCGAGCAGGATGCGCGCAGCAAGCGCTATCGGTTGAGCCTGGAGTTCTTTGCCCTGGCGGCGAATGCGGGCAACACCGGCAACCTGCGGGACCTGGTGCGGCCGAGCATGTTGCGCCTCAGTGCGTCGTTGGGGGATTCATTGTTCCTGTTGGCGCGCAGCGGGTTTGATGCGATCTGCCTGGACCGCAGTGAAGGGCCGTACCCGATCCGCACGTTTACCGGTGACATCGGCGGGCGCGTGGCGTTGGGCGTGGGGCAGGGCAGCCTGGCGATCCTCGCGTTCCTGCCGGAGGAAGAGCGCGAGACGGTGATCCGCTACAACTTGCCCCGGCTCAAGGATTTCCATCTGTACGACGAGGTGTTTTTGCGCTCGGAGGTCGAGAGTGTTCGGCGGTTGGGGTATGCCGCGCGTAATACCGGGGTGCTGGAAGGCATGGCCGGTTTGGCGGTGCCGATCCTGGACCGCAATGGGCATGCGGTGGCGGCGTTGAGTGTGGCGACCATCAGTGACCGGCTGGGGCCGGGGCGGTTGCCCACGGTGGTGGAGTTGCTCAAGCGTGAGGCGGCGGCGATCGGGCCGAAAATCAACCCGTTTGATCCGACGTTGCGCCGGCCTTCGCAGATCTTCGGTGGTTAGCAGTTGTCCGCCACAACAGAGCTCTAATGTGGGAGCTGGCTTGCCTGCGATAGCGGTGGGTCAGCCAACCTTTTTGTCACTGATAGAGCGCCATCGCAGGCAAGCCAGCTCCTACATTAGATTGTCGCCATGGTTTGGGAGCGCACCGGGCTCATCGCCGCCATCGCCACCGAAGTCGCCGCCGTGCGCGTCTCCACCCCCAACTTCACATACACATGCTCCAGGTGCTTGTTCACCGTGCGCGGGCTCAGGCCCAAAATGTCGCCAATATCCCTGTTGGTCTTGCCACACGCCACCCAGCGCAGCACTTCCACTTCGCGTTCCGTCAATTGAAACCGCGCCGAGAGCAGCTTATGCGCCGGCTCATCGTCCAGGGTGATCACGCTCGGCTGCGTCGCCGCCCGCGCCGACAGCAAAATCCGTGACGTACGCAAATGCGCCGCCACCCGCGCCAGCACCTCATCAGTCTGGATCGGCTTGGTCACGTAATCACTGCCGCCCACTTCAAAGCCCTGCACCACATGCTTGCTGTCGGTCAGCCCGGTCATGAACACCACCGGGATATCCGCGCTGGCCGGTTGCGCCTTGAGCCGGCGGCAGGTTTCAAACCCGTCCAGCCCGGGCATCACCGCGTCCAGCAGGATCAAATCCGGGCGCCGGCGTTGCACGCGGTTCAGCGCGCTGAGGCCGTCCAGCGCCACCAGCACCATGTAGCCGGCATCGTCCAGTGCGTCGGAGAGCATCGCCAGGTTGTCCGGGGTGTCGTCGACAATCAGCACCACGCCGGGTTCAGCGCTGCGGGTCAAGGCATTCATCTTCGGCCTCCTTCAGGATTCGGTTGAGTTCTTCCAGGCGAAAGCTTTTCAGCAGCGCCCGGAGTGAGGTGATAAACGGTGCGGTGTCGGGGTTTTGAGCCAGGATCGCTTCGAGTTTTTCATGCAGGCCGCGCACGTAGCCGATGGCGCTGAGTTCGGCGAGCACGGCCAGGTCTTCGGCACTCGGCAGCACGCCCGGGGTGGCCACAGGCGCTGCAATCGGTGTTCTGCGGCGCAGCCATTGCAAATCCAGGTGCAACTGCAGGCGCCCGAGCAGTTCCGGGGTGCGTACCGGCTTGGCCAGGTAGTCGTTGCAGGCGCCGGCAATGCTGCGTTCGCGGTCGTCGGTAAAGGCGTTGGCGGAAATTACAATGATCGGCGCGGTGGACAACGCGTTACGCCGGATCAGCCGGCTGGTTTCCCAGCCGTCCATGGTCGGCATCGACAGGTCCATCAGGATCAGGTCCGGCGCCAGCAGCGCGACCTGGCGGATCGCGTCCTGGCCGTTGCTGGCCTGGGCCACCTCGAAACCCAGGGGCGTGAGCATGCCGCTGAGTACTTTGCGATGGTCCACATGGTCGTCCACCACCAGGATGCGCCGCCGCTCGCCGTGGTAGCCGATGATGTCGTGCTCCACATGCACCACGGCTTGCGGCACGCGCACCTGGGACAGAAACAACCGCACCTGGAAGCAGGTGCCCTTGTCCAACTCGCTGACCACCCGCAATTCGCCGCCCATCAACGAGGTCAGCATGCGCGTGATGGTCAGGCCCAGGCCCACGCCTTTGTCCTGGCGCATCAGGTCGCCGCGTTCGAACGGCTGGAAAATCCGCTCGATCTGCTCCGGGTCAATGCCGATGCCGGTATCGATAATCTCGAAGTTGGCGGTCTCGCGCATGTAGCTGACCCGCAGGCGCACCTCGCCGCTGTCGGTGAAGTTGATCGCGTTGCCCAGCAGGTTGATCAGGATCTGCCGCACGCGTTTTTCATCGCCGCGCACCACGGCGGGGATCTTGCCCACGCAATCCAGGCGAAAGCGCAGGCCCTTGTCTTCGGCTTGTGGGGTGAACATCAGCTCCAGGTCGTGGATCAGTTCCGGGAAGGGGATTTCGGTGAGTTCCAAGCGCAACTTGCCGGCCTCGATCTTGGCCACGTCGAGCAGGCCGTCGATCAGTGACAACAGGTGCGAGCCGCTGCGCAAGATTGTCGCCAGGGCGTCCTGGTGCTGCTCGGGCATGGCGCCGTCGCGCTGCAAAATCTGGGTGAAACCGAGGATGCTATTGAGCGGCGTGCGCAGTTCGTGGGATAGCCCGGTGACGTAGCGACTCTTGGCTGCGTTCGCCGCTTCCGAGGCTTCCTTGGCCTGTTGCAGGGCCTGGTCGGTGAGGCTGTGGGCGGCGATCTCCTGCATCAGCAATGAGGTTTGCCGGTCGGATTCTTCCTGGGCCACGCGGCGGCTTTCGCGGGTGAGCACCACCCACCAGGCGAGCACGGCGGCCAACACCGAGAGTGTGAGGAAGGCCTTGAAAAACGCCTGGTACAAGGTTTGCGAATGGGGCAAGCCCTGGGCCGCCTGCATGTAGATCAATGCCAGCGCGCCGGCGAGCATCAGCACCAGTGCGATCAGCAACCCCAAATAATGCGCCAACCGCGTATGCAGGCGCGGCACCAACGTGGAGGGCAGCAACCAACGCAATACGTTTTCGAACTGGGTGGCCAGGCGCGCATGCGGTTTGCAGCGGTCGCCGCAGCGCGCATCCAGCGAGCAACAGAGCGAGCAGATTGGCGTGCTGTAGGCCGGGCAGAAGGCCATGTCCGCCATCTCGAACGGGTTGCTGCACAGCCCGCAGATCACCAGGCCGGTGCCGGGCTGGGGGTGAATCAACTGCGCCTCGCTGCTGCGTGCAATGTAGTAGCGGCCCTGGGTCAGCCACGCCAGCAACGGCGCCATGACCAGCGCGGTGCCCAGTGCGACAAACGGCGGCGCGGCCTGGGCCAGCGCGCCGAACAGGCCGAAGTGGGCGAGGATCGACAGCAGCGAGGCAATCAGCATCGAGCCGACGCCCACCGGGTTGATGTCGTAGAGGTGCGCGCGCTTGAATTCGATGTGTTTGGGCGACAGGCCCAACGGCTTGTTGATCACCAGGTCCGCCACCAGCGTGCCGATCCACGCGATGGCGATATTGGCGTAGAGCCCCAGTACCTGCTCGATCACATCGAACACCCCAAGCTCCATCAGCATCAGGGCAATCGCCACGTTGAACACCAGCCACACCACACGGCCGGGGTGGCTGTGGGTCACACGGGCGAAGAAGTTCGACCAGGCGAGGGAGCCGGCATAGGCGTTGGTCAGGTTGATCTTCATCTGCGAGATGAACACGAACAGCACCATCGCCCCCAGCGCCCATTCGGGTGAGGAGAACACATAGCCGAAGGCGACGAGGTACATCTGGGTCGGCTCGGCAGCGCGCTCCATGGGGATTTCATGTTGCAGGGCGAGGAACGCCAGGAACGCCCCGGCGAACATCTTCAAGGCGCCCGGCACGATCCAGCCGGGCCCGGCGCACAGCAGCGCGGCCCACCAGCGCTTGCGGTTGGCGCTGGTTTTTTCCGGGAGAAAGCGCAGGTAGTCCACCTGCTCGCCGATCTGCGTGACCAGCGACAGCGCCACGGTGCAGGCGGCGCAGAACGACAGCAGGTTGAAGTCGCCACCGTCGCTGCTGCGGCCGACGAAGCTGGTCCAATCGCTGAAGGCTTCTGGGTTTTTCCACAGTACAAAGCCGTAAGGCAGCACCAGCAGCACCAGCCACAGCGGTTGTGTCCACAGTTGCAGGCGGCTGATCAGGGTTACACCGTAGGCCACCAACGGGATCACCAGCAGCGAGCAGATCACATAGGCGATGGCCAGCGGGATGTGGAAATACAACTCCAGGGCCAGGGCCATGATCGCCGCTTCGAGGGCGAAGAACAGGAAGGTGAAGCTGGCGTAGATCAGCGAGGTGATCGTGGAGCCGATATAGCCGAAGCCTGCGCCGCGGGTCAGCAGGTCCATGTCTACGCCATAGCGTGCGGCGTAGTAGCTGATGGGCAGGCCGGTAAGGAAGATCACCAGGCTGATGGCGAGGATGGCCCAGAAGGTGTTGGTGAAGCCGTAGCTCAAGGCCAATACGCCGCCGATGGCCTCCAGTGCCAGGAATGACACCGCGCCCAAGGCAGTGTTGGCGATGCGCAGCTCCGACCATTTGCGAAAGGATTTTGGGGTGTAGCGCAGGGCGTAGTCTTCCATGGTCTCGTCGGCGACCCAGGAATTGTAGTCGCGGCGGATCTTGACGATGCGCTGGGTGCCGGGGAGGGGATGCACGGTGGAGAACTCCTGCAAGGATGGGGGGATGGCAGCAATATTCGTGCCCCAGTCCTGTGGGGTTCGGCTTTTGTGGTGAGCGGGCTTGCCCCGCGCTGGGCTGCGAAGCAGCCCCAAAACCTGCCGCCTCGGTTCGTCTGAAGATAAACGGTGGCTTTGTTAGGGCTGCTTCGCAGCCCAGCGCGGGGCAAGCCCGCTCACCACAGCAAGTGGGCTCACCACAGTGAGTGGGCTTACCACAGCAAGTGGGTTCACCACAGCAAGTGGGTTCACCACAGCAAGCCCGCTCACCACAGCAAGTGGGTTCACCACAGTGAGTGGGCTCACCACAGCAAGTGGGCTCACCACAGCAAGCCCGCTCACCACAGGCTGCTCGAAAATGGTGCGTAACGGCATACGTCAAATGACGTACTCCGTTACGTCAGGCTGCGTATACCCGCCCTGGCCACCTGCCGCCATGCTGACCCCCTCATTGCAGAGGAGTCGCCCCATGGAATCACGATTGATCCGCTCCAAACCGTTGCTGGCGTTATCACTGCTGGCGGCCAGCCTGTTCAGCCATGGCGTCATGGCCGATAACGAAGGCCTGGCCGTCACGCCGACGGAAGTCACCGTTGGCCAGTTGCACTCGGCCACCGGCACCATGGCGATTTCCGAAACCGGTTCGATCCAGGCCGAACGCCTGGCCATCGAGCAGATCAACGCTTCGGGCGGGATCCTCGGGCGGCAGATCAAGGTGATCCAGGAAGACGGCGCGTCCGACTGGCCGACCTTCGCCGAGAAAGCCAAGAAACTGCTGGTCAACGATAAGGTGGCGGCGGTGTTCGGCTGCTGGACCTCAGCGTCACGCAAAGCTGTATTGCCGATCTTCGAAAAA
This sequence comes from Pseudomonas sp. A125, assembly GCF_055409485.1. Taxonomy (NCBI): domain Bacteria; kingdom Pseudomonadati; phylum Pseudomonadota; class Gammaproteobacteria; order Pseudomonadales; family Pseudomonadaceae; genus Pseudomonas; species Pseudomonas sp. A125. The sequence goes on from NZ_JBUZVP010000023.1 coordinate 12,717, forward strand.
GAAAATGGCCTGCTCTACTACCCGACGTTCTATGAAGGCCTGGAACAGTCGAAAAACGTGATCTATACCGGCCAGGAAGCCACCCAGCAAATTCTCGCCAGCCTCGACTGGATCGCCAAGACCAAGGGCGCAAAGACCTTCTACCTGGTGGGCTCGGACTACATCTGGCCGCGCACCTCGATGAAGATCGCGCGCAAACACATTGAAAACGTGCTGCACGGCACCGTGGTCGGCGAAGACTACTACCCGCTGGGCAACACCCAATTCGGTTCGCTGATCAACAAGGTCAAGCTGAAAAAGCCTGACGTGGTGTTCGCAGCCGTGGTGGGCGGCTCCAACGTGGCCTTCTACAAACAACTCAACGCGGCGGGCGTGAATTCGTCCAAGCAAACCCTGTTGACCCTGTCGGTGACCGAAGACGAACTGCTGGGCATCGGCGGCGAAAACATGGCCGGTTTCTATGCCTCGATGAAGTACTTCCAGAGCCTCGACAACCCGAACAACAAAGCCTTTGTGGAAGCGTTCAAGGCCAAGTACGGCAAGGATGCAGTCATCGGCGACGTGACCCAGGCGGCTTACCTCGGGCCATGGTTGTGGAAAGCGGCGGTAGAGAAAGCGGGCAGTTTCGACGTGGATAAAGTCGTCGCCGCGTCCCCGGGCATCGAGCTGAAAAATGCGCCGGAAGGCTACGTGAAGGTCCACGAAAACCATCACCTGTGGAGCAAGTCGCGCATTGGCGAAGTACTGCCCAACGGCCAGTTCAAGGTGATCTACGAGTCGGATCTGATCGAGCCGAACCCGTTCCCGAAAGGCTACCAATAACCCCAAGGGTTAACACAACCCGTGTAGGAGCCGGCTTGCCGGCGATGCAGGCGACTCGGTCTGTCAGTTAAACCGAGGTGATGCCATCGCCGGCAAGCCGGCTCCTACGGGAATGTTTTTCACCAGGTCCCAGGAGACCATCATCATGGAATGGCTATCGGAATTTGGAGCCATCGCGGCGATGCAGGGGTTCAACGGCTTGTCCGTGTTCTGCGTGCTGTTGCTGATGGCATTGGGACTGGCAATCATCTTTGGCCAGATGGGCGTGATCAACATGGCCCACGGTGAGTTCCTGACCATTGGCGCCTACACCACGTATGTCTGCTCCAGCCTCACCGCGCACTTCGCGCCGAGCTTTCAGCCGTATTACTTTTTCTTTGCCATTGCCCTGTCATTCCTCGTCGCCGGCGCCGTTGGCTGGTTGGTGGAGTGGGCGATGATCAGCCGTTTGTACAAGCGGCCGCTGGACACGTTGCTCGCCACCTGGGGCTTGTCCCTGGTAATGCAGCAAACCTTCCGTTCGGTGTTCGGCGCCCGTGAAGTGAGTGCCGAACCGCCGGCCTGGCTGATGGGTTCGGTGAACCTCACCGACGCCATCGAAATCCCGCGCAACGGCCTGTTCATGATGGGCCTGACCCTGCTGCTGACCGGTGCGATTTTTGTCATGCTCTACCGTTCGCGCTGGGGCCTGCAAGTGCGCGCCACCGTGCAAAACCGCTTGATGAGCCGTGCGGTGGGCATCAATACGCGCAAGGTCGACCGCATGACCTTCGCCCTCGGTTGCGGCGTGGCGGGCGTGGCCGGTGCGGCGTTCACCACCATCGGCTCCACCGGGCCGACCGCAGGTTCGCAGTACATCGTCGACACCTTCCTGGTGGTGGTATTCGGCGGCGCGCAAAGCCTGTTCGGCACCATTGCCTCGGCGTTCGTGATCGCCCAGACCCAATCGCTGTCGGAGTTTTTCCTCAGTGGCTCGATGGCCAAGGTGCTGACGCTGTCGTCGGTGATTCTGATCCTGATGCTGCGCCCGCAAGGGTTGTTCTCCATCAAAGTGCGCAAGTAGAGGCGAACCGATGAAGGCTCTAGACAAGTTGCTGGGCGGCCAGCAAAACCTGATCGGCATCGCGCTGCTGGCGCTGTTGATCCTCGTGGTGTTCCCGCTGACCCTGGATGCGTTCCGCCTGAACATGGTCGGCAAGTACCTGACCTACGCGTTCGTCGCGGTGGGCCTGGTGCTGTGCTGGGGTTATGGCGGGATCCTCAGCCTCGGGCAGGGGGTGTTTTTCGGCGTCGGTGGCTACTGCATGGCGATGTTCCTGAAGCTCGAGGCCTCGGACCCGATCAGCACCAAAATCCAGTCGACGCCGGGCATACCGGACTTTATGGACTGGAACCAGATCACCGAACTGCCCTGGCTCTGGGTGCCGTTCCACAGCTTCACCTTCACCCTGTTCGCGGTGATTGCGGTGCCGGTGCTGCTGGCGTTCATTATCGGCATGGCGCTGTTCAAGCGGCGGGTGGGTGATGTGTATTTCTCCATCGTCACCCAGGCGATTGCGCTGATCCTCACGGTACTGATCGTCGGCCAGCAGGGCCTCACCGGCGGCGTCAACGGCATCACCGACCTCAAGACCCTGCTGGGCTGGGACCTGCGCGGTGACGGCGCGAAGATGATCTTGTACTTCATCAACGCCGGGTTGCTGTTTGGCTGCATTTTCATCGGGCGTTTCATCCTCGCGTCAAAGCTGGGCCGGCTGTTGATGGCGATGCGCGACAAGGAAGAGCGGGTGCGGTTCTCCGGCTACGACGTGGCCAGCTTCAAGATCTTCGTGTTCTGCGTGGCGGCGGCGTTCTCGGCGATTGGCGGGGCGATGTTTGCCTTGCAGGTGGGCTTTATGTCGCCCTCGTTCGTGGGCATCGTGCCGTCGATCGAGATGGTGATCTTTGCGGCGGTCGGCGGGCGCATGTCGCTGCTGGGCGCGGTGTATGGCGCGTTGCTGGTGAACTACGGCAAGACCTACTTTTCCGAATCGTTTCCCGAGCTGTGGCTGTACCTGATGGGCGGGCTGTTTATCGCCGTGGTCATGTACTTTCCCAACGGCCTGGCGGGGTTGTGGGACAGCCATGGTCGCCAGGCCCTGGCCAGGTTGTTGCGGCGCCCGCCGGTGGTCAAAGCTGAACCTGTGAAGATCAAACCCAAGGCTGAAGCCAAGATCCTGGAGACACAGCCATGACCGCCGTTGGTTTTGAAATGAAAAAACCCGTGTTGGCTATCGAAGGCCTCACCGTATCGTTCGACGGCTTCAAGGCTGTCGATAACCTCAACCTGTATATCGACCGTAATGAAGTGCGGGTGGTGATCGGCCCCAACGGTGCCGGCAAAACCACGGTGCTGGACCTGATCTGCGGCAAGACCCGCGCCACCAGCGGCAGCATCCAGTTCGATGGCCAGGAACTGACCAAAATGCGCGAGTACAACATCGTGCGTGCAGGCGTGGGGCGCAAGTTCCAGAACCCGTCGATCTACGAAAACCTCACAGTCTTTGAAAACCTCGAGATGTCGTACCCGGCCGGGCGCAAGGTCTGGGGCGCGCTGTTTTTCAAGCGCAATGCCCAGGTGATCGCGCGGGTCGAGGAGGTGGCGCGGGAGATCTTCCTTGGCGAGCTGCTCGACCAGCAAGCCGACCTGCTGTCCCACGGGCAAAAACAGTGGCTGGAAATTGGCATGCTGCTGATGCAAGACCCGGAGTTGTTGATGCTCGACGAACCGGTGGCCGGGATGAGCGTCAACGAGCGCGCACAGACCGCCGAGCTGCTCAAGCGCATCAGCCAGGGCCGCTCGGTGCTGGTGATCGAGCACGACATGGAGTTCGTCAAAAGTATCGCCCACAAAGTCACGGTGCTGCACCAGGGCAAGGTGCTGGCCGAGGGCAGCATGGAGTCGGTGCAGAGCAATCCGAAAGTCATTGAAGTGTATTTGGGCCACTGAGGAGTCGGGCATGTTCAAGATCGACAAACTGTCGTGTGGGTACGGGCAGAGCCAGATTCTTCACGACCTGGAGCTGAACGTGGCCAAGCGCGAGATCGTCGCGGTGATGGGCCGCAACGGCATGGGCAAGACCACCTTGTTCAAGAGCCTGATGGGTATTTTGCCGCAGTGGCAAGGGCAGGTCAGTGTGGACGGGCACGATGTGTCGCGTCTTGAAACCCATGAGCGGGTGGAGCGCGGGATTGCCTATGTGCCTCAGGGGCGGATGATTTTCCCCAGCATGAGTGTACTGGAGAATATCCAGACCGGGTTGCCGGCGTCGGCCCGGGGCAAAGTGCCTGAAGACCTGTATGCACTGTTTCCGGTGCTCCATGACATGCGCTCGCGCAAGGGTGGCAACCTGTCGGGCGGCCAGCAACAGCAGTTGGCGATTGCCCGGGCTTTGGCGACGAATCCGAAGGTATTGTTGTTGGATGAGCCGACGGAGGGCATCCAGCCTTCGATCATCAAGGACATCGCGCGCACCTTGAAGGAGATCCGCAATTTGCGGGACTTGACCATTGTGGTGTCGGAGCAGGTGTTGTCGTTTACGTTGGAGATTGCTGATCGGTTTTTGGTAATTGAAAAAGGTCGTTTTGTGATTGAGGAGACTCGGGATCGAGTGGATGAGGCGACCATCAGCCGTTACCTGTCTGTGTGATTTTTTTGGGGTACATATCCGTTATTTGGGTGATGGCTGAAATTGGAACCCTGGGCGGGCGTTACCCAAATAACGGAGATACCCCCCAATCAACCCCAGATACGTCATCCAACGTATTCCCCGTTTCACCCCATTCCCCGGAGACTGGCCCCAACGCCCACGCCATCCCTCGGGAGCACGCAGATGACCGATACGCTGATCAAAGTCGACCTCAACCAACCCGTCACCGAAAACGAGCAGATCCACAACCGTTGGCACCCGGATATCCCGATGGCGTGCTGGGTCAAACCCGGCGATGACTTCATCCTCGAAACCTATGACTGGACCGCCGGCGCCATCAAGAACAACGACGACGCCAGCGACGTGCGCGACGTCGACCTCTCCACCGTGCACTACCTCTCCGGCCCGGTGGGCGTACACGGCGCCGAACCCGGCGACCTGCTGGTGGTCGACTTGCTCGACATCGGCGCCAAGGCCGAGTCCCAATGGGGCTTCAACGGTTTCTTCTCGCGCCAGAACGGTGGCGGTTTCCTCACCGACCATTTCCCCAGCGCGCAAAAAGCCATCTGGGATTTCAAGGGCATGTTCACCAGTTCCCGGCACATCCCGGGCGTCAACTTCGCCGGCCTGATCCACCCCGGCCTGATCGGTTGCCTGCCCGACCCGGTGATGCTCGCCGACTGGAACCGCCGCGAGCAGGAACTGATCGACACCAACCCGACCCGCGTGCCGCCCCTGGCCAACGCGCCGCTGGCCGCCACCGCACACATGGGCAAACTAAAGGGTTCGGCGCGTGACGACGCGGCCGCCACTGGTGCCCGCACCGTGCCGCCGCGTGAGCATGGCGGTAACTGCGATATCAAGGACTTGTCCCGCGGTTCGAAGATCTACTTCCCGGTGTACGTCAACGGTGCCGGCCTGTCAGTGGGTGACTTGCACTTCAGCCAGGGCGACGGCGAAATCACCTTCTGCGGCGCCATCGAAATGGCCGGCTGGGTGCACATGAAGGTCGAGCTGATCAAGGGCGGCATGGCCAAGTACGGGATCAAGAACCCGGTGTTCAAGCCCAGCCCGATCACCCCGAATTACAAAAACTACCTGATCTTCGAAGGCATCTCCGTCGACGAACAGGGCCAGCAGCACTACCTGGACGTCAACGTTGCTTACCGCCAGGCCTGCCTCAATGCAATCAACTACCTGACCAAGTTCGGCTACTCGCCGGCCCAGGGTTATGCGTTGCTCGGCTCGGCGCCGGTGCAGGGGCATATCAGCGGCGTGGTGGATATTCCCAACGCGTGCGCGACGTTGTGGTTGCCGACGGAAATCTTCGAGTTCGATATCAACCCCAACGCCAACGGTCCCACCAAGTTCCTCGACGGCAGCATCGACCTGCCCATTGCCCCGGACCTGTAGCCATGCCGACCTACGAATACGCCTGTGAGTCCTGCGGCACCTTCACGATGCTGCGGCCCATGGCCCAGCGTCACGCGCCCAGCCAGTGCCCGTACTGCGACAGCCCGGGCGGGCCGTTGCAGTTGTCGGCACCGGCGCTGACCAGCTTGTCGGCCAACCAGCGCAAGGCAATCGCCGGCAACGAACGCAGCGCCCACGCACCGCAAACCGTCAGCGAATATCAGGAAGCACGCAAGCACCCGGCTGGCTGCAGTTGCTGTGGCACCAGCAAACCGGTGGTGCCAAGCAAGGCCAACCCGTTGGGCCTGAAGACCAAAACCGGGCCGCGGCCCTGGATGATCAGTCACTGACCGAGGAGATTTGCAATGCGCCATGGCGACATATCCAGCAGCCCGGACACGGTCGGCGTTGCTGTCGTGAACTACAAGATGCCGCGCCTGCACAGCAAGGCCGAGGTCATCGATAACGCGAAGAAGATTGCCGAGATCATCGTCGGCATGAAGCAGGGTTTGCCCGGCATGGACCTGGTGGTGTTCCCCGAATACAGCACCATGGGCATCATGTACGACCACGATGAGATGATGGCTACTGCCGCCAGCATCCCCGGCGAGGAGACCGCGATTTTCTCGGCGGCCTGTCGCCAGGCCAACACCTGGGGCGTGTTCTCCCTGACCGGCGAGCGGCACGAAGAACATCCGCACAAGGCGCCGTACAACACACTGGTGCTGATCAACAACCTCGGCGAGATCGTGCAGCGTTACCGCAAGTGCATTCCGTGGTGCCCGATCGAGGGTTGGTACCCGGGCGATCGCACCTACGTGTGCGACGGGCCCAAGGGCATGAAGATCAGCCTGATCATCTGCGACGACGGCAACTACCCGGAGATCTGGCGCGATTGCGCGATGAAAGGCGCCGAGCTGATCGTGCGCTGCCAGGGCTATATGTACCCGGCCAAGGAGCAGCAGGTGCAGATGTCCAAGAGCATGGCCTGGGCCAATAATTGCTACGTGGCGGTGGCGAACGCGGCGGGGTTCGATGGGGTGTATTCGTACTTCGGGCATTCGGCGATCATCGGTTTTGATGGCCGTACCCTGGGCGAATGTGGCGAGGAAGAAATGGGCATTCAATACGCCCAGCTGTCGGTCTCGCAGATCCGCGATGCGCGGGCCAACGACCAGTCACAGAACCATCTGTTCAAACTGCTGCACCGTGGCTACACCGGCATGCATGCCTCGGGCGACGGCGACAAGGGCGTGGCGGACTGCCCGTTCGAGTTCTATCGCACCTGGGTGCTGGATGCGCAAAAGGCCCAGGAGAATGTCGAAGCATTCACCCGCAATACCGTCGGTGTTGCCGAATGCCCGGTGGGGCAATTGCCCCATGGCGGTAAACAAAAAACGGCGGGTTAAGGCATGCGGTTTACCTTTGAACCGGCTCAGGTCATGGCCTTGCTGCGCAGCCGTATCATCGGCCAGGAGGCCGCTCTGGCCCAGGTGGAAGGGTTGCTCAACGTGGTCAAGGCCGACATCGGTGAGCGCGAGCGGCCGTTGAGCGTCAACCTGTTCATGGGGCCTACCGGGGTCGGCAAGACGGAAATCGTGCGCCTGCTGGCCCTGGCTTTGCACGGGCGTACTGATGGTTTTTGCCGTATCGACATGCATACCCTGGCCCAGGAACATTACGCCGCCGCCCTCACCGGTGCTCCACCCGGTTATGTCGGCAGCAAGGAGGGCATCAGCCTGTTCAACAGCGAACTGATCCAGGGCAGCTACAGCCGCCCCGGCATCGTGTTGTTCGACGAGTTGGAAAAGGCCAGCCAGGAGGTGGTACGCAGCCTGTTGGGCATTCTGGAAAACGGCCAGCTGACGTTGGCGGGCGGCGCTCGCACGCTGGACTTTCGCAACAGCCTGATCTTCATGACCAGCAATATCGGCGCGCAGCAAGCGCGTCGGCATCGGCAGCGGTTTGCCCCGTTGCGCTGGTGGGGCCGTGGTGAGGCGAGGGTGTTGGAGGACGCCCTGCACAGCCATTTCGAGCCGGAGTTTCTCAATCGCATCGACCGCATCCTGATGTTCGAGCCCATCGATCATCCGTGGCTCGAAGCGTTGCTGGAGGTGGAACTGGGCAAGCTCAATCAACGCCTTGCGGTGCAGCAGCGCTCGTTGGTGCTGGATGAGCCTGCACGGGCCTGGCTGTGTCGCGACCATGACGTACGGTTTGGCGCACGCGCCCTGGGCCGGCGATTGCGGGTGGAGCTTGAACCGGCGATTGCCGAATGCCTGTTGCGTGACCCGGGCGTGCGCAGCATGGCTGCGACAGCCGGGGGTGACCGTGTGCTCGTTTCACGACTTGCGGCTTGCAACCTATGAGATTAAGGCTAATATCACCCGGGTAGAACAATAACGCCCGGGTAAAAATCATGAGCTCGCCCCATTTTCCCTGCTGCACTGCCTTCCTTGGCCACCAACGCGTGGCTGCCGGTTTCTATTCTGACGTCGCCGCACACCTGGCCAGCCTCGAACTGTCGGCGGGCAGCCTGTTGGTGTTCGATGACGCCAGCGGTGTTCAAGTCGACCATCCGTGGCCCGCCGGTTATGCGCCCGAACAGCCAATGGCCGCGCAGGCGCAGGCGCAGGTGCCGGCGTCACCGGCTGTAGGGCGACCCAAGCTGGGCGTGGTCGCCCGTGAAGTCACCCTGCTGCCACGGCATTGGGAGTGGCTGGGGCAACAGCGCGGCGGCGCCTCGGCGGCCTTGCGCCGGCTGGTGGATGAAGCGCGCAACGCCCATGCCGAGCACGATGAGCGCCGCCAGGCCAAAGAATCCAGCTATCGTTTCATGAGCGCCATCGGCGGCGACCTGCCAGGTTTTGAAGAAGCCTCACGGGCGTTGTTTGCCGAGGACGGCGCTGAATTTTCCAACAAGATTGCGCACTGGCCGGTGGATGTGAAGTTGTACCTGGCCTGGTTGTCACGCAACGCTTTCCCTACCTGATTGCATTGAGATTCGAACCTTCATGGAAGTCACCCAGCAGCGACCGTTATGGCAGATCTACCTGATCTTTCTGGCACCCATGGTGCTATCCAATTTCCTCCAGAGTTTTTCCGGCACGCTGAACGGGATCTACGTCGGGCAAATGCTTGGCACCCAGGCCTTGGCGGCAGTGTCGGGGATGTTCCCCATTGTGTTTTTCTTCATCGCCCTGGTGATCGGCCTGGGGGCGGGCGCCTCGGTGTTGATCGGCCAGGCATGGGGCGCGCAGGAAACCTCGATGGTCAAGTCGATCACCGGCGCCACCCTGACCCTCGGTGCCTTGATCGGAGTGATCGCGGCCGTGTTGGGCAGCGTGTTTGCGCGCCCGGCCATGCAGGCCCTGGGCACGCCGGTGGACGTGCTGGATGACGCAGTAGGCTACGCGCAGATGATGATGTTGATCATGCCGCTGCTGCTGGTGTTCATCCTGTTCACCCAACTGCTGCGGGGCGTGAGCGACACGGTGTCGCCGTTGTTGGCGCTGGTGGTCTCGACCACGGTGGGGCTGGTGCTGACCCCGGCGCTGATCAAGGGCTGGCTGGGCTTGCCGCCGATGGGCATCCAGAGCGCGGTGCTTGCGGGGCTGGTGGGTAATACCCTGGCAATGACCTTCCTGGTGCTGCGCCTGCGCCATAAAAACCACGTGATGGCGCCGGATCGCGAGTTACTGGCGGCGCTGCGGCTGGACCGGGTGATCCTGGGCAAGGTGCTGCGTATTGGATTGCCGACCGGGTTGCAGATGGTGGTGCTGTCGCTGTCGGAGTTGGTGATCCTGGCGCTGGTCAACAGCCACGGTTCCCAGGCAACTGCGGCGTATGGGGCGGTGACGCAGATCGTCAACTATGTGCAGTTTCCGGCGCTGTCGATTGCCATTACCGCATCGATCCTGGGGGCGCAGGCAATCGGGGCCGGGCGGCTGGAACGGATCGGGCCGATCCTGCGCACCGGGTTGCTGATCAACCTGTGCCTGACAGGCGGGTTGATTGTGCTGGGGTATGGGTTGTCGCACTGGCTGCTGGGGTTGTTCATCACCGACGAGGATGCACGGTTCAAGGCCGAGCACCTGCTGCATATCATGCTCTGGAGCATTCTGGTGTTTGGCTTCCAGGCGGTGGTGGGCGGGATCATGCGCGCCAGCGGCGTGGTGCTGGTGCCGGTGGGGATTTCGATCGTTTGCGTATTGGGGGTGGAACTGCCGGTGGCGTACCTGCTCAATGCGCGGTTTGGGCTGGAAGGGGTGTGGATGGCGTTTCCGGTGACCTACCTGGCGATGTTGGGGTTGCAGACGGCGTATTACCGATTGGTGTGGAGGCACAAGCAGATCAAACGGTTGGTGTGACTTTCTTACGGCGTGATGGGCTTTTTCCCTCAGGGAAGCTGCGGCTTTGGAACTGTTTTTGCGCGGATTACCACAGAACAGTGGACCATCTTCCTGCTTGGCAAGGTGGCCAGTCAGGGGGTCGATGCACCTCGGCCCCAGAGGGAATTACAAAACCCAACCTATTGGAGAGTCAGTCTCAATGTCATCAATCAACATGCCGCACATCCAAATGCCCGGATCGAATCAGTACGGTCAGAACACTAATTCTCAACCAGTGTTTAACCCCTATGAGAATGCAAACAATCGAGACATCAGTGCGGCATTTAAAGTCAATGTGGACATTTTTACCGACGAAGAAACCGGGAAGCCGACGCAGGCGCGACTTCGCGCAATTGCCAATCGCCCACTGACCGGCAAGGTGGCCGACGACAATATGACGGTGTTGGCCACTGAAATCCTGCGACGCCCTGAGTTGAATAAAACGTTGGTGCCGCAGTATGAGTGGGAAGCCCCTAAAACAGATGAAAAAAAGAAGGATTTGCCGGTAGGGGCGCAGGGCGATGGCCTGGCGCGCCAACGGGTTGAGAACGCTGACAAGGGCACCGGGCAGCCCAACCCCTATGCGGGCAACAGTGGCGCGCAACTTGCCGATTACGCGCTGGCCCGTTTCAGTTCACTGGCAGACGCAGACGGGTTTATCACCGATAAGTCCCTCGCCATAGTCGCCTCCGGGAAACATTCGGACGGTACACCGGCTTCGCAGGCGGAGATCAACCTGGCCAATGCGATTCTGGACAAGGGCGGTTTATTTACCCAGTTCGACAAAGGCGACGGGAAACTCGACGGTAAAATTTCCAGGGACTCGCTCGATCAGTTCATCAACCCGTATGCCAACACGAGTGACCAGGATCTTCTTGACCGCCTGGCGAGCGTCTTCGATGAGCTCATGGCAGCCTTCGGTGACAACCAGGGCAAGTTTGTTGGCTACGACACGCTTGAAGAGGCGGCCGGGCTACGGCCAACCACCCAGGTGTTCAGTCGTGAGGCACAAGCCGTAGCCCGTGAGCTCTTCAGCGAGAGGCGTTCCACCCTTGTGCGCAATTTGGACAATGGTGGCAATGGTGGGCGGCCAGACCGGATTTTTCATCAAGCCGACATAAAATCCTTGAAAGGCTCCTTGCCTGCGCCTTCTCTGCTGCAAAATAAATGAAGGTACCCGCCGCCTGGACGGTTGCCGGCTCAGTCAGCGGGGAAGCACAACGAAAAACGAATGGTCCCCGGCGTTGGTTGTTCGACGCTTACCTGACCGCCATGCAGTTGCATGATCGCCGCAACGATTGCGAGGCCAAGGCCGTATGAATCGGAGCTCTGGTGGCGGGACGCATCGCCTCGGTAAAAGCGGTCGAACAACTTGCGCAGGGTTTCATCGGCCAGCACCGGGCCTTGATTTTCCACGTCAATGCGCCACCCGGACCGGGTCGCGGCCACTCGCATCAAAACCTTGCTGCCTTCGTCTGCGTAGCGAATGGCGTTGGCTACCAGGTTGCTCAATGCCCGGCGCAGCAGCAATGGGTCTGCGTTGGCCATGCCATTGCCGACAGCCTGCAGGGTGATCTGGCGCTCCTCTGCCAGGCCTTCGAAGTAGTCGCAGATGCGCTGGATTTCGTCATGCAGCGACAGCGGTTGACGCTCCACCAGCGCCTGCGCTTCGTCGGCCCGTGCAAGGAATAAAATACTCTCGACGATGCGGGAAATACGCTCCAGTTCTTCCAGGTTTGAAGCGAGCAGTGCCTGGTACTCATCCAGGGTGCGTGGCTGGCGCAGTGCAACCTGGAAATGCCCCATCAATGAGCCAAGCGGGGTGCGTATTTCGTGAGCCAGGTCGGCAGAAAACTGTACAAGGCGCTGGTAACCGTTGGCGAGTCGGTCGAGCATGGCGTTGTAGGCGTCACTCAGTTGCTGCAATTCAACCGGCGTGTCTGCGCTGTTCATACGGCTGTCGAGCCGCTGAGGCGTGATGTTCGCCGCGTGTACCGCCATTTTGCGTAACGGGCGCAGGCCGCGGCGCAACAGTAAGTAGCCGAGCACCGCGGTGACCAAAAATGCCAGGCTCACCGCCAGGTAGATGCGCTCGCGAAAGTCCTTGAGCATGGCCATTTCCTTGTCCATGAGGTGCGCGGCGGTGAGCCGAACCTCGCGGCCCTCGGAAGTCGTTTGCACGGTGGCGGCGCGCAGCGGCACGCCGGCGTCGGTCATGGCGCTGCGTAGGTCCTCAACACGCATCGCGGCGTCCGGATTGATCACGGGCAGGTCCGGCAGTACAACACCCAGTGGGTTGACCTTGATCACGGGCTCCTGGCCGGGCTCACCGATGATGAAGATGTCGTCTTCACTGTCGAGCATGTTCTTGAAAATTTGCGGGCTGTCGCGCAGCTTGTCCAGGGCGAGCTCGTAGTGCAGCAGCTTGCGGAAGTGGTCCAGGCGTCCCATCACGGCATGGTCGGTGTTCATCAGCACTGACGCCCGCATGGAGGCGTACAGGTAAAAGCCTGCACCGGCCACGGCGAGCATGGCGACCAGCGAGAACGCCAGCGTCGAGCGCAGGGTCAGGGATGGCTGGCGTCGGGGCCACATGACCGTACCTCGCAGACGTAGCCGATGCCGCGCACCGTATGGATCAGTTTGACCGGGTAGGGCAGGTCGACCTTGCTGCGCAGGCGCTTGACAGCGACATCCACCACGTTGGTGTCGCTGTCGAAATTCATGTCCCAGACCTCCGAAGCAATCTGTGCCCGGGACAACACATCGCTTTCCCGGCGCAGGAACAGGTGCAGCAGGGCGAACTCCTTGTTGGTCAATACGATGACTTGCTGCTGGCGGGTGACACGACGGCGGACCAGGTCCAGCTCCAGGTCGGCAAGGTGAAAGTGATCGATTTCCCGGACCACTCCACGGCGCAGGATAGTGCGAATGCGCAACAGCAGTTCGGTGAAAGAGAAGGGTTTTACCAGATAGTCGTCGGCCCCCAGTTCCAGGCCGCGAATGCGGTCGTGCAGTTGGTCGCGGGCCGTCAGGAACAGCACCGGGACGTCTTGCCGGGCACGCAACAGTTCGATGATCTGAAAACCGTCGATGCCGGGCAGCATCACGTCCAGCACGATCAGGTCGTAGGCTGTTTCCAGTGCCATGTGCAGGCCGTCGGCGCCGTGCTGGGTCCAATCGACTTTATAGCCGGACTCGCCAAGGCCCTTTTTCAGGTACTCGCCGGTGCTCGCGTCGTCTTCAATCAACAAAATATGCATTCAGGTGTGCTCGGCTCTCTCTGCCAGATGGCTACAAGCCTAATATGAAACAAAGTTTAACCAGCTATGGGATTGTCGCGGGTTACATTTTTGTCATTCGCGGTGCCGGGGCCGTCGATGACAAAAATGTCATCTGCAGGTCATCGTGGAGGCCCGGTTGGGTTTGGAAGATGAACCCACTTAAACCAGTGAGGAATCCCCAACATGAAGCTCAAGAGTGCTCTGTCCACCACGTTTGGTTTATTCATGGTGGGCGCTGCCGCGATTGCCGCCGCGGCGGATATGCCGGTGATCAAGCCGTTGCGCGGCGTGGTCGAAAGTGTCGACAACAACACCCTGACCTTTACCTCCCGCACCGGTGCCCACCAAACCATCGGCCTGACCGACAAGACCGGCATTGTCCGGGTGTCCAAGGCGGATATCGATTCAATCAAGGCCGATAGCTTTGTGGGTTCGGCCGCCACGCCGCAAGCGGACGGCACGCTCAAGGCACTGGAAGTCACCGTGTTCGAATCCAGCCTCAAGGGCAGCGGTGAGGGCCACTACGGTTGGCAAAATGCCGATGGCACGACGGGCACCATGACCAATGGCACTGTAGGCAAGTTGTCCAATGCCAGCGGCCGCACACTGACCGTCAATTACAAAGGCGGTGAGAAACAGCTGGTCGTGCCCACTGATGTGCCCATTGCTTACGTCGAGCCTGGCAAGGCCGATGAGTTGGTAAAAGGCGCGAAAATTGTGGTGTTCCCTGCACAAGATGGCAGCGCACGCGGGGTCGCGGTTGGTAAGGACGGCTTCCAGCCACCTATGTAAAACGTCGGTACTGTGGCAGCGAGGCCCCCGGGCCTCGTTCCCGCAGGCGCCGCCTCGCCGTTGCAGGAGGGAGCAGCATGAAACGAAAGCGAATCCATCCCTGGCCTGTGCGCCTCACCCATTGGCTGAACGCCATGTGCATGGTGTGTATGTTCATGAGCGGTTGGGCGATTTATAACGCGTCCCCGCTGTTTGCGTTCAGGTTTCCAGTGCAGGTGACGGTGGGTGGCTGGTTGGGCGGCTCGCTGGCCTGGCATTTTGCGTTTATGTGGTTGTTGGTGATCAACGGCCTTGTTTACGTGCTCTACGGCCTGTTCAGCCGCCATTTCCAGCGTGATTTCCTGCCCGTTACCGTCCAGGCGGTCAAGCGTGATCTGAACGATGCACTGCATTTTCGCCTGGCCCATGAGAAGGGCGTCTACAACGCGGTACAGCGCCTGATGTATGGGGTGGTGCTGGCGGCCGGGGCGTTGGTGGTGGTTTCGGGCGTAGCGATCTGGAAGCCGATCCAGTTGCAGAAATTGGTCGCGCTGCTCGGCGGCTATGACAGCGCGCGTTACGTACATTTTGCAGCGATGGCGGCCATTGGCGCGTTTGTCGTCGTGCACCTGGTATTGGTGCTGCTGGTGCCGAAAACCCTGTTGCCCATGATCACAGGTGGCGTACGGCCAATTGAAAAGGGGAGCTTCGATCATGAATGAACCCAAAAAAACCACGATTCAGCGCATCAGGCTCGAGCCCGCCCAGCAGCTTCAGCTGGAAAGTATCCAGCGTCGGCACTTTTTGCGCGGCGGCCTGACCGTCGGCGCCATGGCAATGCTCACCGGCTGCAATTTGCAGGACGGCGACCAGGTAGACAAAGTGTTATGGGCCATGTCGCGCTGGAACGACCGGGTCCAGGCCTGGCTGTTCAGTGGGCAGACACTGGCACCGACCTTCAGCAAGGCGCAAATGACCACGCCATTTCCCTTCAACGCGTTCTACGGCGAGGACGACATACCCGAAGTCGATCTGTCGAGTTATTCGCTGGCCGTGTCTGGCCTGGTTCGAGACAAAGCACCCTGGACCCTGCAAGGGTTGCGCACGCTACCGCAACGAACCGACATCACGCGCTTGGTCTGCGTGGAAGGCTGGAGCGCTATCGGGCAGTGGGGCGGCGTGCCGCTCAAGACCTTTCTGGAACACATCGGCGCAGACACTACCGCCAAGTATGTGGGCTTCAAGTGTGCCGACCGTTATTACTCCAGCCTGGACATGCCCACCGCACTCCACCCGCAAACCCTGTTGGCGCTGGACTACGGTGAAGTTGCACTGCCTGCGGAGTATGGGTATCCGCTGCGCGTGCGCGTGCCCACCAAGCTGGGCTTCAAGAACCCCAAGCATGTGGTCGAGGTTTTCATTGGCAATGACAACCCCGGGGGCTACTGGGAAGACCAAGGCTACAACTGGTTCAGCGGGATCTGAACGCTTGACTCCACACCTGCCGCAGGCGCGGAGCCGGTCACACCTGGCCTCGGGCGACGGGAAGCAATTGCCCTGCTTAATAGGAAGCATTACTATTCACGCCCCGCCTCCCCAGTGCTCCCCCGATGACTCCTCAGCCGCCCCGCAGAACAGGCTTTTTCGAGCACTACGAAGAGTTGATCGGAACCTGGACGCGCCGCCTGAGAAACCGCCAGCAGGCCGAGGACCTGGCCCACGACACCTTTGTGCGGGTGCTTGAGTCCACGTCCACCACGGTTGCGCAACCTCGCGCCTACCTGCATCAAACGGCGCGCAATATCGCGGTTGACGCTTATCGCCGCGAAGACCGTCGGGAGGCGATGGCCCTGGAAGCGTTTGATCAGAGTTCGCCGCACAGTGGCGACCCGGAGCATTTCATGCACGCGATCCAGCTGGCGGACTCCATCGAGCGGGCCTTGGCCGAGCTGCCGCTCAATTGCCGCAAGATTTTTATCTGGCAGAAAATCGAAGGCCTGACCCAACAGGAAATCGCCGAGCGCCTGGGCCTGTCTAAAAACATGGTGGAAAAGTATATGATCCGCACCCTGCGGCATCTACGTGACCGCCTGGACGCGATGGCCCCATGACCAATGCCCGGTTTGAAACAGGATCTTCCATGATGGATACCCGTGAGTGTGCCTGCGGCAGTGCCACGGCCCGCGATGAGGCGGCGCAGTGGTTTGTGCGTGTGCAGGACAGCCCGTTGAGCGTCGAAGAACGCGAGCGTTTTGACGCCTGGCGTGCCGAGCATGCCGAACACCAATACGAATTTGATGTGCTGCAAGGGGTGTGGAGCGCCACCGACCTGTTGCCCAAGGCGCGCTTGCAGGCGTTGTGCGATTCCCCCGCGCCACGGGCAAAGCGCCGGCCCGTGCTGCGGTATGCGGTGGCGGCGAGTGTGCTGGCGGTGGCCTTGGGCCTGGGTTTGTTCAGTGGCCTGGACCATCCGGCGGCGTACAGCGCCGAGTTCCGCACGGCGCTGGGGGAGCGCCGGCAGGTGGCATTGCCCGACGGGTCGCTGATGGATTTGAACAGCCGCAGCGTGGTGGCGGTGCACTATGAAAAAGGCCGGCGCGGCATCGAACTCAAACAGGGCGAGGCGATGTTCAGCGTCGAGCACGACGCCAGCCGGCCCTTTGTGGTGGCGGCCGGGGCAGGGCAGGTGACGGTTACCGGTACGCGCTTTGATGTGCGCCGCGATGAAGACCAGACCCGCGTGGTGGTCGAGGCCGGTACGGTCAAGGTGCAAGGGCGCTCACCGGATGAAATCGTAATGCTCACGGCCGGCCTCGGCACTCATGTGGATGCCCGGGGCCAGGTGGCAACGGCCTACGCCGTCAACCCCGCAGAGTTGACCGCCTGGCGCACCGGCAAACTGGTGTTCAACAACGCCACCCTCGGCGAAGTGGCCCGGGAAGTCTCGCGGTACCGCGAGCAACCGTTGCGGGTCAGTGCACCGGCGGTGAGCAACCTGCGATTGACCAGCGTGTTCAAGTCCACCGACACCGACGCCTTGCTCAAGGCCTTGCCGCACATCCTTCCGGTGGCCTTGCGCACCCTGCCTGACGGTAGCCAGGAAATAATTTCACGATAGATTCAGGTTTTTTCCGAGTTCTTCGTCTTCTTGTGCAACTGCAACTGGTTTGCATTAACAGCCGCACTCTCTTGCGATCACAGGACTCCGTTCGACGTGAAAAAACTCGCCGTGAAAAACAATAAATCATCCCGCTGGGCACCTCTTGCGCTGGCATTGGCGGTAAGCGCCGCGATGCCTTCGGCGTTTGCCGACGATGGCATTCATATCAAGGCCCAGTCTTTGGGTTCGGCCCTGAGCCAGTTGGGCCAGCAAACGTCCCTGCAAGTGTTCTTCAGCCCCGACATGGTGGCCGGCAAACAAGCCCCGGCCGTGGACGGCAACCTGTCGCCCGAACAGGCCCTGCGCCAATTGCTGCAAGGCAGCGGCCTGGATTACCAGATTGATGCGGGCTCCGTGACCTTGCACCCACTGACCAAAGGCACCGGCGAAGCAGGTTCCCCGCTGGAACTAGGTGCCACCGACATTAAGGTAGTGGGTGACTGGCTGAGTGACGCGAACGCCGAAGTGGTGCAAAACCACCCGGGTGCGCGCACTGTAGTGCGCCGCGAAGCCATGGTGGAGCAGGGCGCGATGAACGTCGGTGACGTGCTGCGCCGGGTTCCGGGTGTGCAGGTACAGGAAGCCAACGGTACGGGCGGCAGTGATGTGTCACTCAACGTCGGCGTGCGTGGCCTGACCTCGCGCCTGTCGCCGCGCTCCACCGTGCTGATCGATGGCGTGCCGGCGGCGTTTGCCCCCTACGGCCAGCCACAGTTGTCGATGGCGCCGATTTCCGCGGGCAACCTGGACAGCATTGACGTGGTGCGCGGCGCCGGTTCGGTGCGTTATGGGCCACAAAACGTCGGCGGTGTAATCAACTTTGTGACCCGCGCCATTCCCGAGAAATTCTCCGGTGAAGTCGGCACCACCCTGGAAACTGCGGCCCACGGCGGCTGGAAGCACATCGAAAACGCCTTTATTGGTGGCACCGCTGACAACGGCATTGGCGCAGCGCTGTTGTATTCGGGCACCAAGGGTGACGGCTACCGCGACCGCAACAATTCCAATGACATTGACGATGTGCTGTTGAAGACTCACTGGGCACCGACCGACCAAGACGATTTCTCCCTCAACTTCCACTACTACGACGCCACCGCCGACATGCCGGGCGGCCTGACCCAGAAGCAGTTCAACGCCAACCCGTACCAGTCGGTGCGTGACTGGGACGACTTCACGGGCCGCCGCAAGGACGTGTCCTTCAACTACATCCGCCAAATCAGCGACCGCACCCAGGCCGAAGTGCTGACGTACTACACCGACAGCTTCCGTGGCAGCCACATCGCCAACCGCGACCTCAAGACCCTGGGTGTCTACCCGCGCAGTTACTACACCTTTGGCATCGAGCCACGGGTGTCCACGGTGTTCGACCTGGGCCCCACCACCCAGGAAGTGGGCGTGGGTTATCGCTACCTCAAGGAGGGCATGCATGAGCAGGCCAGCAGCCTGGCACTGGTCAACAACGTGCCGACGCCGGTTGGCCAGAACGACGGCCACGTCTACCAGGACCGCACCGGCGGCACCGAGGCCAATGCGTTCTACATCGATGACAAGATCGATGTGGGCAAGTGGACGATTACCCCGGGCATCCGTTTTGAGCGGATCAACACGCACCTGCATGATCGCCCGGTCGTCGCCTTGAATGGCCAGCGTGTGTTGGAGAAAAACCGCAAGGTCAACAGCAACGAGCCATTGCCGGCCCTGAGCGTGATGTACCACGTGTCGGATGCCTGGAAACTGTTCGCCAACTACGAAACGTCTTTCGGCAGCCAGCAATATGCCCAGGTGATCCAGGGTGGCAACGGTGACCAGACCGCCAACGGCCTGACCCCGGAAAAAGCCAAGACCTATGAAATAGGCACCCGTTACAACAACAACGTGTGGGGCGCCGAGGTCACTCTGTTCTACATCGACTTTACCGACGAACTGCAATACGTCAGCAACGATGTGGGCTGGACCAACCTGGGCGCCACCAAGCACCAGGGGATCGAGACCTCGGCCCATTACGACCTGTCGAACCTCGACCCGCGCCTCGACGGTCTCACCGCCAACGCAGGCTTTACCTACACCAAGGCCACCTCGGAAGGTGATGTAGCCTTCAAGGGCCGTGACCTGCCGCTGTACTCCCGTGAAGTGGCGACGGCAGGCCTGCGCTACGACATCAACCACTGGACCCACAACCTGGACGTCTACGCCCAGTCCGGCCAGCGCGCGCCCGGCACCGGCACCACTTACGTTACCCAGGGCACGGCCGATGGCCAATACGGTGATATCCCGGGCTACGTTTCGGTCAACGTACGCAGCGGTTATGACTTTGGCGCGCAACTGTCGAACCTGAAGCTGGGCGTAGGGGTTAAAAACGTGTTCAACCAGGAGCACTACACCCGCTCCAGCGACAACAACGCGGGGCTTTACCTGGGCGCGCCGCGCACGTTTTTCGTGCAGGCCAGCGTAGGATTTTGATGGGTGGTTGATGTGAGCTGATCCAAGGCATCGGCACACCGATGTGGCGAGGAGGGCAAGCCTTCTCGCCTCAGCCTTTCTTCCTACTCTTTTTCGAGCGATTTCTGCGTCTGCAGGAACTGAATTCGACCCGTTCGCCACACAAGGAGGTGCCCACTTTCCAGGGGATACCTTGCATCGCCGAGGTGCCTTTGATCCGGGAGTGAATCGTGTCAATACGCCGAACTGGAGATGCAGATGTCGGTACCCGTGCTCAATCAATCCGTTGCCAATTCCCCCAATAATCCCGC
Organism: Pseudomonas sp. A125; assembly: GCF_055409485.1. Lineage (NCBI taxonomy): Bacteria > Pseudomonadati > Pseudomonadota > Gammaproteobacteria > Pseudomonadales > Pseudomonadaceae > Pseudomonas > Pseudomonas sp. A125. The sequence continues at coordinate 32,997 of NZ_JBUZVP010000023.1, forward strand.
GCAGCCCCCGGCTGATACCGTCACGTTGACGCTGGCACGCTCACCTTCCGGGCAAGAATCGGTCTCCGTCAGTTTCGGCGCGCCGGAGAATAAAACCGGCCCGATGTTCGCAAACTCGCCGATGCACAGCCCCATGGAACCGCGCGGTTCATCTACTGCGTCAAACGCCAACAGCCTTCCGGGCGGCCTGATGGGGCAGTTGCAGGCACTGTTTGACCGCATCAAGGCGCTGTTCAATGGCCGGCCCGATCCCGCCCGGCCAACGCCCGGGTATTGCCGCCCGACTCCTGCCAAGCCCTCGCCCGGCTACGGCCGCCCGGACCCACATTATTCGAGGCGCAGCAACGATCAACTGGGGGAGTTGCTCAAGGACAACTTCAACGCATTCAAGGCGCCAGGCAGGTCCCATGTCACGAAACAAAGCCTGGAAGACATGGCCGGCAAGCGGTTGACCGGTAACGAGGCCAATGACCAGAACATTCTTTTGGCCCGGGAACTGCTGCGACGTCCCGAGGTAATGCAAGCTTTTGATCGAAGCGGTGGAACCGGCAACCTGGATGGTCGAATCACCCGGCAGGACCTCGATGCCGTACTCAGCTCCGACAACCCGTTGAAGTACCAGAGCGACAAACAGATCGCCGAACAGATGTTGAATGACTTTAATGGCCTGAAGGGCGGTTTCTGGAGAAAGTCCGTCAGTATCAGCGATCTGCGACGCCTGGCCGCGGCGCCTTTGTCGGGGAACCCAAAGCAGGACCAACTCATCCAGTTGGCACGGGAAGTCACCCAGCGCTCCAGCCTGTTGGAAGCAATGGACAAGGGTAGCAGCGGACACGCCAACGGCAAAATCAGCAAGCACGCCCTGCGCTGGTTGTCTCGCTAAACCCGTTTGGACCTGATCACGCCGCGACTGCATCGTGGCGTGATTTACCGTGTTGATGAATTTGCTGCTTCTATATCCTGCGCCAAGGTTTAGACATGGCCTCAATTTCGTTTGGCCACCCCAATGCCTGCCCCAAGCCTGCCTGTGGTGCGCCGCCGGGCAGCGTCGCTGTATCCAAGGGCAATAACCGCGTGGAGGGTGCCGAAGCCCGTCGCGTGAAGAACTTTACCGGGCAGCACACGTTTCAGGTCCCCGCTGCTGACGATTTCATCAAAGGCATGTTGCCCCACGGGCAGTTGCCTGCCACGCAAGCTTCTGCGGTGCGCCAGTTTTGCAGCGTGGTGGGGTCTATGGTCAGTGCGATAAAAAGCCTTTGGCAGGTGAAGAAACCGAGCTGTCCAGCGGCGCGGAAACCTGACTGATCCAGGGATTTTTACATGTTGTCATGGGAACGCTTCGCGAGTGCGGAACCATTGCCGTCGGGGCACCACACACTTTTGGCTTGTTAATCGCGCGAGCGAAACGGCCGTTACCGATGTGATGACCAGGCAAGCGTGGATCTAAAATTGGTGGAGATGAATCATGAGAATTGATCGCGGGTCAGGCTACTTGCAGCCCGGTGGTACGGGCCGATTTGAGGTGACACCGGATGAGGGCGTGCGTACCGCGCAGGTGGCTTCAAATGAACCGGTTGATGCTTGCCGGCAAGCCAATCATCAACCGGGCGCCACGGCTTTTAGGTCTTCCGGTTACAGGCCACCGTTGCGCGGTGAAAATCACTGGAGGAGTTTGCTCAACCATTTGCCGCTCCAGAACGATGCTGTCAACCACTCCCGGCGGTCCAACCCCTACATTGACTTTCCGGACAGCGAGTTGTTGAAAGCGGTGAGCAGCCAATTTCCCATGCTGAAAAAACTCAATGAGAAGTGATGGGCTGATGCTGTCCTCGCTGCAGCGAATCGCCGGCAAAAAGCTCGGCGTAAACCCGCAAGCCGATAGCGCCATCCTGCTGGCCAAGGCGCTTGTGCAGCGCCCGCGGCTGATCGATGCGATCACCGACAAGGACGGCAATATCACCAGCGAAGGCCTTTCGAGGGCCCAGAGTGTGGTGTTCGGCAACAGCGACCCGGGTGCGTTCAGCCCGGATCCTTTCCACGCCAAGAGCAACGCCGAGCTCATTGAAGTGTTCAAGGCGATGTTTACCCAATTGCGTGACAGGAGCCGGGACCGCAAGGGGTTCTTTGAACACATCGGCTACGTCAACATCGAGGTGCTGGTTAACATGAGCAAAGACCCGGACGAACTCGACAGCCGGAGCGAACCGGTGCTCGACCCCGCCACGGGGCTGGCGCGCAAAAAGTACGATGAACAGCAGGTATATCTGGCGAAGAATATCGTGGACAGACCCGGGTTGTTGCAATCCCTGCAAGCCGCCCATGGCAGCGGGCGGCGGATCTTTGGCAGCCATTACCAGGAGGGCTGGCTCAGTAGCAAAACCCTCGATCGCTGGCTTGAACTCAAAAAAACCCGGTAAGGCCTCATACCCGAAGTATTTTGCCGCTGATCGCCACGCCGATCAGCATCACGGCGATGAGTACAAAGGCCGTACTCAGGCTGCTGCCGTGGGCAATAAAGCCGATCACCGCCGGGCCGGCGAGAATGCCGGTGTAACCCAGCGTGGTGATGGCCGGCACGGCAATGTGTTCCGGCATGACGGTCTGCTTGCCCACGGCGGTGTACAGCACCGGTACGATGTTCGAACACCCGGCACCTACCAGTGCATACCCCAGCAGGGCAGTTTCCCAGGCAGGCAATAGCGTGGCCAGCAACATACCGGCGGCCGCGAGTGCGCCGCCGAATACAATCACCCGGGTTGCGCCCAGGCGGCGAACAATCCCGTCGCCGGTCAGGCGCCCGACCGTCATCGTCAAGGCAAATGCGGCGTAGCCAAGGCCTGCATAGGCTTCGTCAAGGCCGCGCTCGGCACTCAAAAACACCGCGCTCCAGTCCAGCACGGCGCCTTCGGCGAGAAACACGATGCAGCACAGGCAGCCGATAAACAGCACCACCCCATGGGGCACGGCAAACGCCGGCCCTGAGCTTTCACTGCCATAGGGCAGCAAGTGCGGCCCGGCCTTGAGCAAGGCCAGCGCGATAATGACGACGACGGCAAAGGTCGCCTGCAATGGCGACCAGCCCAACCCCAGCAGCCCGCTGACACCCGCCGCACCGACGATCCCGCCCAGGCTGAATAACCCGTGGAAGCCCGACATCATGGTCTTGCCGCTGGCGCGTTCGACCATCACCGCTTGCAGGTTGACGGTGGAGTCCACCGTGCCCAGGCCGGCCCCGAACACAAACAGCGCGGCCATCAGCAACGGAATCGAGGTGACAGTGGCCAGCATCGGCAGGCCCAGGCAAATCAGGATCGTCCCGCCGGTGGCCACGCGCCGGATACCGTGGCGCGAGGCCAGGGCCCCAGCGACCGGCATCGCGATCATCGACCCCACCCCCAGGCACAGCAGCAACAGGCCGAGGGTGCCTTCATTGAGTTGGGCGCGGGCCTTGGCATACGGCACCAGCGGGGCCCAGGCGGCGATGCCGAAACCTGCGATAAAAAACGCGATGCGGGTCGACATTTGTTCCAGCCGCCCGGGTACCACGGGCGCTGGGGTGCTGATGGCGGTCATGACAAATCCTTGGTTTTGCGTTCAACGAACGATGTGCAGCGCAACATCCTTGCACATCAGGCCGTATCGAGCGAGCCAGGTTCCCTTGGCGTGCCTGCCGTCGTCTGCATTTTTTCCATGACCATGGAACGCTATTGCCCTTTTGGGCCACTACCAGCTTGTAGGGCAAATAGTGGTTTGATGTACGAGGTGGTCTGGAAGGTGCGTAATCCCTGCAAGAACTGGCGAACCCCGGGCTTCTTGCGGTGGATTACCACCTTCCAGGCCGACCCTCTCACTCACTGTTTTATGGATGGCGCAAACGGCTACGGGCATACACCGCCACAATCACGAAACACCCCATAGGCAACAGGTAAGCCAGCGCAACCGTGCTGTTATCCGCCACCTTACCCATCAAGTAGGGCATCAGCGCGCCGCCGACAATCGCCATGATCATGAACGAACTGCCGCGTTTGGTGTGCGGCCCAAGGTTTTTCACGCCCATGGCGAACAGCGTCGGGAACATGATCGACATGAAGAAGAACACCGCGATCAGCGCGATCACCGAGATACCCTCTAACCCGACCACCACCAGCGCGCACAACCCGATATTGATCAGCGCATACATCAGCAGCAGTTTCTGCGCGCTGACCCGTCCCATCAGCCAGGTGCTGAAAAAACGCCCGAACATAAAGGCCAGCATCGCGATCGACAGCAGGTAGGCCGCTTGCTGATTGCCCATCTGCGCCCAGTGCTCGGTGACATAGTTGATGAAAAATGCACCGACCCCGACCTGGGCCGCCACGTAGAAAAACTGCGTGATTACCCCTCCGACGAATTCCGGGTACTGCCACAAGCCCTTGCCGGCCACAGGTTGCAGTGCCTGCTCCTGGGCACGCAAATCCGGCAACGGCGTGCGGGCGATCAACAGCGCCACCAGCAACACCAAAACGGCAATCACCACATAGGTGGTTTGTAACGAACTCATGTCCGAGGCCGGTGTGCTGCTGGCGCTGAAAAACATCGCGCCGCCAATCAGCGGGCCGAAGAACTGGCCAAGGCCGTTAAACGATTGCGCCAGGTTCAACCGCCGCTCGGCGCCCTGAGGTTCGCCCAGCACGGTGGCATACGGGTTGGCAGCGGTTTCCAGGCAACCCAGGCCGCAGGCGATGACGAACAGCGCGAACAGGAAGAACGGAAAACTCGCCGCCGCTGCCGCGGGCATGAACAGCAACGCGCCCGCCGCATACAGGCACAGGCCCAGCAGGATCCCGGCCTTGTAGCCATGGCGGTCCATCAGCAACCCCGCCGGTAGGGCGATCAGGAAATACGCGCCGAAATACGCGCTTTGCAGCAGCCCGGACTGGGCCTTGCTGACGTGCAACACTTCCTGGAAGTGCTTGTTCAGGACGTCCAGCAAACCGTAGGACAAGCCCCACAGGAAGAACAGACTGGTCACCAGCATCAGTGCCCAACGATAAGTCGGCACGGCGCGGGTGCCTGGCAGGTGTGTGTCTTTGCTTAACATGACGCTTCTCCTGTTGTTTTTATGGGATCAAGGCGTGCGATGCAGCGGGTATCAAGGTTGGTCGGTAAGGCTGAAAATCTGCGTAAGGGGCTGCCATTTGCCCCCGGGGTCGGTCCATGGCGTGGGCGCCTGGAAACGCCACATCAGGGTTTCCCAGGCTTGCACTTCAGGGTTGTCGCGGGCGGCCTGGTCGAGCCCTTCGAAGCTGAACCCGGCGGTGGTGTCCATGACCATGAACAGCCGCGTGCCCAGGCGCCAGATCTGCATTTGCGCGATGTGCTGGCTGCGCAGATGCCCAGCCACGGCGGGCCAGATGCGTTGATGCAACTGCTGGTACTCGGCGATCAATGCCTCATCGTCGATCAGGTCCAGGGCCAGGCAGTAACGTTGGCCGCTCATGTCAGTGCCCGGTCGAGGTGGGTGTAGCCACCGTCCACCACCAGCCATTGCCCGGTGGTGTGGGAAGCGCGGGGTGAGAGCAGGAACAGCACGCTGTCGGCGATTTCCTCAGGGCTAGTCATTCGTTTGCCCAAGGGGATTTTTTCGACGATGGCGGCGAGCTTGGCTTTGGGGTTGTCGAAGCCGTCGATCCAGCGCTGGTACAGCGGCGTCAAGACCTCTGCGGGCACCACGGCATTGACCCGGATGCCGAATTCCAGCAACGAGGCTGCCCATTCCCGGGTCAGGGATAATTGCGCACCTTTTGCCGCGGTATAACCGCTGGTGCCACCCTGGCCGGTGAGGGCGGTCTTGGAGCTGATATTCACGATTGCCCCGTGGCTGGCCTTGAGAGCGTCGAGGCACAGGTGGGTCATCAGGTAGTAATGAATCAGGTTCTTTTCCAGGGATTCGACAAAGGCTGCACGGCCTGCTTCCAGGCCTACACCGTCGTTGACCCCGGCGTTGTTCACCAGGCCGTCGATGCGCCCGAAACGTTGCAACACGTCGTTGACCGCCGCGCGGCAGGCGTCTTCGTCGCGCAGTTCGACGCGGATGAAGTGGCTTTGACCTTGCTGTTCAAGCTCGGCCGCGAAAGCCGCCGACAACGGTTGATGACCGAAAATCACCGGGATCGCGCCTTCGGCAATCAGCCCCAGGGAGATGGCGGCGCCAATCCCGGAGCCACCGCCGGTGACGATGATCACGCGGTCCTGCAAGTGCAGATTCATGGGCAGTTTCCTTCAAGGTGATAGACCCGCTGGGCGGTGCCGCCCCAGATCGCCTGCTGTTCAACGGGCGACAGTAAGCCGAGGGTCTGTTGCAGCAATTGGCAGGTGCCCTGGTATTCGCCGGCCAACAGGCAAACCGGCCAGTCCGAGCCGAACATCAGGCGGTCGGCGCCGAACAGTTCCAGGGCCAGTTCGATGTAAGGGCGCAGGGCACGGGCGTTGCGTTGGTCGGGACCGGCTTCGGTGAGCAGGCCCGACAGCTTGCAGCTGACGTGGGGCAGGGCGGCCAGCGGCGCCAGGTGTTCGGCCCAACCTGCTGGGCCGTTGGCGATGTCTGGTTTGCCCAGGTGATCGAGCACCAGATGATGACGGTCATGGCGCTGACACAGGGCTGTGGCGGCGTCGAGATCGGCGCAGCGGATCAGCACTTCGTAAACGTAGCCTTGTTGCTGCAGGTGCTGCAGGCCACGGGCAAACCCCGGGTCAGCCATAAAGCTGGCAGGCGCAGGCTCATCCTGAATCTGATGCCGAAAGCCCTTGAGGCGCGGTGCGTCACGCCACTGTTCCAGGTGTTGTTCAAGGGTTGGGTCGCACAGGTCGACCCAGCCGACGACGCCGAGTATCCACGGGTGCTGCCGCGCCATGTCCAGCAGCGCATCGGTTTCTTGTTCACCGGCGCGAGCCTGCACGGCAATGCAGCCATCCAGGCCGGCTGCATCGAGCAACGGCCGCAAATCCTGTGGGAGAAAGTCCCGCCGCAGGTCGGCTTCAGCCGCACCGATCCACGGATAATCAGCGGGCCGGTAGCGCCAGAAGTGCTGGTGTGCATCGAGCCTCAGAGGTGATGGGGACGACATTATTATTGTGCTCCGTCCATTCAAAAATGCATTTCAGGTCACGGCCGGTGGCGGTATTGCTCCCGGGACGCGGCTTTCATCTGGATCGAGAAGCCCGGGGCTTGCGGCGGCAGATACGCCGCGCCGCGCACCACGCAAGGGTCCTCGAAATGCTCGTGCAGGTGGTCGACATACTCGATCACCCGGCCTTCATGGGTACCGGCGATGCACAGGTAGTCGATCATCGACAGGTGCTGCACATACTCGCAAAGCCCGACGCCACCGGCATGTGGGCAAACGGGCAGGCCATATTTAGCCGCCATCAGCATCACCGCCAGCACCTCGTTGACCCCGCCCAGGCGGCAGGCGTCAATCTGCACCACATCGATGGCTTCACGCATGATCAGTTGCTTGAAGATGATCCGGTTCTGGCACATCTCGCCGGTGGCGACCTTGACCGGCGCCACACCCAAGCGAATCTTGCGATGGCCCTCGATATCGTCGGGGCTGGTGGGTTCCTCGATAAACCACGGCTTGGCAAATGCCAATTCGCGCACCCAGTCGATGGCGGTGTCGACTTCCCAGACCTGGTTGGCATCGATCATCAACTGACGGTCCGGCCCCAGCACTTCACGGGCGATGCGTACGCGGCGCAGGTCGTCCTGCAAGTCGTGGCCGACCTTGAGTTTGACGTGGTTAAACCCGGCATCCACCGCTTCCTGGCACAGCCTGCGCAGCTTTTCGTCGCCATAACCAAGCCAGCCGGCGGAGGTGGTGTAGCAGGGGTAGCCATTGGCTTGCAGGTCGGCCATGCGCTCGGCCTTGCCTTCGGCGCGCTGGCGCAGCAAGGCCAGGGCTTCGCTTGGGGTGATGCAGTCGGTGATGTAGCGGAAGTCGATGCACCGCACCAGCTGTTCCGGGCTCATGTCGGCCACCAGGCGCCATAAGGGCTTTCCTTCGGCCTTGGCCCACAAGTCCCACGCGGCGTTGACGATTGCCCCAGTGGCCAGGTGGATCGCGCCCTTGTCCGGGCCGATCCAGCGCAACTGGCTGTCGCTGGTGACATGCCGCCAGAAACGGCCCATGTCTTCAGCGATCCATTCCAGGGTCAGGCCCACCAGCAGCGGCTGCATGGCCTGGATCGCCGCGCAGCAAATCTCGTTGCCACGGCCGATGGTGAAGGTCAGGCCGTGGCCTTCAAGGGCCGGGTTGTCGGTCTGCAAAATCACGTAGGCGGCCGAGTAGTCCGGGTCCGGGTTCATGGCATCGGAACCGTCCAGGGACTGGGACGTAGGAAAGCGGATATCTTCGACGCGAATCGCGGTAATGGTGGTCATGAACGGCTCCTTGGCTCTTGTCAGGCGTCGACCGTGGTCTGGTTCTGTTCGCCAAGGCCTTCGATGCCCAGGCGGATCTTTTGCCCAGGCTTGAGGTAGACCGGCGTCGGCTTGATGCCCAGGCCGACACCGGGCGGGGTGCCGGTGGAAATCACATCCCCCGGTTGCAGGCTCATGAACTGGCTCAGGTAGCTGATCAGCTTGGGGATCTGGAAAATCATCGTGCGGGTGTTGCCGTCCTGGTAGCGGTGGCCGTCGACTTCGAGCCAGATCGACAGCTGGTGCGGGTCAGCGATTTCATCCCGGCTGACCAGCCACGGGCCCAGCGGGCCGAAGGTGTCGCAGCCTTTGCCCTTGTCCCAGGTGCCGCCGCGTTCCAGCTGGAATTCGCGCTCGGAGACGTCGTTGATCACGCAGTAACCGGCCACGTGTTGCATGGCCTGGCTTTCCTCGATGTAGCGGCCGCCCTGGCCGATCACCACGCCCAGCTCGACTTCCCAGTCGGTCTTGGTGGAGTGGCGCGGGATCTCGATATTGTCATTGGGGCCGACGATGGCGCTGGTCCATTTGTTGAAGATGATCGGCTCGTCGGGGATCGGCGCGCCTGTTTCGGCGGCGTGATCGGCGTAGTTCAGGCCGATGCAGATGAGTTTTCCCACTTGGCCGACGCAGGCGCCCAAGCGCGGATTACCCGGTACCAAGGGCAGGCTCGCAGGGTCGAGTGCTTGCAGGCGAGCGAGGGTATGCGGCAGCAAAGCATCTCCTGCCACATCGCTGATGTGGGCAGACAAGTCGCGCAGACGGCCGTCGGCGTCCAGCAGGGCCGGGCGTTCTTGACCTTTTTCACCATAGCGCAGCAATTTCATGAGCAGTCCTCTTGTTAGGCAGTGGGCGGTCAGTTGCTCCAGCCGCCGTCAATAATCTGGGTGGTGCCGGTGGTAAACGCGCTGGCATCGCAGCCAAGGTACAGCGCCAACTGGGCGATTTCCTGGGGCGTGCCCAGGCGTCCCATCGGCTGGCGCGCAGTGAAGGCGGCGTACACCTCGTCCTGCTGGCGACCTTCGCGGCTGGCTTGTTCGATGATGCGTTGCTGCAGCGAAGGCGACTCCACGGTGCCGGGGCAGATGGCGTTGCAGCGGATGCGCTGGGTGACGAAGTCGGCCGCGACGGATTTGGTCAGGCCGATGACCGCGGCCTTGCTGGCGCAGTAAGCAAAGCGGTTGGGCACGCCCTTGAGGCTGGAGGCCACCGACGACATGTTGATAATCGAGCCGCCGCCCGCCGCCAGCATCCCCGGCAGAAACGCGCGGATCATGCGGTACATGGCAGTGACGTTGAGGTCCAGGGCAAACGCCCAGTCGCTTTCCGGGCATTCAAGGATAGTGCCGGCGTGCACCACGCCTGCGCAGTTGAACAGCACATCGAGCGGGCCGACCTCGGCGGCGAGGCGTTGGATGGCGCTGGCGTCGGTCACGTCCAGCACTACCGTTTGCGCGCCCGGCAGGTCAGCGAGCGCCTGTTGATTGATATCGGCTGCAATCACTTCGGCGCCAGCCGCCAGATAGGCTTCGACGCTGGCGCGGCCAATGCCCTGGGCGGCGGCGGTGATCAGCACGCGTTTACCGGTGAGGTCCATGACAGACTCCCTAGATTGTTATTATTGGCGCAATGGTCAGGCCATTAAGGGCGTAAAACACCTGCATCTGCGGCATAGCGAACCGTGGTGGGTTTGCTATGATCAGCACACTGGAAACGATCCAATGGTCAGGCCATTGATCCAATTTTTAGCATGGGTTCTCGCGGTCAACAAGCGGCTTTTTCGCGAGTTGATCATTTGGACCGTGCCGTGCATGAATCGAGCTGAACCTAGATGCCATTTCAAGTTATTGATAACCAACGTCTTTATCGACAGATTGCCGACCAGCTACGGGCGTTGATCGACAGTGGAGAATTTCCGCCGGGCAGCCGTCTGCCAGCCGAACGTGAGCTGGCCAAACTGTTGGGCGTGAGTCGCGCCTCTGTGCGCGAAGCGATGATTGCCCTAGAAGTGATCGGCCTGGTGGACGTGCGCGTGGGCAATGGCGTGCTGGTGTGCGAACCGGTGCAGCCCAAAGTCAGCCAAGAACCGGTGATGGCCCAGGCCACCCGGGACCAATGGAAAGAATTCGATCCGGAACTCAATCTGCACGTCGACTTCAATGCCGAAATCCCGCCGTTTTCCTTGCTTCAAGCCCGTCGCCTGATTGAGCCGGAAGCCGCTGCCCTGGCCGCCAAACACGCTACCGATGAAGAGTTGGCGGGTATCCGCGAGGCGTTCGAACGCAACGTACAGGACAACCGCGAAGGCTCCCACACCCATCCGGGTGATCGCCTGTTCCACATTCGCATCGCCCAGGCCTCGGGCAATCCGGCCTATGCGCTGATGATTGCGCACTTGCTGGGGCATCGATACGGCAGCATGTTCCAGCGGTTGCAGGCGCACTACACCTCGGACGACATGCCCCATCGTTCGGAAGACGAGCATCGCAAGATCCTCGATGCCCTGGAGCAGCGGGACGTGGAAGGTGCGCGCCAGGCCATGCGCAAGCACCTGGAAGAGGTGGTACGGATCTTTATGCGGACTGCGCAATGAGCGTTTTCTACGATGCGCGGGGCAATATTTACGGTGTGACCAGCCCGGCGTTGTTGCGCAGTAAAGGTGTCGAGGTGCCGGACAACGCCGCCTTGGCCGCAAACAGTCGGAGCGCCTGGGCACTGGCGGCGATTGCTTCAGAGTGCGGTTGGGGTTCGCAACCGCGCCCGTCCGAGGCCAAGGCTCATCGGTGTGATGGTCTGCTGGTGGGACCGTTCCAGGCCGAACCGCCGTTTGACCTGCTGATCGTCAACACCGATGGATCCTTGGCGGAGCGCAGTGGCAATGGCCTGACGATTTTTGCCCAGTCGTTGACCGACCAGGCATTGATGACTCAAGCCTGTGACCTGCGGGTGCATCACGACAAGGCGGATGCACAGTCTCCGGTGGTTACACGGGTTGAGCCTGCAGTGTACGAGGAGGTGCAGGGCTTCTGGCTGGCGCTGGGGCGCCCCGAATGGGGGCCTTCGGCGGTGGGGGCGGTTGGCGTTGGTGTGGTCTGGCTTGAAGGCACCGAGGTGAGCCATGTTGCGCCGCTGGCTGCACTCAACCCCGAGTGGAGTTACAGCCAGTTTGTGCGCGTGGGCAACCCTCATTGCGTGACGCTGGTGCAGGATGCGTCGGCGTTGCCGGACAACGCGCAGATGCATCGGCCAGCGTTGTTCGACCCGCTGAGGGCGATCGCTTTTGCGCCGCCTGCCGGGGCCGGTCAACCGTGTGTTTCGGGGGTGAACCTGCAGTGGGCGGCCCGGGATTCAGGCAATCGTGTTGTCGCCCGTGTATTTGAGCGCGGCGAGGGGCCAACGGCGTCCTCCGGGACCAGCGCCAGTGCCGTGGCGTGCGCCGCCTGGTCTGCAGGATGGGTGGCTGCCGGGGAAGTGGCGGTGGTGATGCCCGGCGGTACGGCGCCGGTGCGCTTACACGCACAAGCGGGTGAGTTGCTGCACGTCAGCCTGTTCGGAACGGCGCGGCGTTTATAAAAACTCCACCTGCGCCGGCTGGCGCTTCATCAGCACCTTGCCTGCGCGAATCGAATACAACGGCAAGCCCTGGCTGCGAATCACTTCGTAGTCGCTGTCTGCAGACAGGATCAGCAGGTTCGCCGGGCGCCCCGGCTCCAGGCCATAACGATCGCCCAGGGCCATGGCCTTGGCGCTGTTGTCGGTCACCAGGTCCAGCGCGCTTTGCAGGTTGCGGTAGCCAAGCATGTGGCAGATATGCAAACCGGCTTCCAGCACTCGCAAAATGTTGCCGTTACCCAGCGGATACCAAGGGTCGACGATGGAGTCCTGGCCGAAACAGACGTTCATGCCAGCCTCCAGTAATTCGTTCACCCGGGTTACGCCCCGACGTTTCGGGAAGCTGTCGAAGCGGCCCTGCAAGTGAATACTTTCCGTCGGGCAGGAGACAAAGCTGATGCCCGAATGCCCCAGCAGGCGGAAGAGTTTGGCGCAGTAGGCATTGTCGTAGGAACCCATGGCCGTGGTGTGGCTGGCGGTCACGCGGGCACCCATGTCGCGGCTGCGGGCTTCTTCGGCCAGCACTTCGAGAAAACGCGAATGCGGGTCGTCGGTTTCGTCGCAGTGCACGTCCACCAGGCAGCCGGTGCGCTCGGCCAGGTCCATCAGGAACTTTACCGAACTCACCCCTTGGTCGCGGGTGTATTCAAAGTGCGGGATACCGCCGATCACGTCGGCGCCCAAACGGATGGCTTCTTCCATCAGTTCGCGGCCATTGCGGTAGGACTCGATACCTTCCTGCGGGAACGCGACGATTTGCAGGTCGATCAGGTGGGCGCTGTCCTCGCGCACTTCGAGCATGGCCTTGAGCGCGGTGAGACCCGGGTCGGTGACGTCGACATGGGTACGCACATGCTGGATACCATGGGCGGCCAGGGTATGGATGGTTTTTTTGGCGCGGGCCTTGGTGTCTTCCAGGGTGATGGTGGCCTTGCGTTCGCCCCAGCATTCGATGCCTTCAAACAGTGTGCCGCTCATGTTCCAGCGCGGCTCGCCGGCGGTCAGCGTTGCGTCAAGGTGGATGTGCGGTTCGACAAAGGGCGGCACCACCAGGTTGCCGGCGGCATCCAGGTCTTCGGGGCCTGCTATGGGGGCTGCGCCTTGGGGGGTGATGCTGGCGATCCGGCCGTGTTCCAGGTGCAGATCATGCAGGCCTTCACGGTTGCGCAGGCGGGCGTTGATGATGTGCATGGGCAAGTTCCTCTTGGCAAAAAACAATCAGGCAGACAGCCGCCAGATCATCAGCGCGATGCCGATGTCCAGGCGGTCATAAGAGTTGTCCAGCTTCAGCCCGCACAGGGCCTCGATACGCTGGACGCGGTGCGTCAGGGTGTTGCGGTGAACCGCCAGCCGCTGCGCGGCGGCCACAAGGTTACCATTCTCGTGGAACCAGGCTTGCAGGGTTGGCATCAGGCTCGGGCCGTGGTGCAGGTCGTGGCGCAGCAGCGGCCCCAGGCGTTCGTTAAGAAACTGGTCGAGCAGGGCGCGATCTCGCACGCCACTGAGCAACTTGAGCACCCCCAACTCGTCGTAGACACACAACCCGGCGCGCTCACTGAATCGTCGTGCTGCGGCCAGCGCCTGGCGTGCCTCATCCAATGCCTGGGCCAGCCGAGCGGGCGGGTGTGCGGCAGCACTCAGGCCGATAAACAGTTTCAACGGTGCCAGGCGCAGGTTCAGCCCTTTTAACCAACCCGCCAACAACTGGCGGTTGGCCAATGCGGCACCCGCATCCATTGCAGGCAGCAGCAACGTCCACTGCCCGGCGCGCCCCAGCACCGGCAGGCGCGAGGGGTGCTGCGCCGAAAACTGGCGCAAACGCCGAGTAATCGCATCGTGCTGACGTGCCAGTTGCGCCTCGACCACGGGCGCCTCTGCCTGGGCAAACAGGGCATCACTGCCGTCCAGTTGCAATTGGACGAGCTGCCAATGCCCGGCCAACGGCATGCCCAACTGCGCGGCGCGATGCAGCAGCAAATCCAGGGATTGATAATCACCAGCCAACAGGCGTTCCAGTACGTCATGCCGCGAGCGCCCCAGCTGTTGCGACTGGATCAGCGCCGAACCGACCGCCTGGGTTACCAGGACCATCTTCAAGGAATATGGCTGTTCGATAAGCGGCATGCCCGCTTCTTGCGCCGCTTGCAGCAAGCGCTGGGGAATGGCCTGGATGTAATCCGCGCCTGTGAGGATCACCAGGCCAGCCACCTGGCGCTGACACGCTTCGTCCAGCAACACCAGCAGGTTGGCCTCATCCCGTGGATGATTGATGCCAGTGACGAACACCAGCTCGCCGCCCAGCACCCATTCGGCGATGCCGCTGTTTTCTGCGACATAGGGCCAGCGCACGGTGTTCTGCAGGCCAGCTTCCCCGGCCCGCAGGCACATCGACTCCAGGCCGGGCAAGGCCAGCACATCGGCGATCGTCAGGCTCATGCCCGGGCGTCAGCCAAAGGTGCCCGCACCCGCAGCACACTGGTCAGTACGATGTAGGTCAGCGACGCCGCGACAATCCCCACCAACGGCGCCACCCAGGGTGAGTGAAACGCCAGCACTGTACCCACCGCGTAGGCGATCAGCCCCGGCCAATTGAATGCCGGCAAACGCGTCTCGGCCAGGCGCGGGTATTGGCCGCGATAGCGGTAGAAGAAGTCCGCCATGATCACGCCACCAATCGGCGGAATGACCGTGCCCAGCAGGATCAGGTAGGGCACCAGCATGTCGTACATGCCCAGCAGCGCCAGCACGGTGCCGATGACTGCACCGACCAGGGTTACCGTTTTGCGCCGTTTGGTGCGCAGCAGGTTGCAGCCGGCGACGGCGAAGTTGTAGATGGTGTTGTCCTGGGTGCTCCAGATATTCAACAGCAGCATTGCCATGGCGGCCATGGCAAAGCCTTGCAACAGCAGCACCTCGACCACGTCTGGTTGCTGGTAGACGATGGCGCCATAAGCACCGATCAGCACCATCAAGCCATTGCCGATAAAAAAGCCGATCAGGCTGGCCAGTACCGCGACCTTGGCCGAGCGCGAGAACCGCGTCCAGTTGGTGGCCTGGGTCGCGCCACTGACAAAGGTGCCGAACACCAACGTGATCGCAGTGGACAAGTCCAGTTCACCCGTGGGCACGACCGCCAGCAGCCCGTCCAGCCCGCCGACCTTGACCGTGGCCACCCACATCGACAGAAACAGCAAGATGCCCATGGCCGGCACGGCGATGTAGGACAGGATCTCCAACCCGCGATAGCCCACGTAGGCCGTCGCGCAGAACACCATGCCGAACAGCACCATCAGTCCCAATACGCTGCCCTGGCCCAATTCGAAATACTTGCCCAGCACCACGGCGGCGGTAGCGGTGCCCCAGGCGTACCAGCCGATCTGGGTGAACCCGAGGATCAAGTCGCTCAACTTGCTGCCCACTTCGCCGAAGCAGAAGCGCCCCATGAGCACCGAATTCAAACCGCTCTTGAACGCGATGTAACCCAGGCCTGCGGCGTAGATACCCAACAGCAGGTTACCCAGGGCCACGACGCCGAGCATCTGGGTAAAGCTGAAGGCCACCCCCAGCTTGCCGCCGGCGAACATGGTCGCGGTAAAAAAGGTAAAGCCCAACAACACCATTGCGGTGGAGGCCAGGCCCTTGCGGGCGTGCATGGGCACCTCGCTGAGAGGGTAGTCATTGCCCGGTTCGTTCTGCGTCATGTGCCTTTCTCCCTGAATGAGTGACGCAGGCCCGTTGCACCCGTCGTGCCAAGTGCAGGCCAGTGACCGGCGCACGGTGGGGGCTGTGCATACTGCACAGTATTTATAGCAAAAGCGGCAGAACATGCCGGCGGGATTGGTCTTTGTGCCCAGTCAGGCGCGAAAGCGGTGCAGCGGTGATACAAATTGGATCACCCTTATTCAATCGAACAGGGTGTGGGTGGTTTCCCCGCGATGAAACGCAAAGGCGGCTTCAAGGTCGCTTTCGATAGTGCGGCCGCGGGACAGCGGTGGCAGTTCGTCGAGGCGGAAGAACCCGACTTCGGTGGTTTCGAAACCGGCCATCGGCGCCCGTTGATCCACTCGTTCGCACAGAAAGTAGAGTTTGTAGAAGTCCCGGATATCCGGCCGGTACAAACCTTTGGCCTTGTGAGTGACGCTGTACAGCGCCCGGGCAGTGACGGTCAGCCCGGCCTCTTCGTGGATTTCCTTGATGATGTTTTCAGCCGCTGAGAGGCCAATGTCCGCATAACCGCCGGGCAGCGCCCAGCAGCCATCTGTCAGTTCACGCACCAACAGGATCCGGTCGCCGTCGATTACCGCGCCGCGCACATCAATCATCGGCGTCGAATAGCGCTTGGCAAAATCCGGCACCAGCCCGCTGATGCGTTCCAGCGGCACCTCGCCCAACTGCGCGAGCATGCTGTGGGCAATCTGGGCGATTTCTTCGAGGCGCTCGCGTTCGAAGTCATCGGTGCAAAAGTGCAGCCCCGTGGAGGCCAATGCTTGCAAGCGCTTGGCTTGGGCGAGCCAGGTGTTTTCCATGGGAGCTCCTTCAGTGAGAAGCGCCGAGGTCTTTCTGCATGTAGACCCGGCGCAGGCCGTTTTCCTCGGTGCGATGGGTTTGCGTATAGCCTTTGCGGGCGTACAGCGCAATATTTTCGGTCATTGCTTCGTTGGTGTAGAGACGGATGACGCCATGGGTGGCCTGGCTTTGCGTGAACGCCAGCAATAGGCTCCCGTAACCCAGACCTTGCGCGCCCGGGTCGACCGCCAGGTTGTCCAGCAGCAGGTACTCGTCGTGATGGATCAGCACGACAAAGCCGTGCACCTGGCCTGCGCGCTCCAGAACGTGTACCCGCCCAGCGGCGACCTGTTGACGATAGTCATCCAGCATCGGCCCTGGCTTGCGCCCGATTCGTTCGATGTAAGGGGAGTAGGCGGCGTGGACGATGGTCTCGATGGTTGCGATATCGTCAACGGTGGCGGGGCGGATAAGGGTTGGCATCGCGGCGGACCTCCAGAATCACTTGTGGCGAGGGGGCTTGCCCCCTCACCACAGTGGTTTTTTACATCGCCGCTTATTCGCCGCGATAAATGCAGCCGCTGGTGCAGGTCTCATGGATGCGAATCGCGCTGAGTTCCGGCAACAGCGGTTTCAATTCAGTCCAGATCCACTTGGCCAGCACTTCGCTGGTCGGGTTCTCAAGGCCTGGGATGTCATTGAGGTAGTTGTGGTCGAGGCGTTCGTAGAGCGGCTTGAAAATCGCCTTGATCTCCGAGAAGTCGCGGATCCAGCCGGTATGCGGGTCGAGGTCGCCGCTGAGGTGGATCGCCACCTTGAACGAATGGCCATGCAGGCGCCCGCATTTGTGGCCTTGCGGAACGTGGGGCAAGCGGTGGGCAGATTCGAATGTAAATTCTTTGAAGATTTCCACAGGGTTTTTCAGCTCGGTGAGGTGTCTGGCAGGCGGCGAGTTTAACAGTTTGTTACCTCGCCGCGCACATACCGCGTAGCAGCTGTCGAGCCTTGGCGAGGCGGCGTTTTCGGTTTGTCTGGCAAACCGAGGTGCTGCTGACGCAGCCTCGCTTGGGCTCGACAGCTGCTACGGGGGGCGTCAGAGAGCCAGCAGGCGTTCGCCCAATTGCCCGTTATCGGCCAGTTGCAAAAATTCATCCCCCAGCCGTTGGCTTTCGCTCATCGCGGTTTGCCAGTACTTGTTACGGCCAGGGTCATCGCCCATAAAGCGCTTGAAGTCACTGCGGTCTGGCAGTTTGCCGTGAGGCAGGCGGGCGAGATACTCCTTCGACGGCGCCACTAGCAATACATCCTGCAACCCTTGTTGATTGGCGCGCCGCCACGGCAAACCTTTATCGAACCAGCCGGGGATAACCCGGTCGGTGAAGTGCGGGTACAGCACGATGTCATCGCCGTGGTAGGGCAGGTCGAGGTGATAGTCCAGCAGGCCGCCATCGCGGTAAGTGCCTGTGCCTGCACCCGGCAGGTCGCGCACACCTTGCATCACCATGGGGATCGAGCCGGACGCCAGCAGCGCCTGGCGCAGGTTGCCCAGTTCCAGGTTAAGGAAGCGCGAGGGGAAATCCGTGAGCGCATGCAGCGGTGGCGCCTGGCGTGGGTCGTGGACGATCAGCCGTTCGAAGTGGCGTGACAGGCGTGCGCGGCCCCGCAGGTTGTCGGCGATCACGGATGACAGGCCCAGGCCGAGACGACCACGGTGGTCGTCGGCGAGCAGGCCGTGGCTTTTGACCACCATGATGTTCAGCCGGTAGTTCGGGTTGTCGAGTACCCGCGCATCGCGGCCGGCCAGCAGGTCGTCGAGCATGCGTACGCAACTCTGGCTGACTTCGGCCATGGTCACGCCTTTGGCAAAGCGCTGTTCGTTATACAACCGGCCCAGGTCCAGCAGGCCTTGCACCGGGTCGGGCAGGCAGGCACTGGCGAAACGCCACGAGCCAATCGAGGCGCCGATCAGCGCACGCTCGCGTGGCGCGCGCGGCAGCCAGTCACCGAACAGCGCCAGGTCCAGCCCCTGGATACCCAAGGCCTTGGGGCCACCGGCGGCGCCGGGCAGGATGCCGACATCTGCAGGCGCGAGGCCCTGCTCGCGGATGCGCGCGAAGGCACATTTGCCGGCCTTGAGGGTCAAGGCTGGGAACTTCATATGGATAGCAGTCATACCGGTCTCATTTACCGCAAGCAGGGCAGTATAGAAAATCCTGGCCGGTTGCAGGCAAAGGTGTTGCAGAGAATTGCCATGGTGGCAATTCAGTTTCAGTTAAGTTGGATCCAGTACCGTGAGCCCGTAGGCAAAATATCCTGAAACGGAGACTCACCATGAAAACCCTCACAGCCTTGATCGCCAGCAGTATCATCACCCTCACCGCGGGTGTCGCCCAGGCTCGCGACCTGGGGCCGGACGAAGCACTGAAGTTGCGCGACGCTGGTACCATCGTGTCCTTCGAGAAGCTCAATGCCACGGCCCTGGCCAAACATCCTGGCGCCACCGTTCATGAAACCGAGCTTGAAGAGGAATACGGCAAATACCTTTATCAGGTTGAACTGCGTGACGCCCAGGGCGTTGAGTGGGACCTGGAACTGGACGCCGTCACCGGGGCTGTCCTCAAGGATCATCAGGATACGTAATGAAGGTAAATCTGCGCACCAGCGCTCAAATGGCACTGGTGCTCCTGGCATTTTGCTCAGGCCTGGCTGCTCGGGACCTGGGCCCGGACGAAGCGCTGCGCCTGCGCCAGAAGGGCGTGATCGCGCCGCTTGAACATCTGCTGGGCCCCGCGTTCGAGCGCTACCCGGGCGCCAAGCTGCTCGACGCCGAGCTTGAAGAGCACAAGGATCGCCCTGTGCGCTATATCTATGAAATCGAACTGTTGACGGTGGAAGGCGTGGTGCGTGAGATCGAACTCGACGCCAACACCGGCCAACTGCTCAAAGACAAGGAAGACGACTGATGCGCCTGCTCCTGGTGGAAGACCACGTACCCCTGGCCGACGAACTGATGGCCGGCCTCAACCGCCAGGGTTATGCGGTGGACTGGCTGGCGGACGGGCGCGATGCGGTGTACCAGGGGCGCAGCGAACCCTACGACCTGATCATCCTCGACCTCGGCCTGCCGGGTTTGCCGGGGCTTGAGGTATTGACGCAGTGGCGCGCCGCTGGCCTGGCCACGCCGGTGCTGATCCTCACCGCCCGCGACTCCTGGGCCGAACGCATCGAAGGGCTCAAGGCCGGGGCCGATGATTACCTGAGCAAGCCGTTCCATCCCGAGGAGCTGCACCTGCGTATCCAGGCGTTGCTGCGGCGCTCCCATGGCCAGGCCAATCAGCCCACCTTGCAAGCCGCCGGCTTGCATCTGGACGAAGGCCGCCAATGCGTGATGCGTGACGGCGAGGAGATCCAGCTGACCGCCGCCGAGTTTCGGTTGTTGCGTTACTTCATGCTGCACCCCGAGCAAATCCTTTCAAAAAGCCACTTGGCCGAGCACTTGTACGATGGCGAGACCGAGCGTGATTCCAATGTGCTGGAAGTGCACGTCAATCACCTGCGCCGCAAGTTGGGCCGCAGCGTGATCGAGACCCGGCGCGGCCAGGGTTACCGGTTTGGCGCCAGCCCTGCATGAAGTCGATCCAGCGGCGCCTGAGCCTGGGGCTGATCAGCGTGATGGTGATCGTCGGCCTGGTACTGGCGCAGACCAGCCTGTGGCTGTTCGAAATGGGCCTGCAGCGCTACCTGGAATCGGGCTTGCGCAACGACAGTGAGAACCTGCTGGTAGCGCTTGTGCGTGGGCCAGCGGGTGTGCAGCTGGATGAGCAACGGCTGTCGCCGGCCTACCAACGGCCGTTTTCCGGGCACTATTTTCGTATCGACTTTGCCGACACACACTGGCGTTCGCGCTCGTTATGGGACCAGGAACTGCCACAGCTGCCCCAGGCCGGGCTCAAGGGCAACCTGCAATTGGGCCCGGAGGGCCAACAGTTGCTGGTGTTGCGTTCGGACTACAAACGCTTCGGCCAGTCGATTTCCATCAGCGTGGCCCAGGACTACACCCCGGTCAGGGAAAGCTTTCGCCTGATGCGCCAGATTGGCCTGGTGCTGGGGCTGGCGGCGCTGTTACTGATCCTGATCCTGCAGCGGGTCACCGTGCGCCGCGCCTTGCGCCCGCTGGAGACTGCGCGTAACCAGATCGCCCAACTGCAACAAGGCCAGCGCTCGCAACTGGACACCCAGGTCCCGGTGGAACTGGAACCGCTGGTGGCGCAGATCAACCATTTGCTGGCCCACACCGAAGACAGCCTCAAGCGCTCACGCAATGCCTTGGGCAACCTCGGCCATGCCTTGAAAACCCCATTGGCGGTGCTGTTGAGCGTGGCGTCCAGCGAGCAGCTCAAGGACCACCCGCAGTTGAGCAAGTTGCTGCGCGAACAGTTGGAGCAGGTGCAGCAACGGCTTAACCGCGAACTCAATCGTGCCCGCCTGGCCGGCGAGACGCTGCCCGGCGCCCTGTTTGACTGCGATGGCGAGTTGCCGGGCCTGCTGGCGACCTTGAACATGATCCATGGCGAACATCTGGATTTGAGTTACCGCGTACGCCCCGGTTTGCAATTGCCGTGGGACCGCGAGGACCTGCTGGAGCTGTTGGGCAACCTGCTGGATAACGCGTGTAAATGGGCGGATGCGGAGATCGTGTTGAGCATCGGCGAAACCGCCGAAGGCTTTCGGCTGGCGGTGGAAGATGACGGGCCGGGAATTCCCGAGAGCCAGCGCGACCAGGTCTTCAGCCGAGGCACACGGCTGGATGAGCAGACTGACGGCCATGGCCTGGGACTGGGGATCGTGCGGGATATCGTCGAGGTGTGGGGCGGGGGACTTTTGTTGCAGGAGAGCGAGCTGGGCGGGTTAAAGGTAGTTATCGACCTGCCACGCCGCCATTGAAAACAAACCGTAGCAGCTGTCGAGCCTCGGCGAGGCTGCGTTGCGGTATGCCTGACACACCGCCAACGCAGCCTCGCCGAGGCTCGACAGCTGCTACGGGATACTCGGGCTTATTGCCGGAGTATCCAGCAGCTCATCAAACCCTGAACTGATCCATCAGGCCCTGCTGCTGGTTCGCCAAGCTGTTCAGCGCCTGGCTGACTCGCGCCGATTCATTCGCCTGCTCGGACAACGACTCCGTCACATCCCGAATCGTCGCCACGTTGTTGTTAATCTCCTCGGCCACCGCACTTTGCTCTTCGGCGGCGCTGGCGATTTGCAGATTCATGTCGCTGATCACTGTCACCGCATCGCCGATCTGGCGCAGCGCTGTCACAGCCTGGCCCACCTGTTCGACGCTGCCCTGGGCCTGGCGATGGCTGTTGCTCATCGAGCCGACCACGTCCTGGGTGCCGCTTTGCAATTGCTCGATCACCAGGCGGGTTTCTTCAACCGACTCTTGCGTGCGCCGCGCCAGGTTGCGCACTTCGTCGGCGACCACGGCGAAACCACGACCGGCTTCACCCGCGCGGGCGGCTTCGATGGCGGCGTTCAGTGCCAGCAGGTTGGTCTGCTCGGCAATCGCACGAATCACTTCCAGTACCGAACCGATTTTCTCGCTGTTGGCCGCCAGTCCTTCAACCTGGCTCATCGCCGTACTCATATCTGCTGCAAGGTGGCCGATGCTGGTGGTGGTGCGGTCGATTACCGTCAAGCCTTCACGCGTGGCCTGGTCAGCATCGCGGGCAGCCTGGGCGGCTTGCGCTGCGCTGCGGGCGACGTCCTGGGCGGTGGCGCTCATCTCGTGGGAGGCGGTGGCCACCTGGTCGACCTGGCGGTACTGCTGCTCCATGCCGGCGCTGGTTTGCGTGGCAATCGCGGCCGATTGGTCGGCGGTGCCACGGGCGTCCTGCACCGAGCGTTTGACCTGGGCAATGATCGGTTGCAGCTTATCGAGGAACCGGTTGAACCAGCCGGCCAGCTCGCCGAGTTCGTCGTGTTTGTCGTAGGCCAGGCGCCGGGTCAGGTCGCCTTCGCCGCTGGCAATGTCTTCCAGCATGCGCGCCACACCGAGGATCGGCCGGGTCACGCTGCGGGCCATCAGCCACACCAGCAACAACCCAACGATCGCGGCGAGCAGGCCTAGGCCCAGTTCCAGCAGCGTGCCCTTGGCGTTGTCAGCATCCAGTTCGGCCTTGAGGGCTTCAGCCGGAGCGACCAGGACCTTTTCCGGCACATCCAGCAGAACGCCCCATGGTTTGCCGTCGGGAATTGGCAGGAACGGTGCCAGTACCTTGAGTTGATGATCGGTACGCACGCTGCGAGTCTGGGTGCTGGTCGCCAGCGAGCTGATCAACTGTGCGCCGTTGACGGTGTCGACGGTGTCCAGGCGCTGGCTGAGTTTGCCGGCGTCCGGGCTGTAGCCGGCCAGCAGGCCCACCGGGCTGATGATGCTGACGCTGGTCTGGCCGTCATAGAGTTTCTGGCTGGCGTGTTGGCTGACCGCCTGCAGGCTGTTGAGGTTGATGTCCACCGACAGCGAGGCGATGACTTTGCCGTTGACTATCAGTGGGAACACGATGCTGGTCATCAGCACCTTTTGCCCGTCGATCACATAGAAGTAGGGTTCGATCACACACGGCTTGAGGGTGGTGCGCGGGCAAGTGAACCAGGCGTTGGCTTTTTCGCCACTGGGTCCGACGCTGGTGTCGGACATGTCGCTTTCGGGCAGTGACATTGAAGTCAGCTTGCCTGCGGTAGGCTGGGACCAATACAGCGCAAAGCGGCCCTTGTCGTTGCTGCCCAGTTCGTGCTGATTGGCGAACAACTCGTCCTTGCCATCCAGTGCGTTGGCCTCGAACACCAGGGACAGTCCCAGCAGGTCCGGGTTGGCTTGCAGCGCGGCCTTGACCTGGCGGGTCAGGTCTTCACGCAGGTCGAAGGCATCCAGGAAGCGTTTTTCGGCCTGTTCGCGCAGGAACAATACCTGTCGGGAAAAACCGTGGCCGTACTGATAGGCGTCCATGAACTGCTGGCGGATGCCCAGTGCCTGGACGTCACCTTGGGCTTCGATGCGCGCCTGAGCGGCTTCGTCGAGCATCTCCATACTGGAAGCCTTGACCAGCTCGGAGCTCTGCGCCATGCGGTACAGCGATAGACCGACCAGCAAGGTCACGATGCCCAGCAGGCAAAGACCGGCCAGCAGGGTAATTTTCCATTGAATGGACAGCTGTCTGAGCGACATGGAGCCTTCCTTAACTTTTCGATACGACAGAGACGATCTGCTTGTATCGGCCGCGCAGGAGTTTTCTTTATTCAAACGTTCAATTTAAACCTGTTTGTGTGGTGAGGGGGCTTTGTGGTGAGGGGGCTTGGCACCCCTCCCCACAGTTTTGACAAGCCAGGCCGGGTGCTGCAAAGTGCGCGCCCTCTAATAAAACACCTTTAAAACCTGATTTGCGGCAGCCGTTCCCGACAGCCGCCCGGGCAGGTGCGTGCTTTTTTACGTTTTCTGGCTTGAGGTAACGATGATTAATGCAGTAATCGCCGCGGTCGGCACCATGCTGGTGCTCAGTCTGTCCCGCGTGCATGTGGTGATCGCGATCATTGTCGGCGCCCTGGTGGGTGGCCTGACCGGCGGCCTGGGCATCGACGCAACGCTCAAGGCGTTCAACAGCGGCCTGGGAGGCGGTGCCACGGTGGCGTTGTCCTATGCGCTGCTCGGCGCCTTCGCCGTGGCGATTGCCAAGTCCGGCCTGGCCCATGCGCTGGCGGACAAAGCCCTGCTGCTGGTAGATCGCCAGGAAGCCACGGGCGGCAGCCACGTCAAGTGGCTGTTGATCGGCTTGCTCTGGGTGGTCGCAATCGCCTCGCAGAACATCCTGCCTATCCACATTGCGTTTATCCCATTGTTGGTACCGCCACTTTTATACGTGCTGACCAAGCTGCAACTGGACCGCCGGTTGATAGCCTGCGTCATGACCTTCGGCCTGATCACGCCCTACATGTTTCTGCCGGTGGGCTTCGGCAACATCTTCCTGAACCAGATCCTGCTGGCCAACGTGGCCAAGAGCGGGGTCGACATCAGCCAGGTCAACGTCACCCATGCCATGGGCCTCCCGGCGCTGGGCATGGTGGTCGGCCTGCTGGTGGCGGTGTTTATCAGCTACCGCAAGAAGCGTGTCTACGACCTGGAGAAGATCGAGCGGGTCGAGCAGGTGGCGGTGCAATACAACCCGCTCACATTGCTGGTGGCCGGCCTGGCGATTGCCTCGGCGTTCATCATCCAGCTGTGGCTGGACTCGATGATCATCGGCGCCCTGGCCGGGTTCCTGATCTTTTCGGTGTCGGGCATCGTGCGCTGGCGCGACACCGATGACCTGTTCACCGAAGGCATGAAGATGATGGCGATGATTGGCTTCATCATGATCGCCTCGTCGGGTTTTGCCGAAGTGCTCAAGGACACCGGCGAAGTGCAGACACTCGTGCAAGCTTCGGCGGCGTTTATCGGCCATAGCCGCGGCGTGGGCGCGTTGCTGATGCTGCTGGTGGGTTTGCTGGTGACCATGGGCATCGGCTCGTCGTTTTCCACGGTGCCGATCCTGGCGGCGATCTTTGTGCCGCTGTGCGTGCAGCTGGGCTTCAGCCCGCTGGCTATCGTGTGCATCGTCGGCACCGCCGGGGCGCTGGGCGATGCCGGCTCACCAGCGTCGGACTCCACTTTGGGCCCGACCTCGGGTTTGAACATCGACGGCCAACACCATCATATTTGGGACACCGTGGTGCCCACCTTCCTGCATTACAACATTCCGCTGCTGGCGTTTGGCTGGTTTGCCGCAATGACCCTCTGACAGGGTTGTCCTACAGAATCGGGGCGCCTGGCCGTTAACCTCTCAAGTCTTCCTTGAATAAGAGAGAAAAGCCATGCGCCTTAGCCTGAAGGCCAAAGTCCTGTCCCTCGCCGTACTGCCCGTACTGTTGTTTGCCCTGATTATCAGCCTGACGACGGTCTGGATCCTCCAGGAGCAGGCCCGTAACGAGGTCGAAGAAACCCGTCAGAACCTGCTCAACGACGCCAAGGCCACCTTGCGCGGCTACGTCGAGGTGGCCATGACCACCATCAAGCCGCTGTACGACGCTGCCGCCCCGGGCGACACAGCTGTGCGGGCGCAGGTGGTCAAGCTGCTGTCCAACACCAGCTACGGCAAGGACGGTTATTTCTTCGGCTATGACTCCGAGACCATTCGCCTGTTCAAGGGCAACAGCCCGGACGGCGTTGGCAAAAGCTTCAAGGATAACCGCGACCCGAATGGCGTCTACGTCAACCGCGACCTGGTGAAGGTCGGCAAGGATGGCACTCATTACTTGCAATACAGCTCGACGCAGCCCGGCCAAACCGAGTTGGTACCCAAGCTTGGCTACACCGAATACCTGCCCAAGTGGGACATGGTGATCGGTACGTCGGTGAACCTGGATGGCATCGACGCCCAGGTCGCCGAGGTTCAGGCCAAGGTGGAAAAGCGCATGGAAGGTGTGCTGTTGAGCATCATCGGGATTGCCGTGGTGGTGCTGTTGGTGATTGCCGCCGTGGGCATGCTCGTGGCCAATACCATCCTGCGGCCGTTGCAGCTGATGAAGGTCAATCTGGACGACATCGCTGCCGGTGAGGGCGACCTTACCCGCCGCCTGGCCATTACCAGCCAGGATGAACTGGGCGAACTGGCGGGCTCGTTCAACCGGTTTGTCGACAAGATCCACGGCCTGGTGCGCCAGATTACCGAAATGACCTCCCAGCTTACCGGCCTCGTAAGCCAGGTCGCCGAGCAAGCCAATCGCTCGGAAAAAGCCATGGAGCGCCAGCGTCACGAGACGGACCAGGTGGCGACCGCGATCAACGAAATGTCTTCTGCTGCCCACGAAGTGGCGCGCAGTGCCCAAGGCGCGGCGGTGGCGGCGCAACAGACCGACGCCGAAGGTCAGGCCGCGAAAAAAGTCGTGGACGCCAGCATCGCGCAGATTCATGCGCTGGTGAACGACATTCGTAGCAGCGGTGTGTCCCTGGACAGCTTGCAGCAGGACGTGTCATCGATTGTCAGCGTGTTGGGGGTGATCCGCTCGATCGCCGAGCAGACCAACTTGCTTGCCCTCAACGCCGCCATTGAAGCCGCGCGGGCAGGGGAGGCCGGCCGTGGTTTTGCCGTAGTTGCTGACGAAGTACGGGCTTTGGCCAGCCGTACCCAGCAAAGCACCCAGGAAATCCAAGGCATGATCGACCGCCTGCAAAAAGGCACCGAAGCCGCCGTGGAATCCATGCGCCGCTCCAGTGATGCCGGCGACGGCACGTCCGCCCAGGCCAATGAAGCGGGTGCGTCCCTGGACACCATCGCGCAGTTGATCGGCACCATCAACTCGATGAACGCGCAAATCGCCAGCGCCGCCGAAGAACAAACCGCCGTGGCCGAAGAGATCAACCGCAGCGTGCATCAGATCGCGGTGGCGGTGGACAGCGTGGCGGATGAAACCCAACAGGGCGCCCAGACCTCCCGCAGCCTGGCAGACCTGGGGCAGCGGTTGGGGCAGTTGGTGGGGCAGTTCAGGATTTGATTGCGGATTTACCGCCACTGCTGGAGCTGTCGTAGCAGCTGTCGAGCTCAAGCGAGGCTGCGTCGGCTCAACTTGATCTTGTGCCTGGCTCTATAACGACGGCGTGGCCGACGCAGCCTCGCTTGAGCTCGACAGCTGCTACGGGAGGCAGGCTTCTTCAACCTGACAAGATTACCTTCTCCAGAAACGCAAAACGGCGCCCTAAGGCGCCGTTTTGCTTGCTGCGTTTGACTAAGCGATCAACCCGCCATCACCGCATGCTGCACCAGGGTGAGCAACGGTTGTGGGTAAACACCCAGGAAGAACGCCAGCAGGGCGATTGCCAGCAGCATCACGCCGCCTGCTTTCTGTTCCCAGTGCAACTCGGCGTCCACACGGCGCAGGTTTGGCTCGATCAGGTACAAGGTGACCATCACGCGCAGGTAGTAGAAAACGCCGATGGCGCTGCCCAGTACCAGGGAAGCCACCAACCACCATTCGTGAGCCTCGACACCGGTTGCCACGATGTAGAACTTGCCGATGAAGCCGGCGGTCAGCGGGATACCGGCCAGGGACAGCATCATCACGGTCAGTACGGCGGTCAGGTACGGACGGCGCCAGAACAGGCCGCGGTATTCGTACAGGGCGTCGGCGTCACGGCCTTTGTAAGGCGAGGACATCAGTGTGATCACACCGAATGCACCCAGGCTGGTGATGACGTAGGTGACCAGGTACACGCCGATGGCTTCCATCGCCAGGCCCTTGCTCGCCACCAGGGCGATCAGCAGGTAGCCAAAGTGTGCGATCGACGAATAACCCAGCAGACGCTTGAGGTTGTTCTGCGTCAGCGCCAGCAGGTTACCGAACAGGATCGAGGCGATCGCGATGATGGTCAGCACGTTGCTGAGTACACCGGTGTTGGCCGCCGGCGAGATCTGGAACAGACGCACCATCACGGCAAACACGGCGACTTTCGACGCGGTAGCCAGGAACGCGGCCACCGGCGCCGGGGCGCCTTCGTACACGTCCGGGGTCCACAGGTGGAACGGCACCAGCGACAGCTTGAACGCCAGGCCGATCAGCATCATGGCCAGGCCCAATTGGGCGATTGGCGCAGGGCTGCCGGAGGCTGCCAGGGCGTGACCGATACCGCTGAAGCTCAGGCTGCCGGCTTCTGCGTAGAGCAGGGCCATACCGAACAACAGGAACGCTGAACCTGCAGCCGACAGCACCATGTATTTGATGCCGGCTTCCAGGGAGCGCTTGTTGAAGAAGGCATACGCCACCAGGCCGTAGACCGGGATCGACAGCAGTTCCAGGCCGATGAACAAGCCGGCCAGGTGCTGGGCGCTGACCAGCACGATACCGCCGGTCGCAGCCAGCAGGATCAGCAGGTACAGCTCTTCCTTGTTGCCTGGGTAACCGGTGCCGCCTTCGCCGAGGTAGGCGTGGGCGAGGGTAACGCAGGCCAGGGTTGCCACGAGGATCAGCGCGATATACAGCAGCGCGAAGTCATCGACCATCAACAGCGGCGTCACCGCCAGCGGTGCGACCTTGAGTGCCGGGATAATCGACAGCAAGGCCAGGTTCAAACCTGCCACGGAAATCAGGAAGGTCTGGGAGTGGTTGCGCCGCCATGCGATCGCCAGCATCACCACCACAACGGTGAGGCTGGAGATCAGCAGCGGCGCAAGCGCGATAAAGTGTTGGATCGTGAATTCCATAGCGCTCTTACCGGGCCGAAGCGAGTTGAGTGAAGGCGGTGCTGAACCATTGCTGCACGCCATGCATCGTTGCGGCAGAGGTATCCAGGAACGGTTGCGGGTACACGCCGATGAACACCAGCAGTACCGCCAGGCCGAGCACCATGATCAGTTCGCGACCGTCCATGCCGTGCAACACGGTGTCGGACTTGGCCGGGCCGAAGTACGCACGGTGGATCATGATCAGCGAGTAGACCGAACCGAACACCAGGCCTGAAGTCGCGATCGCACTGATCCACGGTGTATGCACGAAGGCACCCATCAGGATCAGGAACTCGCCGATGAAGTTACCGGTACCCGGCAAGCCCAGCGATGCGGCGGCGAAGAACAGGCTGATGGCCGGCAAGTAGGCAATACGCGACCACACGCCACCCATCTCACGCATGTCACGAGTGTGCAGGCGCTCGTACAGCTGGCCACTGAGGATAAACAGTGCTGCTGCCGACACACCGTGAGCCAGCATCTGGATCACCGCGCCTTGCAGCGCCAGTTGGCTACCGGAGTAGATGCCGATCAGGACGAAACCCATGTGGGAAACGGACGAGAAGGCAATCAGACGCTTGATATCGGTTTGGGCAAAGGCCAGGAACGCACCGTAGAAGATCCCGATCAGACCGAGGGTCATGGCGATCGGCGCAAACTCGGCCGAGGCATTCGGGAACAGCGGCAGGGCAAAACGCAGCAGGCCGTAGGCCGCCGTCTTCAACAGGATACCGGCCAGGTCAACGGAACCAGCGGTCGGCGCCTGGGCGTGAGCGTCAGGCAACCAGGAGTGGAACGGCACCACCGGCAGCTTCACCGCGAACGCGATGAAGAAGCCCAGCATCAGGATGTACTCGGTGGTCAGGGACATCTTGGTTTTCAACAGGTCGGCGTAGTTGAACGTGATCACGCCCGTGCTGTTGAAGTTGACCAGTACCAGACCCAGGATCGCCACCAACATGATCAGGCCGGAAGCCTGGGTGAAGATGAAGAACTTGGTCGCCGCGTAGATCCGGGTTTTCTTGCCGTCCGAAGAACTGTGACCCCAGAGCGCGATGAGGAAGTACATCGGCACCAGCATCATTTCCCAGAAGAAGAAGAACATGAACAGGTCCAGCGCAAGGAACACGCCGACAACACCGCCCAAGATCCACATCAGGTTCAAGTGGAAGAAACCCACGTGACGCTGAATTTCTTTCCAGGAGCAGAGTACCGAGAGGATACCCAGCAGGCCGGTCAGCAGGATCATCAACAGCGACAGGCCGTCGAGGGCCAGGTGCACGTTGATGCCGAAGCGCTGGATCCACACGTGCTTGAATTCAAGCGCGAAAGTTGGATCGACACCCGGTGCCGGAGCAAATGAATAGTCGCCATGGGCCCACAGCCAGAGGCCGAGTGCGAGTTCCAGGGACATGGTCAGCAACGCAATCCAGCGGGGCAGGGTGGCGCCGAAGCGTTCACCCATCCAGCAGAGCAGGCCGCCGATAAAGGGGATCAGGATTAGCCAGGGCAGAATCATGACGGGCTCGTTTCCTTTCGCAAGTTCGCAAAGTACGCAATGTTCATAGTCAGACCGCTACCACAACGATGGCGCCGATCACCAGCACGGCACCCGCCGCCATGGAAGCCGCGTACCAGCGCAATTGGCCGGTCTCGCTGCGGCTCAGGGCGGTGTGACCGGCCTTGGCGGCACGCGGGATCAAACCGATGGTCTGGTCGAGCGGGTCTTTGCGCAGTACGTGGCTGATGGCGAGGTAGGGCTTGACGAACAGTTTGTCGTAGATCCAGTCGAAGCCCCACGCGGCGAACCACCAGGCCGACAGGAAGCGACCAATGCCGCTGTTGGCCACGGCCGTCACGAAGCGACGCTTGCCAAGGAACAACAGTGCCGCCAGCAGGATACCGGCGATGGCGATGGCGCCCGAGGCGATTTCCAGGCTGTGCTTGGCAGCGCCGCCGGCATGGCCGGCGCTTTCTGGCAGTACACCGGCCAGCGGTGGGGTGATAATGGCGCCGACGAAGGTCGACAGGACGATCAGCACCGACAGCGGCAGCCAGTGGGAAATGCCATGGCCTGCATGCGCTTCAGTCTTGGCTTCACCGTGGAACGTGATGAAGATCAGGCGGAAAGTGTACAGCGAGGTCATGAACGCACCTACCAGGCCGGCGTACAGCAGGCCGTGGTTACCGCTGGCAAAGGCTTCCCAGAGGATTTCGTCCTTGGAGTAGAAACCTGCGGTCACCAGTGGCAGGGCCGACAACGCCGCGCCGCCGACGACGAAGCTGGCGTAGGCCAACGGCAGTTTTTTCCACAGGCCGCCCATCTTGAAGATGTTCTGCTCGTGGTGGCAGGCAACGATCACCGCACCGGAAGCAAGGAACAGCAGGGCCTTGAAGAAGGCGTGGGTCATCAGGTGGAAGATCGCGCCGTCCCAGGCACCAACGCCCAGGGCCAGGAACATGTAGCCGATCTGGCTCATGGTCGAGTAGGCGAGGATACGCTTGATGTCGGTCTGAACCAGGGCCGCAAAACCTGCCAGTACCAGGGTCACGCCACCCACCAGGCCCACCAGGTGCAGAATCTCCGGCGCCAGGGTGAACAGGCCGTGGGTACGGGCGATCAGGTAGACACCGGCGGTCACCATGGTGGCGGCGTGGATCAGTGCCGACACCGGGGTAGGACCGGCCATCGCATCCGCCAGCCAGGTTTGCAGCGGCAGTTGTGCCGATTTACCGACAGCGCCACCCAGCAGCATCAGGGTCGCCAGCGTGATCCAGAAGTCGCCGACCTGGAATTTCTGCGGTGCCAGCACCAGCAGTTCCTGGATGTTCAGCGTGCCCACTTGTTGGAACAGGATGAACAGGCCGATGGCCATGAACACGTCGCCGATCCGGGTCACGATAAAGGCTTTGAGGGCTGCGTTACCGTTGTTGCGGTTGCTGTAGTAGAAACCGATCAACAGGTACGAGCACAGGCCCACGCCTTCCCAGCCGAAGTACAGGAACAACAGGTTATCGCCGAGCACCAGGAACAGCATGCTGGCGATAAACAGGTTGGTGTAGGCGAAGAAGCGCGAGTAACCCGCCTCACCGCGCATGTACCAGGACGCGAACAGGTGGATCAGGAAGCCTACACCCACCACCACGCCCAGCATGGTGATCGACAGGCCGTCGACGTAGAGGGCGAAGTTGGGCTTGAAGCCCTCCACCGACATCCACTGCCACAGCACCAGGGTGTAGTGACCGCCTTCAGGCGGTGCGACATTGAATTGCCAGATGACGTAGGCGGCGACAATCGCCGACAGGCCAATGGAACCCACGCCGATCAAGGCCGAGAGGTTTTCCGACCAGCGTCCACGGGAGAACGACAGCAGCAGGAAACCGATCAGGGGAAATACGAAAGTCAGAAAGATCATGTTCATCCGCGCATCTCACTGGCAGCGTCGATATCAAGCGTGTGGAAGCGACGATACAGTTGCAGCAGGATCGCCAGGCCAATACTGGCCTCGGCGGCTGCCAGGCTGATCACCAGGATGAACATCACTTGTCCATCCGGCTGGCCCCAACGGCTACCGGCCACGATGAACGCGAGTGCCGCGGCGTTCATCATGATTTCCAGGCTCATCAACACGAACAGAATGTTGCGGCGAACCATCAGGCCGACCAGGCCAAGGCAGAACAGGATGCCGGCGACCGCCAGACCATGCTCCAAAGGGATAGCAGGCATCGTCATTGCTCCTTGGCTTCGTTGCGGCCCAAGTGGAAGGCGGTGATGGCTGCAGCGAGCAGCAGCATCGAAGCCAGTTCGACCACCAGCAGGTACGGGCCGAACAGGCTGATGCCCACGGCTTTCGCGTCTACGGTGGTGTGGCCGATGGCCTGGCCGCTCTGGTGAGCGAACAGCACATACAGCAGTTCACCCAGCAGCAGGGCTGCCAGGATCACCGGGCCGAGCCAGATGCCGGGCTTGAGCCAGACGCGCTCCTGGGCGACCGAAGCCGGCCCCAGGTTGAGCATCATCACCACAAACACGAACAGCACCATGATGGCGCCGGCGTAGGCGATCACTTCCAGCACACCGGCGAACGGTGCGCCGAGGCTGAAGAAGGTCATGGCCACGGCGATCAGCGAAATGATCAGGTAGAGCAGGGCGTGCACGGGGTTAGTGTTGGTGATCACGCGAAGCGTGGACACCACTGCAATACCCGATGCGAAATAGAAAGCGAATTCCATCTTTCTTCCTTAAGGCAGCAAGCTCTTCACGTTGATCGGCTCGGCTTCGTTTTGTGCGGCGCCTTTGGGCTTACCGGCAACGGCCATACCTGCAACACGATAGAAGTTGTAATCAGGGTTTTTACCGGGACCAGAGATCAGCAGATCTTCTTTCTCGTACACCAGGTCCTGACGTTTGAACTCGGCCATCTCGAAATCCGGTGTCAGCTGGATCGCGGTGGTCGGGCAAGCTTCCTCGCAGAGGCCGCAGAAAATGCAGCGCGAGAAGTTGATGCGGAAGAAGTCCGGGTACCAGCGACCGTCTTCGGTTTCAGCTTTCTGCAGCGAGATGCAACCCACCGGGCACGCCACGGCGCACAGGTTGCAGGCCACGCAGCGCTCTTCGCCGTCGGGGTCGCGGGTCAGGACAATGCGGCCACGATAACGCGGCGGCAGGTACACCGCTTCTTCCGGGTATTGCAGGGTGTCGCGTTTGCGAAAGCCGTGACCGAACACCATCACCAGGCTTCGCAACTGGGTACCGGTACCCTTAACGATGTCGCCAATATATTTGAACATGGGTCAAATCCTCACTGAACCGCGCCCGCTGGCGTGTTCAACAACACAACGGCAGCAGTCACCAGCAAATTGATCAGGGTCAGCGGCAGGCAGAATCGCCAGCTGAAATCCATCACCTGGTCATACCGTGGACGCGGGATGGAAGCGCGCAGCAGGATGAACAGCATGATGAAGAACGCGGTCTTCAGGAAGAACCAGAAGAACGCCAGCTGCGGCAGGATGCCGAACGGACCGTGCCAGCCGCCGAAGAACAGCGTGACCAACAGGGCCGAGATCAAGATGATGCCGATGTACTCACCTACGAAGAACATGCCCCATTTCATGCCGGCATATTCAATGTGGTAACCGTCGGCCAGTTCCTGTTCCGCTTCCGGTTGGTCGAACGGGTGACGGTGAGTCACGGCCACGCCAGCAATGAAGAAGGTACAGAAGCCGAAGAACTGCGGAATGATGAACCACAGGTTCTGCGCCTGGTACTCGACGATGTCGCGCATGTTGAACGAGCCCACCTGCACCACGATGCCCATCAGCGCGAGGCCCATGAACACTTCGTAGGACACGGTCTGGGCCGAAGCCCGCAAGCTGCCCAGCAGGGCGAACTTGTTGTTACTGGCCCAACCGGCGAACAGCACCGCGTAGACCGACAAGCCGGCCATGGCGAAGAAGAACAGCAAGCCGATGTTCAGGTCCGCCACGCCCCAGGTCGGGGTGATCGGGATGACTGCGAAGGCAATCAACAAGGCGCTCATGGCCACGACCGGTGCCAGGGTGAAGATCACCTTGTCGGCAAACGGCGGGGTCCAGTCTTCCTTGAAGAACATTTTCAGCATGTCGGCGGCGATCTGGAACATACCAAACGGGCCAACGCGGTTCGGACCGTAACGGTCCTGCCACCAGCCCAGCAGGCGACGTTCGACGAAGCTGAGCAGGGCGCCCGCCACGACCACGGCCAACAGGATCACGATGGCCTTGACCACCGCGATGATCACGTCGATCACTTCAGGGGTGAACCAAGTCATTGAGCTGCCTCCTGCAGACCGTCAACGGTAAGGCCGAAGATCGCGGGAGGAATCCCGGCGAGGCCTTTTGGCAATGCAACCAGGCCAGCACCCAACTCTTCGTCGATACGCAGTGGCAGACGCAGGGTCTTGCCGGCTACGTTCAAGCTGAGCAGGGCACCGTCGTGGACGCCCAGGCGGTCGGCTTCGGACTTGGCTACGGATACGTAGGCGGCTGGAATGCGCTCTTGTACCGGGGCGGCTTTGGAAGAGGTTTCTTCGCTGCCGAACAGGTGGAAGAACGGCACAACCTGCCAGGTACCCTGGGCCGGGTTGAATGGACGCGGAACGCTGGCGAACCAGTTCAGCGAGTCACCGGTGCTTTCGATCAGGCGGGTGCCCGGGTCGCCAGCACGAATGTGACCACCGACTTCGTCCTGGAACTTGTTCCAGGCTTGCGGCGAGTTCCAGCCCGGCGACCAGGCAAACGGCACCTGCTGACGAGGCTCGACCGAACCCGAGTAACCTTCCATGGAGAAGGCAAACGCGGTGTCGTTGTCTTGCGGGGTACGTGGCTCATGCACGCTGATGTCAGCCCGCATGGCCGTACGGCCGGAGTAACGCAGCGGTTCACGGGCGAGTTTCATGCCCTTGATGCGGAACGAGGCAGACGGCGCCGCATCGACGATGCGTGCCAGTTGCGGTGCGGCTGCTGCGGCGGCGGCAGTCACGTGGTCGAGCTGGGTCCAGTCGATCGGCTGGTTCAGCAGGGTAGCGCGCAGGGCATGCAGCCAGCGCCAGCCTTCGTGAACCAGGATGCTGGCGTCCATGTACTTCGGATCGAACACCTGGAAGAAGCGCTGGGCGCGGCCTTCCTGGCTGACCAGGGTGCCGTCGCCTTCAGCAAAGCTGGCGGCCGGCAGTACCAGGTGGGCGCGGTCGCTGGTGGCGGTTTTCTGGTGGTCGGCAACGATCACCACTTTGGCC
This sequence comes from Pseudomonas sp. A125, assembly GCF_055409485.1. Lineage (NCBI taxonomy): Bacteria > Pseudomonadati > Pseudomonadota > Gammaproteobacteria > Pseudomonadales > Pseudomonadaceae > Pseudomonas > Pseudomonas sp. A125. The sequence continues at coordinate 68,663 of NZ_JBUZVP010000023.1, forward strand.
GCGTTCAGCGCTGCGTCGACCTTGGCCGAATCAGTGCGGGTGTACAGGTCGTTTTCCAGTACCACGATCGCATCGGCATTGCCGTCGGTCACGGCTTGCAACGCAGCGTCCAGGGACTCGCCACCGAGCATGGCCAGGCCGAGGCTGTTGGCTTCCGGCACGATCAGGCTGATGGAGCCGTTCTTTTCGCGCAGCTTCAAGGCTTTGGCAATGTTGGCAGCAGCTTCGATCAGCGCCTTGGAACCCAGCGAGGTACCGGCAATGATCAATGGACGCTTGGCGGCCAGCAGGGCGTCGGCGATGCGCTTGGCCAGTTCAACGGCTTCAGCGTCCAGGCCTTCAACGGCCGGTGCGCTGGCGTCGATGGCGTGGGCCACGGCGAAACCGATGCGAGCCAGGTCGTCGGGCGCGGCGTGTACGCATTCTTCAGCGATGTCGTCGAGCTTGGTGGCGGTCAGGCTGGCGATAAACAGCGGGTTCAGCGCGTGCTGGCCGATGTTCTTCACCGCAGCGTCGAGCCATGGCTGCACGCGCATGGCGTCGGCCATGTCTTCAGCCTTGCCTTTCACCGACTGGCGCAGGGACAGGGCAACACGGGCGGCGGTTTGGGTCAGGTCTTCACCGAGGACGAAAATCGCGTCGTGGTCTTCGATGTCGCGCATGTTCGGAACCGGCAGCGGGCTGTCGTTCAAAACTTGCAGCACCAGGCGGATGCGCTCCAGTTCACCGGCTTCGATACCCGAGTAGAAGTGCTCGGCACCTACCAGCTCGCGCAACGCATAGTTGCTTTCAAGGCTGGCGCGGGGCGAACCGATACCGACGATGTTGCGACCGCGCAGCAAGTCAGCGGCTTTATCCAGCGCCGCGTCCAGGCTCAACTTGGCGCCATCGGCCAGCAGTGGCTGACGCGGGCGGTCTTCGCGGTTGACGTAGCCATAGCCGAAACGGCCACGGTCGCACAGGAAGTACTGGTTGACCGAACCGTTGAAGCGGTTTTCGATCCGACGCAGTTCGCCGTAGCGCTCGCCCGGGGAGATGTTGCAACCGCTGGAGCAGCCATGGCAGATGCTCGGCGAGAACTGCATGTCCCACTTACGGTTGTAGCGCTCGGAGTGAGTCTTGTCGGTGAACACACCGGTCGGGCAGACCTCGGTGAGGTTGCCGGAGAACTCGCTTTCGAGGGTGCCGTCTTCAACGCGACCGAAGTACACGTTGTCGTGGGCGCCGAATACACCGAGGTCGGTGCCGCCGGCGTAGTCCTTATAGAAGCGCACGCAGCGGTAGCAAGCGATGCAGCGGTTCATCTCGTGGGAAATGAACGGGCCCAGTTGCTGGTTCTGGTGAGTACGCTTGGTGAAGCGATACCGGCGCTCGTTGTGGCCGGTCATCACGGTCATGTCTTGCAGGTGGCAATGGCCGCCTTCCTCACACACTGGGCAGTCGTGCGGGTGGTTGGTCATCAGCCATTCGACGACGCTGGCGCGAAACACTTTCGCTTCTTCGTCTTCGATGGAAATCCAGCTGCCGTCGGTGGCAGGGGTCATGCAGGACATCACGATACGACCACGGGTGTCGTTCTCGTCGGTGTACTGCTTGACCGCGCACTGGCGGCAAGCGCCAACGCTGCCAAGGGCGGGGTGCCAGCAGAAATATGGAATGTCGAGGCCTAGCGACAGACACGCCTGTAACAGGTTGTCTGCCCCATCGACTTCGAGCTCTTTGCCGTCTACGTGGATAGTGGCCATGGTTCAAAGTTCTTCGTTGGCCCGGTGTCAGCGGGCGTGGCTAATGGAATCTTGTTATTCATGTGCATCAACACAGCCATCAAGGCGTCAGCACATGAGAAAGCGAAGGGCACGGACCCTTCGCCTTTTTAAGCGTTACGCACCGACCATGGTCGGTGTTACCACCTGATTCAGGTCACCGGCGCGCGCAGGTGCGATGCCAGCCTCGAATTCAGAGCGGAAGTATTTGATCGCGCTGCCCAATGGCTCCACGGCGCCCGGTGCGTGAGCACAGAAGGTCTTGCCTGGGCCGAGGAAACCGACCAGACCCAGCAGGGTCTCGATATCGCCGGGCTGGCCTTCGCCGTTCTCGATGGCCATCAGGAGCTTGACGCTCCATGGCAAACCATCGCGGCACGGCGTGCAGAAACCACAGGATTCGCGGGAGAAGAACTGCTCCATGTTGCGCAGCAACGACACCATGTTCACAGTGTTGTCCACGGCCATGGCCAGGCCGGTGCCCATACGGGTGCCCACCTTGCCGATGCCGCCGGCGTACATTTGTGCGTCCAGGTGTTCTGGCAACAGGAAGCCGGTACCGGCGCCGCCCGGCTGCCAGGCCTTGAGGGTGTAGCCGTCGCGCATGCCGCCGGCGTAGTCCTCGAACAGCTCGCGTGCGGTCACGCCGAAAGGCAGTTCCCACAGGCCCGGGTTCTTGACCTTGCCGGAGAAGCCCATGAGCTTGGTGCCCATGTCTTCGCTGCCTTCGCGGGCCAACGATTTGTACCACTCCACGCCGTCGCCGATGATTGCCGGCACGTTGCACAGGGTTTCAACGTTGTTCACGCACGTCGGCTTGCCCCACACGCCAACGGCGGCAGGGAAGGGCGGTTTGGAACGCGGGTTGGCGCGGCGGCCTTCGAGGGAGTTGATCAGTGCGGTTTCTTCACCGCAGATGTAACGCCCGGCGCCGGTGTGCACGAACAGCTCGAAGTCAAAACCCGAACCGAGGATGTTCTTGCCCAAAAGCCCGGCTGCCTTGGCTTCTTCCACGGCACGGTTCAGGTGCTTGGCGGCGGTGGTGTACTCGCCACGCAGGAAGATGTAGCCACGGTAGGTTTTCAGCGCGCGGGCGCTGATCAGCATGCCTTCGATCAGCAGATGGGGCAGTTGCTCCATCAGCATGCGGTCTTTCCAGGTGTTCGGCTCCATTTCATCCGCGTTGCACAGCAGGTAGCGGATGTTGATGGATTCGTCTTTGGGCATCAGGCCCCACTTGACGCCCGTGGGGAAGCCTGCGCCGCCGCGGCCTTTAAGGCCTGCGTCTTTCACGGTCTGGACGATGTCGTCCTGGGCCATGTCGGCAAAGGCTTTGCGCGCGGCCGCGTAACCGTTCTTGGCCTGGTATTCGTCGAGCCAAACGGCTTCGCCGTCGTCACGCAGGCGCCAGGTCAGTGGGTGGGTCTCGGGCGAACGCTTGATCAGGTTGGCCGGGCCGAAGGAAGTCAGGGTCATGGGTAGCCCTCGAGCAATTGGGTGACGCCAGCAGGCTGTACGTCGCCGAATGTGTCGTCGTCGATCATCAACGCCGGCGCCTTGTCACAGTTGCCCAGGCAGCACACCGGCAGCAGCGTGAAGCGCCCGTCCGGAGTGGTTTGGCCCAGGCCGATGCCCAGCTTGCTCTGGATCTCGCTGACCACGGACTCGTGGCCACCGATGTAGCAGACCATGCTGTCGCAAACGCGAATGATGTGGCGGCCAACCGGCTGGCGGAAGATCTGGCTGTAGAACGTCGCCACGCCTTCAACGTCGCTGGCCGGGATGCCGAGGATCTCGCCGATGGCGTAGAGGGCGCCGTCCGGCACCCAGCCACGTTCCTTCTGGACGATCTTCAAGGCTTCGATCGACGCCGCGCGCGGGTCTTCGTAGTGATGCAGCTCGTGCTCGATGGCCGAGCGCTCGGTTTCACTCAAGGTGAAACGGTCTGTCTGGATAAGCGTGCTGTTCATGCTTAGCGGTCCACGTCGGCCATAACGAAATCGATACTACCCAGGTACGCAATCAAGTCCGCGACCATTTCACCCTTGATCACCGAAGGGATCTGCTGCAGGTGCGGGAAGCTTGGAGTACGAATCCGGGTGCGGTAGCTCATGGTGCCGCCATCGCTCGTCAGGTAATAACTGTTGATACCCTTGGTCGCTTCGATCATCTGGAAGGACTCGTTGGCCGGCATTACCGGGCCCCACGAAACTTGCAGGAAGTGCGTGATCAGGGTTTCGATGTGTTGCAGCGTGCGCTCTTTGGGCGGCGGCGTGGTCAGCGGGTGATCCGCCTTGTACGGGCCTTCCGGCATGTTGCGCATGCACTGTTCGATGATCTTCAGGCTCTGGCGCATTTCTTCGACGCGCACGATGCAGCGGTCGTAGGCATCGCCGTTGGCCGCCAGCGGTACTTCGAACTCGAAGTTCTGGTAGCCGGAGTACGGGCGCGCTTTACGCAGGTCGAAATCGCAACCGGTTGAACGCAGGCCGGCACCGGTGACGCCCCATTCCAGGGCCTCTTTGGTGTTGTAGGCAGCGACGCCGATGGTCCGACCCTTGAGGATGCTGTTGTCCAGGGCGGCTTTCTGGTACTCGTCCAGACGCTTGGGCATCCAGTCGATGAATTCCTTGACCAGACGTTCCCAGCCGCGCGGCAGGTCATGGGCAACACCGCCGATGCGGTACCAGGCCGGGTGCAGGCGGAAACCGGTGATGGCCTCGATGACCTTGTAGGCGCGCTGACGGTCGGTGAACGTGAAGAACACCGGGGTCATGGCGCCGACGTCCTGGATGTAAGTACCCAGGAACAGCAGGTGGCTGGTGATCCGGAAGAACTCGGCCATCATGATGCGGATGGTGTCGACCTTGTCCGGTACCTTGATGCCGGCCAGCTTCTCGACCGAGAGCACGTACGGCAGGTTGTTCATCACGCCGCCGAGGTAGTCGATACGGTCGGTGTACGGGATGAAACTGTGCCACGACTGACGCTCGGCCATCTTCTCGGCACCACGGTGGTGGTAGCCGACGTCGGGCACGCAGTCGACGATTTCTTCGCCGTCCAGTTGCAGGATGATGCGGAAGGCACCGTGAGCCGAAGGGTGGTTCGGGCCCAGGTTGAGGAACATGTAGTCCTCGTTGGTGCCGGAACGCTTCATGCCCCAGTCTTCCGGACGGAAGCGCGCAGCCTCTTCTTCAAGCTGTTGCTTGGCGAGGGTCAGGCTGAAGGGATCGAATTCGGTGGCGCGGGCAGGGAAGTCCTTGCGCAGCGGGTGACCTTCCCACGTTGGCGGCATCATGATGCGCGTCAGGTGCGGGTGGCCGGGGAAGTCGATGCCGAACATGTCCCACACTTCACGCTCGTACCAGTTGGCGTTTGGCCAGATACCGGTCACGGTCGGAACGCTCAGGTCGCTCTCGGAGAGGGCCACCTTGATCATCACGTCGCTGTTACGTTCCAGCGACATCAGGTGGTAGAACACGGTGAAATCGGCGCCGCTCGGCAGTCCTTGGCGCTTGGTGCGCAGGCGCTCGTCCACGCCATGCAGGTCATAGAGCATGACGTACGGCTTGGGCAGGTTGCGCAGGAAGCTCAGGACTTCGACGAGCCTGGCACGCGCCACCCACAGCACCGGCATACCGGTGCGTGTGGCCTGGGCGGTGAAGGCGTCAGGGCCAAAACGGTTATTGAGTTCGACGACCACATCCTGGTCGTCTGCCTTATAAGGCGGGATGCGTCGAGCACTGCCTGTAGTCATGGTTTTTTATCGCTTTGGGTCAACGTAAAGAATGAAGCCAGGTTTTCGTTCTATAAAAGAAGCGGTTCTGGATCAGACTTCGTCGGGGCTGCGCAGGTTGGTGACTGCGATTCGCTGTTCGCGGCGCTGTTCCTTTTGCGAAGGCATCTCGGCGCGGTATACGCCTTGATCGCCGACGACCCAGGACAGAGGGCGACGCTCCTTGCCAATCGATTCCTGCAACAGCATCAAGCCTTGCAGAAATGCTTCAGGGCGGGGCGGGCAGCCAGGCACGTAGACGTCCACGGGCAGGAACTTGTCCACCCCCTGAACCACGGAGTAGATGTCATACATGCCACCGGAGTTGGCGCACGAACCCATGGAGATAACCCACTTTGGTTCGAGCATTTGCTCGTAGAGACGCTGAATGATCGGCGCCATCTTGATAAAGCAGGTTCCGGCGATAACCATGAAATCCGCCTGACGCGGCGATGCCCGGATAACTTCGGCGCCAAAGCGCGCGATGTCGTGGGGCGCCGTGAAGGCGGTGGTCATTTCCACGTAGCAGCAGGACAGGCCGAAGTTGTACGGCCACAGGGAGTTTTTACGCCCCCAGTTGACCGCGCCGTTCAGCACGTCTTCGAGCTTGCCCATGTAGATGTTTTTGTGGACTTGGTCTTCTAACGGGTCGGAAACGGTTTCGCGTTCGCCGATTGGGTATTGCTCGTTAGGAGCATCCGGGTCGATCCTGGTGAGATTGTATTGCATCGCCAAAGCCTCATTGTTTCAGCTTCGCTTGCCGCTTGCGACGAGCTTCCGGAGCCCAGTCAAGGGCGCCCACTCGAAATAGGTAGACAAGGCCTGCCAACAGAATTGCTATGAAAACGAGGGCTTCGACGAATCCGGTCCAGCCGCTTTCGCGGACGGACACAGACCAGGCAAAGAGAAAAAGGGCTTCGATGTCGAAGATCACGAAGAGCATCGCGACCAGATAGAATTTGGCTGAGAGCCGCAAGCGGGCGCCACCTGTAGGCAGCATGCCGGATTCGAACGGTTCATTTTTGCTGCGGCCCCAGGCTTTTGACCCGAGGAGGCTGGAGACGCCGAGCATGAAGGCGCAGAGGCCGACAACACCGAGAAGGAAAATGGCAAAGCCCCAGTTGTGGGCCATGAGTCCTGTCGCTTCGGTCATGCTGGAAATCCTTAACAGAGAGCAAAGGTCTCTGAGCTTGAAAAAGTAACGATGCAGTGACGATATGTCGCAGCGCAATCAATCGCGGTGATTTTATGGCTAAACACCGGGCAAGTAAAATTCCTATAGCGAAATTATTCGATGGAATAAGGACATAGTGCACCTTCTTGGGGCTGTAGGCCTTGTGGGGCGGGCATTAGCGGGCTTTTCACCAATTATGTTTTGTTTAAGCTGTAAAGAAGTTTTCATGCTCTAAATGATAATGAATATTGTTTGCGTGGGTTTTAAACAGCTGTTCGGGGTTTGGCGCGGGAAGTTGCTGTTACTTGTGCCTGTGGTGCTAGTTGGTAAAGCGGATCTTTTAACTGAGTTTGTGGGTGGGGATGCCGCTCTGGATCAATGTTTTGGTCGGAATTTTGGATTGGGGGGGCGGGTTGATGGTGTACATATCCGTTGCTGCGGTAACGGCTTCTTATGGTTCCGCTCTTACAGCGGGTCACTTTTGGCAAACGCCCCAAAAGTAACCAAAAGGTCTTTGCCCCACCACTCGGTGCCTCGCTTAGGCTCGGCATGCCCGCACTCCGGCACGGTTCCGCGGGCCGCCGCGACGGGCCATCCATGGCCCGGCGCGGCTAAATCGGCATCCTTGCCGATTTACCCGCTCCACCGTGCCTGCTTGCGGCCATCGTGGTTGACGGGGCCTGCAGATCAAGGTCAACAGCAAGAGCACGGCGGCCTGAAAGCCGACCTGAGTGTTAGAAGCAAAAGCAAGGCGTAGGAGCTGGCTTGCCTGCGATGCAGGCGACTCGGTTTTTCAGACACGCCGCGGCGATGCCATCGCAGGCAAGCCAGCTCCTACATTTGAACCGTGCCGGCCTTTGATTTTGCTGTTGCTTTTAACACTCAAGCCGGCGTGAGTGCTTAGAAGCCAGATCAAAAACCAGAGCGAAAGCAGAGCTGCTTTTTCTGTAGGAGCTGGCTTGCCGGCGATGCAGACAACTCGGTCTTGCAGGTACACCGGGGCGATGCCATCGCAGGCAAGCCAGCTCCCACATTGGAACCGTACCGGCCTTTGATTTTGCTGTTGCTTTTAACACTCAAGCCGGCCTGTAGGCCGCTGTGCTGTTGATCTGCTTGTGATCTTGATCTTAGGCGCCCCGTCAACCACGCTGGCCGAACGCAGGCTTTGGAGCGTGGGTAACCCGGCAGGACGCCGGGTTAGCCGCGCTGGGCCAAGGATGGCCCATCGCGGCGGCCCACGCTCCAAAGCTTGCGTGAGGGCACACCGAGCCTAAGCGAGGTGCCGAGTGGTGGGGCAAGAGCCTTTTGGTTACTTTTGGGCTCCTTTCAAAAGTGACCCGCCGTAAGGGCGGAACCCATACCAGCCCTAACAAAAAAACCGGATATGTACACAACCCACCTACACCCACGCTGCTTTAAAAACAGCGCAAAAAAACGCCCCGAACCAGTCGGGGCGTCAGATCGTGCGGCACTGCGGTTAGGTCTTCCATGGGGCCGCAATGGCCGTGTACTCAGTCAGTCACTCAGTGAAACTGCTCTTCTTCAGTCGACCCTGTCAGCGCAGTCACGGACGAAGTGCCGCCCTGGATCACGGTGGTCATGTCGTCAAAGTAGCCAGTGCCCACTTCCTGCTGGTGCGCCACAAAGGTGTAACCCTTGGCAGCATCAGCAAATTCCTGCTCCTGCAGCTTCACGTACGCAGTCATGTCGTTGCGGGCGTAGTCGTGCGCCAGGTTGAACATGCTGTGCCACATGTTGTGAATGCCCGCCAGGGTGATGAACTGGTGCTTGTAGCCCATGGCCGACAATTCACGCTGGAACTTGGCGATGGTCGCGTCGTCCAGGTTTTTCTTCCAGTTGAAGGAAGGCGAGCAGTTGTAGGACAGCAGTTGGTCCGGGTATTCCTTCTTGATCGCTTCAGCAAAGCGACGCGCTTCGTCCAGGTCCGGCTTGGCAGTCTCGCACCAGATCAGGTCGGCGTACGGCGCGTAAGCCAGGCCACGGGCGATCGCCTGGTCAAGACCGGCGCGTACTTTATAGAAGCCTTCCTGGGTGCGTTCACCGGTAACGAACGGCAGGTCATACGGATCGCAATCCGAGGTCAGCAAGTCAGCCGCGTTGGCGTCGGTACGTGCCAGGATGATGGTCGGCGTGCCAGCAACGTCAGCCGCCAGACGAGCAGCCGTCAGCTTTTGAACAGCTTCCTGGGTTGGAACCAGTACCTTGCCGCCCATGTGGCCGCATTTTTTCACCGACGCCAGCTGGTCTTCAAAGTGAACGCCGGCAGCGCCTGCCTCGATCATGCTTTTCATCAGTTCATAGGCGTTCAGTACGCCGCCGAAACCGGCTTCAGCGTCGGCAACGATCGGCGCGAAGTAGTCGATGTAGCCTTCGTCACCCGGGCCTTTACCGGCTTTCCACTGGATCTGGTCGGCGCGGCGGAACGAGTTGTTGATGCGCTTGACCACGGTTGGCACCGAGTCCACCGGGTACAGCGACTGGTCCGGGTACATGGATTCGGCGGAGTTGTTGTCCGCAGCCACTTGCCAGCCCGACAGGTAGATCGCCTGGATACCGGCCTTGACTTGCTGCACAGCCTGGCCGCCAGTCAGGGCGCCCATGCAGTTGACGAAATCTTTCTCTGGGCGAAAGGACGGCTTGGCACCCTGGGTGACCAACTTCCACAGCTTCTCGGCGCCGAGTTTTGCAAAAGTGTGCTCAGGTTGAACCGAGCCACGCAGGCGGACGACGTCAGCAGCGGAATAAGCGCGTGTCACGCCTTTCCAGCGTGGGTTTTCGGCCCAGTCTTTTTCAAGGGCTGCAATTTGCTGTTCGCGTGTCAGTGCCATGGGGAAAAACCTCGTCGCATAGGTCTGGGTGGAGAATTCCATTTGCCAGCCGCGCAATCGTTGCGTCGGAATGGCTGCTCGCTGATCAGAAGCTTAGGCGGTCAAGTCAGGTTCGGCGGGGGAGGCGACGGGATGAACGAGCAGCGAGAGGGGGGAGTTGGGCAGGTAAGGGCGAACTGCGAACAGTCTTCGGGCGTCGTGGGCCTTTGTACGATCCATCAGTGTAGTGCCGGGTTACCTGGTTAGCTTCCGTCCCTCAGGACAACTTCGTTCCAGTCGCAACCTCGTCAAACACACCTTGTGGGCGGTACAGACACGAATCGGCTCAGGTGAGTAACTTAGAGCGACGATCCGAAGGCCCTTGCCAGGGCCCCTGATTAGCGGGAGCGAGGCCATCATGCCCATGCTTTTTTGGATCGTCAAATGTTTTGTAGTGCTTTTTTTCAGGCACTACATCTTTAGTCTAATACGACTCGTCAGTCAGTTTTTGGTGCTTCAGTTCAGGGTGTCGACTTTGACCCGCAAGGTCAGGTCATCACGCCCCTGAGTAGAGTAGCTGCGGGTTGTAGTGCTTTTGTCGGCCTGAGTCTGGCGATTGACCCCGGCCAGGGTGATCCACTCGCCCAGGCGCCCGCTGACAGTTGTGTCGGTACTTTGCACGTTCACTACATCAGGACGTTCCTGGCTCATGCGGTCACGATTGGTACTGATGCTCAGGTGAACGGTCTCGCCGGTGACGCTGGCAGTCACGTAGAAGCCCTGGGTCACATTGCGATACTGGGTCTGGTTCTGTGGGCGACCGTAAGCATCAGGCTGAGTGGTGGTGAGCGGTACGCTTTGGCCAACCTGGATCAGCGCGGGCACGCCTTCGCTGGCCTGGATCTGCTGGATCCCGCCGTCGCGGCTTTCGGTGCTGTAGGTGATGACCTGGGTTTGGTTGTTGCCGTTACTTTGCTGATTGTTCTCGTTGGTGTCGACGGTGATCAGCAGGCGCCTGGAAGGCGTGTCCAGTTGCGAGAGCAGGGCGCGCAGGCCCTGGATCTTGTCCGGCTCGGCGTTCACGATCAGTTGGTTGCCGTAGGCGCTGACGGTGCCGTCCTTGCCGATAAAATTCTGCGCCACCGGCAACAGGTCGGCGCTGGTGCGGTTGCTCAAGGGCACGACTTCGGTGGCGGCGATCACCGAGAAACTGGTGGCTAACAGTAATGTGGTGAGCAGGGTGCGTAGGGACATGTCCGTTATCTCTGCGAGTCATTTAGGCTGGATAGTGCCAGTTTGTCGGCCTGGCGGGGTGCAAGTTGAATCCTGGACGGCAAAAGGCCCCGGCATCGGTGGATGGCAGGGCCTTTTGGGGTGTTGCTAATACCGCTATCGCAGGCAAGCCAGCTCCCACATTTGGAATGCATTCTCCTGTGGGAGCTGGCTTGCCTGCGATGGGAGCGACTCGGTCTGAAGTCAGACCTCGCGCACCATATCAACGTGAGGAATCCCGACTTCCAGGAACTCTTCGCTGACAATCTTGAAGCCCAGGCGCTCGTAAAACGGCGCCGCATGGACCTGTGCACTAAGGATCTGCCGGGTCTGGCCGCGTTTCTCGGCTTCACCGATCACCGCTTCCATCAGCTTGTCGCCCACCTTCAGCCCGCGCCAGTCCTTGAGGACCGACACGCGCCCGATCTCGCCGCTAGGCAGCAGGCGGGCGGTGCCTATGGGAAAGTCGCCTTCGAACGCGAGGAAGTGCACGGCATCCGCGTCGTCAGCGTCCCATTCCAGTTCCGGTGGAACCGATTGTTCAGCGATAAAAACCGCTTCACGAATGCGCCGTATCTCGGCGATATCCTTTTGCCAGTCCGCGACACTTACGTGAATCTTATTCATCGGCGAACCCCAGGCTTCCTTGCTTGACCAGTTCCCACAGCAGGGCGCAGCCATCTTCATCCGCCAGCCATGGGCCGAGGTTGTCGATGTGCAGTGCGTCAGCGGCGCAGACCAATTTCAGCAGTTCGCGCAGCTTGCCCGGCAACAGGCGGCTCTGGCCGCTGGCGAACAGCAGCAGGTCGTCGTCCACCTCGGACCAGGCCAGGCGGGCGCTCGGGTTGCGGATCAGCACGGCGCCGTCTTGCAGGCTGCCCAGCAGGTCTTCTTCTTCCACTTCCGGGCCGGCAACCAGTTCCGGGTAGCGCGGCTCGGTCATGAACTGGCCGAACCAGGTCAGCAGCATGCGCTCGTCGCTCATGTGCTCGGCCAGCAGGCTCTTCAGGCGGTCGAGGGCGTCGCCCTGGATCTGGTGCGGGTCGCTGACTGGCTGGGCATCGGCGTCGGTGTAGCGCTCTTCGTCAGTCAGGTACTGGCTGAGGAAGTCGGTGAAGTGGGTCAGCACTTCGGCCGCGCTCGGGGCGCGGAAGCCTACGGAGTAGGTCATGCAGTCATCCACGGCAACGCCGCAGTGGGCCAGGCGTGGCGGCAGGTAGAGCATGTCGCCCGGTTCCAGCACCCATTCGGCGGTCTCTTCGAATTCGGCGAGGATGCGCAGGTCCGCGTGCTGCAGCAGCGGGCTTTCGGAGTTGCACATCTGGCCGATTTTCCAGTTGCGCTTGCCGGAGCCTTGCAGCAGGAACACGTCGTAGTTGTCGAAGTGCGGGCCCACGCTGCCACCCGGGGCGGCGTAGCTGATCATCACATCGTCGATGCGCCAGCTTGGCAGGAAGCGGAAGTTTTCCAGCAGTTCGGCCACTTCCGGTACGAACTGGTCGACGGCCTGCACCAGCAGGGTCCACTCACGCTCGGGCAGGGCGCTGAAGGCATCTTCGGCGAATGGGCCGCGACGCAACTCCCACGGACGTTCGCCGTGTTCGATGATCAGGCGCGACTCGACTTCTTCTTCCAGCGCCAGGCCGGCCAGTTCGTCGGCGTCAATCGGGCTTTCGAAATCAGGAATGGCCTGGCGGATCAGCAGCGGTTTTTTCTGCCAGTAGTCGCGCAGGAACTCGCGTGCCGTGATGCCGCCCAGAAGTTGAAGAGGAATATCAGGATTCATGTGTAACCTATTGAAAAAAAGCACTTTTCAGACGGGAATAAAAACGCCCGGCGCTGCCGGGCGTCTCAAAGGGTCAAGCAGCGATCAAATGCGTTTGGCTTGGGCCACAGCGTTGCCGATGTAGTTAGCCGGGGTGAGCAGTTTCAGTTCAGCCTTGGCGGCGGCTGGCATGTCCAGGCCGTCGATGAACGTTTGCAGGGCTTCAGCGGTGATGCCCTTGCCGCGGGTCAGTTCTTTGAGCTTCTCGTACGGGTTTTCAATATTGTAGCGGCGCATCACGGTCTGGATCGGCTCGGCCAGGACTTCCCAGCAAGCGTCCAGGTCAGCGGCGATTTTCTGCGCATTGAGTTCCAGTTTGCTGATGCCTTTGAGGCTGGCTTCGTACGCGATCACGCTGTGAGCGAAGCCCACGCCGAGGTTGCGCAGTACGGTGGAGTCGGTCAGGTCGCGCTGCCAGCGAGAGATTGGCAACTTGCTGGCCAGGTGCTGGAACAGGGCGTTGGCGATGCCGAGGTTGCCTTCGGAGTTTTCGAAGTCGATCGGGTTGACCTTGTGCGGCATGGTCGACGAACCGATTTCACCGGCAATGGTGCGCTGCTTGAAGTAGCCCAGGGAGATGTAGCCCCAGATATCGCGATCGAAGTCGATCAGGATGGTGTTGAAGCGCGCAATCGCGTCGAACAGCTCGGCGATGTAGTCGTGCGGTTCGATCTGCGTGGTGTACGGGTTGAAACCCAGGCCCAGTTCGTCTTCGATGAAGGCGCGGGCGTTTTCTTCCCAGTCGATCTCAGGGTAGGCAGAGAGGTGTGCATTGTAGTTGCCTACAGCGCCGTTGATCTTGCCCAGCAGCGGCACGGCGGCCACTTGAGCGATCTGGCGCTCCAGGCGGTACACCACGTTGGCCAGTTCTTTACCCAGGGTGGTCGGCGAAGCCGGCTGGCCGTGGGTGCGCGACAGCATCGGCACGTCGGCGAAACGGATTGCCAGTTCGCGGATCGCGTCGGCGGTCTGGCGCATCAGTGGCAGCATTACGTCATCACGGCCTTCGCGCAGCATCAGGGCGTGGGACAGGTTGTTGATGTCCTCGCTGGTGCAGGCAAAGTGGATGAATTCGCTGACCTTGGCCAGTTCCGGCAGCTTGGCCGCTTGCTCTTTGAGCAGGTACTCGATGGCTTTTACGTCGTGGTTGGTGGTGCGCTCGATCTCTTTCACACGCTCGGCGTGCTCCAGGGCGAAGTTTTCCGCCAGGGTGTTCAGCACCGCGTTGGCTTCGGCGGAGAACGCCGGCACTTCGCTGATGCCAGGGTGCGCGGCCAGGCGCTGGAGCCAGCGCACTTCAACCAGAACACGAGCACGGATCAAACCGTATTCGCTGAAAATAGGGCGCAGGGCCTGGGTTTTGCCGGCGTAGCGGCCGTCAACAGGGGAAACCGCAGTGAGCGAAGAAAGCTGCATGGGGTGTTCTCGGACAGTCGGGCAACGAAATGGGGCGCGTATCATACATGAAAAAATCCGCCGGTCCGTTGCCAACTGACCGGCGTATTACGCGTGGGGCTATGAAAAAGGTTGGTTGCTGCGACTTATTCGTTGCGCATCAACGGGTAAAGCTCTTTAAGCAATTTGCGACGGCTGATCACCAACTGCCAGCGATGACCACCCAACTGGCGCCACAGCCGCGCCGAGCGAATACCGGCCAACAGCAGGGCGCGGATTTTCGAGGCGTTGTTGGGTTGTTGCAGGTTGCGCATGTCGCCGTGCACCTGGATCCGCTGGCGCAGGGTGCTCAAAGTGTCCTGGTACAGCGCGCCACAGGCTGCGATCACGTTTTCGTGGGCTGGGCCGAAGTGTTCAACCTGGGACTGAATCTGCGGCAGGCGTTTGCCGATGGTTTCCAGCAAGTCGTCGCGCTTGGCCAATTGACGCTCCAGGCCGAGCATTGAAAGAGCATAACGCAGCGGCTCGCGCTGCAAGGTGCTCGGGTCGCGCTCCAGGGCACCGACCAGCGCACGATAACCTTCGCGCAGGGCCAGGTCGTCGCCGCCGTATACTTCCAGGGTGTCCTTGGGGTCGCGGATCAGCAGGCTGCCGAGCATGCAGGTCAGGCCGGCCTCGGTGACCTGGCCGGTCTTGGCGATCTTGTCCACCAGCACCGCGGCGAGAAACACGCCGCCCAGTGCCGTCAATTGCTCCTGGGTAGGGCTCATGCCTTGCTGCTCCAAGGCTCGGCGATTTCAATCACGCCGCCCCCCAGGCAAATTTCGCCGTCATAGAACACGACCGACTGGCCCGGCGTTACGGCGCGTTGCGGGTCGTCGAAGGTGGCGCGATAGCCCGTTGCAGTCTTTTTCAGGGTGCAGGGCTGGTCGCTCTGGCGATAGCGCACCTTGGCGGTCAGGCGGCGCGGGCTGCTCAGGTCGACCGGGTTGACCCAGTAAATGTCCGAGGCGAGCAGGGCGCGGGAGAACAACCACGGATGGTCATTGCCCTGGCCCACAATCAGCTCGTTGTGTTCCAGGTCCTTGACCAGCACGTACCACGGCTCTTCGCCGGCGTCTTTCAAGCCGCCGATGCCCAGGCCCTGGCGCTGGCCGATGGTGTGGTACATCAGGCCGTGGTGACGGCCGATGATTTCGCCTTCGGTGGTCTTGATCTCGCCCGGTTGCGCCGGGAGGTACTGCTTGAGGAAGTCACTGAAACGGCGCTCGCCGATAAAGCAGATCCCGGTGGAATCCTTCTTCTTGGCGGTGGCCAGGCCGTGTTTCTCGGCAATCGCGCGCACTGCGGGTTTTTCCAGCTCGCCCACCGGGAACAGGGTCTTGGCGATCTGTTCGCCGCCGACGGCGTGCAGGAAGTAACTCTGGTCCTTGTTGGCGTCCAGGCCCTTGAGCAGTTCGGTGCGGCCATCGATGTCGCGGCGACGCACGTAGTGGCCAGTGGCAATCAGGTCGGCGCCGAGGATCATCGCGTAGTCGAGGAACGCCTTGAACTTGATCTCGCGGTTACACAGGATGTCGGGGTTCGGCGTGCGACCGGCCTTGTATTCGGCCAGGAAGTGCTCGAACACGTTGTCCCAGTACTCGGCGGCGAAGTTGGCGGTGTGCAGCTTGATGCCGATTTTGTCGCAGACGGCCTGGGCATCTGCCAGGTCGTCCATGGCGGTGCAATATTCCGTTCCATCGTCTTCTTCCCAGTTCTTCATGAACAGGCCTTCCACCTCATAACCCTGCTCCATGAGCAGAACGGCGGAAACGGAAGAATCCACGCCGCCGGACATGCCGACGATGACGCGCTTCTTTTGTGTGTCAGAAGGGGCTGGATCACGCATAGGATTTCAACGGGTGTCTTTAAAAAGGACGCGATTCTAGCAGGCTCGCGTCTGCAAGGCTAAAGAGAAGGGCGGATCAATTCGAGACTGTGGCTTTGGCCGGCCAGATAATCGTCGATGCAGCGGATAATCAACTCGCTGCGCCAGTCCTCCCGCAGGCCCATTAATTCGTCGCGGGTCAGCCAGCGGGCGCGCACGATGCCGTCATCCAGTTGATAATCCGGGTGGTGTTTCAGGGCTTTGGCGATGAAGCAAACGCGCTGATAGGTCACGCCGTTGCTGGGGGCGGTGTACAGGTAAATCCCGACAATTGCGGTGGCTTCGACGTCCCAGCCGGTTTCTTCGAGGGTTTCGCGCACGGCGGCCTCGGTCAGAGTCTCGTTCGGGTCGAGGTGGCCGGCGGGCTGGTTGAGCACGGCGCGCCCGCCCTTGAGTTCTTCGACCATCAGGAAGCGGCCGTTGTCTTCGACGATCGTGGCAACGGTGATGTGGGGTAGCCAGGTCATTCGATACCTCGGGTTGACACGGTCATTTGTAGGAGACGGCTTGCCGGCGATGGCGTCCAAGAGATTGTTGCAGGCTTAAGGGCCTTATCGCTGGCAAGCCTGCTCCTGTAAGTGGGGGGCGTGCAGTTGGGTGGTAGAAACAGAAAC
Organism: Pseudomonas sp. A125; assembly: GCF_055409485.1. Classification (NCBI taxonomy): domain Bacteria; kingdom Pseudomonadati; phylum Pseudomonadota; class Gammaproteobacteria; order Pseudomonadales; family Pseudomonadaceae; genus Pseudomonas; species Pseudomonas sp. A125. The sequence continues at coordinate 85,239 of NZ_JBUZVP010000023.1, forward strand.
CCCGGCACAGGGCCGGGGCTTCTTTGCATCCTTACAACCTTACTTCAACTTGGCAATCGCCGCGTTGAGGGTGTTGCTTGGGCGCATGGCCTTACTGGTCAGCTCGGCGTTCGGCGCGTAGTAGCCGCCGATGTCCACTGGCTTGCCCTGGACGGCGTTGAGCTCGGCAACGATGGTTGCCTCGTTCGCGGTCAGGGTCTTGGCCAGTTCGCCAAACTGCGCTTGCAGTGCAGTGTCTTCGGTCTGGGCAGCCAGGGCTTGAGCCCAGTACAGCGCCAGGTAGAAGTGGCTGCCGCGGTTGTCGATGTTGCCGACTTTGCGCGATGGCGATTTGTTGTTGTCGAGGAACTGGCCAGTGGCCTGGTCCAGGGTCTTGGACAGCACCAGGGCTTTCGGGTTGTTGTAAGTCACACCCAAATGCTCAAGGGAAGCGGCCAGGGCCAGGAACTCGCCCAGGGAATCCCAGCGCAGGAAGTTCTCTTCAACCAGTTGCTGCACGTGCTTGGGAGCCGAACCGCCAGCGCCGGTTTCGAACAGGCCGCCACCGTTCATCAGCGGCACGATCGACAGCATCTTGGCGCTGGTGCCCAGTTCCATGATCGGGAACAGGTCGGTCAGGTAGTCGCGCAGTACGTTGCCGGTCACCGAAATGGTGTCCAGGCCCTTGCGGGTACGCTCCAGGGTGAACTTCATCGCGTCGACCGGCGACATGATGCGGATGTCCAGGCCTTCGGTGTTGTGGTCTTTCAGGTAAGCCTGAACTTTCTCGACCACGACGCCGTCGTGCGCGCGCTGTGGGTCCAGCCAGAAGATGGCCGGGGTGTTGCTGGCGCGGGCACGGTTGACGGCCAGTTTGACCCAGTCCTGGATCGGCGCGTCTTTGGTCTGGCACATGCGGAAGATGTCGCCGGCTTCAACAGCCTGTTCCATCAGCAGGTTGCCCTTGCTGTCGGTGACGCGAACCACGCCGTCAGCCTTGATCTGGAAGGTCTTGTCGTGGGAGCCGTACTCTTCGGCTTTTTTCGCCATCAGGCCAACGTTCGGCACGCTGCCCATGGTGGTGGGGTCGAAAGCGCCGTTTGCCTTGCACTCTTCGATCACCGCCTGGTAGATCGTGGCGTAGCAGCGATCCGGGATCACGGCCTTGGTGTCGTGCAGTTGGCCGTCGGTGCCCCACATTTTGCCGGAGTCACGGATCATCGCAGGCATCGAGGCGTCAACGATGACGTCGCTCGGTACGTGCAGGTTGGTGATGCCTTTGTCGGAGTTGACCATCGCCAGGGAAGGGCGAGCAGCGTATACCGCCTGGATGTCGGCTTCGATCTGCGCTTGCTGATCGGCCGGCAGGGCCTTGATGCGGGCGTACAGGTCGCCGATGCCGTTGTTCAGGTTAAAGCCGATCTGCTCCAGCACCACAGCGTGCTTGGCCAAGGCGTCTTTATAGAACTCGGCAACGATCTGGCCGAACATGATCGGGTCGGAAACCTTCATCATGGTGGCTTTGAGGTGAACCGACAGCAGTACGCCTTGTTTCTTGGCGTCTTCGATTTCAGCGGCGATGAAACTGCGCAGGGCTTTCTTGCTCAACACGGCGGTGTCGATGATCTCGCCAGCCTGAACGCTGGTTTTTTCTTTCAGGACGGTAGCGGTACCGTCCTTGGCGATCAGTTCGATCTTGACGGCGTCAGCGGCTTCGATCTGTACGGCTTTCTCGCTGCCGTAGAAGTCGCCGTTGCTCATGTGGGCAACGTGGGACTTGGAGTCGGCAGCCCAGGCGCCCATTTTGTGCGGGTGCTTGCGTGCGTAGTTCTTGACCGACAGCGGAGCGCGGCGATCGGAGTTGCCTTCGCGCAGTACCGGGTTCACGGCGCTGCCCTTGACCTTGTCGTAACGTGCACGGGTTTCTTTTTCCGCGTCGGTGGTTACGGTTTCCGGGTAGTCCGGCAGGTCGAAGCCCTGGGCTTGCAGTTCCTTGATGGCGGCCTGCAGCTGTGGGGTCGAAGCGCTGATGTTCGGCAGCTTGATGATGTTGGCTTCAGGGGTAACGGCCAGGTCGCCCAGTTCGGCGAGGTGGTCCGGCACGGCCTTGGCGCCCAGTTGCTCGGGGAAGCTTGCGAGGATGCGCGCGGCCAGGGAAATGTCGCGGGTTTCCACGGCAATATCAGCGGAAGCGGTGAAGGCCTCTACGATAGGCAGCAGTGAATAGGTGGCGAGGGCTGGGGCTTCGTCGGTGAAGGTGTAGATGATCTTCGAGCGGGTGGGCATATTCGGATTAACTCTCTTCTTTGCTGAAAGCATGCGCAGAAACTCGAGATGCGCCGGGTAAAGCGCGTTCGTTCAAAGTCATCCATGAGCGAAATGTCGAAGTTTCTTCGCGGTGATGTTGGGTTGCATCAGTCGAGCGTCAAGCGGGTGGACTATTGTAATAGTCCGGCTTTTTCGGGCGGAGGGCGTCAATGTAGAGCGGTCGGCCGTCGTGACTCTTTGGTCAGCGGCGGCATTATACATAGGTCGCTATGCTTACGCCGAGCCTTCATACAAAAGGTGTGTCGTCCATTGGTCTAAAGGTCGCAGGCACCGGGTTGCGCCCAAAGTCGCATGATGTGCTCAAGATTGGCGCTTTTCCCTTTGCTTTCAAGCTTGTAGGCCGCTAAATGTGCTGTTTTCGACGCAAATGTGCAGGGCCTGAGGTTTCAGTCCTCATTTATCTGGAGTAGGCTCGAACGCAGCCAGATGTTCAATCCATAGATGGAGTTCAGCATGGGATACAAGAAGATTCAGGTTCCGGCAGTCGGCGACAAAATCACCGTCAATGCAGACCATTCTCTCAATGTTCCTGACAACCCGATCATCCCCTTCATTGAAGGTGACGGTATTGGCGTCGACATCAGCCCCGTGATGATCAAGGTTGTTGATGCAGCTGTTAACAAGGCGTATGGCGGCAAGCGCAAAATCTCCTGGATGGAGGTGTATGCCGGCGAAAAGGCCACTCAGGTTTACGACCAGGACACCTGGCTGCCCCAGGAAACCCTGGATGCGGTCAAGGATTACGTAGTGTCCATCAAGGGCCCGCTGACCACTCCGGTAGGTGGCGGCATCCGTTCGCTGAACGTGGCCCTGCGCCAACAACTCGACCTTTATGTGTGCCTGCGCCCGGTGCGCTGGTTTGAAGGCGTGCCAAGCCCGGTCAAGAAGCCCGGCGATGTGGACATGACCATCTTCCGTGAGAACTCCGAGGACATTTACGCCGGCATCGAGTGGAAAGCCGGCTCCCCGGAAGCGATCAAGGTCATCAAGTTCCTGAAGGAAGAGATGGGCGTCACCAAGATTCGTTTTGACCAGAACTGCGGGATCGGCGTCAAGCCGGTGTCTTTGGAAGGCACCAAGCGCCTGGCGCGCAAGGCCCTGCAATATGTAGTGGATAACGACCGCGACTCGCTGACCATCGTGCACAAAGGCAACATCATGAAGTTCACCGAAGGGGCCTTCAAGGAATGGGCCTACGAAGTGGCGGCCGAAGAGTTCGGCGCGACCCTGCTGGATGGCGGGCCGTGGATGCAATTCAAGAACCCGCGCACCGGCAAGAATGTAGTGGTCAAGGACGCCATTGCCGACGCCATGCTCCAGCAGATCCTGCTGCGCCCGGCGGAATATGACGTGATCGCCACCCTTAACCTCAATGGTGACTATTTGTCTGACGCCCTGGCGGCGGAAGTGGGCGGCATCGGCATTGCGCCCGGCGCCAACCTGTCCGACACCGTGGCGATGTTCGAAGCCACCCATGGCACCGCGCCGAAATATGCCGGCAAGGACCAGGTCAACCCCGGCTCGCTGATCCTGTCGGCAGAAATGATGCTGCGCCATATGGGCTGGACCGAAGCGGCTGACCTGATCATCAAGGGCACCAATGGCGCGATTTCGGCCAAGACCGTGACCTACGACTTCCATCGCTTGATGGAGGGCGCCAAGTTGCTGTCTTCGTCTGCGTTCGGCGATGCGCTGATCTCGCATATGTAAGCTGATCGGCAACGAAAAACCGGCCCTGGTGGCCGGTTTTTTTTAGAGCGTTTGCCCATCGGCTGATCAGGCCGGCTGTTTTTTTGATTCTTGAGCGACGCCTTCCGTGGTGTTGCTGGCGCCGACTGGCGCGCCGATATTCACCGCATGCAGACCTTTGGGTCCCTGAATAATCTCAAAGGAAACCTCTTGCCCTGCTTTCAGTGTCTTGTAGCCATCCATCCGGATAGCCGAGTAATGCGCAAAAAGGTCTTCTTCCTTGCCGTCTTCGTTAATGAAGCCGTAACCCTTGGCATTGTTGAACCACTTGACCTTACCGCTTGCCATGCCCATATCCCTCTGCACCAGACTCCATCACTGGAGTATCATCCAGTTTATCCGTCCTAACCCGAATAAATAAGGTTGACTGCGCGGACCTTTTTTACCCACTGTGGGTTCTATTGGTTGTAACACTGATTTGCCGATAGTCAAGGCGACCAGTCGGTCAGAGTTGAAAAACTGACAGGTCGCCCCCACCACTGTATTTGAACCACTGACGAACCTTTCTTTCCATGCATGCAATCAGCCAGATTCGACTAACATTCAATCAGGATCGCCCGACTCTCCATAAGGATCATCCGGATGGTCAAGAGGACGACGACGGTTCTGCAGGCATTGCTGTTCAGGAGGCCAAGCCTGCTTTACAGGCGCCGCCGATGTACAAGGTGGTTTTGTTCAATGATGACTACACACCGATGGATTTCGTCGTCGAAGTGCTCGAGGTGTTTTTTAACCTGAACCGCGAGTTGGCGACCAAGGTAATGCTGGCCGTTCACACAGAAGGACGGGCAGTATGTGGAGTGTTTACCCGCGACATCGCCGAGACAAAGGCCATGCAGGTCAACCAGTACGCCAGGGAAAGCCAGCATCCGCTACTCTGTGAAATCGAGAAGGACGGTTAACGCCGACCACTTGGGTATGAGGTGAAGCTATGTTAAACCGCGAGCTCGAAGTCACCCTCAATCTTGCCTTCAAGGTGGCCCGTTCGAAGCGTCATGAATTCATGACCGTCGAGCACCTGCTTTTGGCACTTTTGGATAACGAAGCTGCCGCCACCGTACTGCGTGCGTGTGGTGCCAATCTCGACAAACTCAAGCATGACCTGCAGGAGTTTATCGACTCCACCACGCCGTTGATCCCCGTTCATGACGAGGACCGCGAGACCCAGCCAACCCTGGGCTTCCAGCGGGTACTGCAGCGTGCCGTTTTCCACGTACAGAGCTCCGGCAAGCGCGAAGTCACAGGGGCCAATGTGCTCGTGGCGATCTTCAGCGAGCAGGAAAGCCAGGCCGTATTCCTGCTCAAGCAGCAAAGCGTTGCCCGTATTGACGTCGTCAACTACATCGCCCATGGCATTTCCAAAGTGCCGGGGCATGGCGATCACTCTGAAGGTGAGCAGGATATGCAGGATGACGAGGGCGGTGAGTCTTCTTCTTCGAGCAATCCGCTGGACGCCTATGCCAGCAACCTCAACGAACTGGCGCGCCAGGGGCGGATCGATCCGCTGGTAGGGCGTGAGCTGGAAGTCGAGCGCGTGGCGCAGATCCTGGCGCGTCGGCGCAAGAACAACCCGCTGTTGGTGGGCGAAGCAGGCGTGGGTAAAACCGCGATTGCCGAAGGCCTGGCCAAGCGCATTGTTGATAACCAGGTACCAGACCTGCTGGCCAACAGCGTCGTCTACTCCCTTGACCTGGGCGCGTTGCTCGCCGGGACCAAGTACCGTGGCGACTTCGAGAAGCGCTTCAAGGCGCTGCTCGGCGAACTGAAGAAACGCCCGCAGGCGATCCTGTTTATTGACGAGATCCACACCATCATCGGTGCCGGTGCAGCTTCCGGTGGCGTGATGGATGCTTCGAACCTGCTCAAGCCGTTGCTGTCTTCGGGCGATATCCGTTGCATCGGTTCGACCACGTTCCAGGAATTTCGCGGGATCTTCGAAAAAGACCGTGCCCTGGCGCGCCGTTTCCAGAAAGTCGACGTGTCCGAGCCTTCGGTTGAAGACACCATCGGCATCCTGCGCGGGCTCAAGGGGCGTTTCGAAGCGCACCATGGTATCGAGTACACCGATGAGGCGCTGCGTGCAGCTGCCGAGCTGGCGTCGCGCTATATCAACGACCGGCACATGCCGGACAAGGCCATCGACGTGATCGACGAGGCGGGTGCCTACCAGCGCCTGCAGCCGGTTGAGAAACGCGTGAAACGCATCGACGTGCCTCAGGTCGAGGACATCGTGGCGAAGATCGCGCGGATTCCGCCAAAACACGTCAACACCTCCGACCGGGAGCTGCTGCGTAACCTGGAGCGTGACCTCAAGCTGACCGTGTTTGGTCAGGATGCGGCCATCGATTCGTTGTCCACCGCGATCAAGCTGTCGCGTGCGGGCCTCAAGTCGCCAGACAAACCGGTGGGTTCGTTCCTGTTCGCCGGGCCTACCGGCGTCGGCAAGACCGAAGCGGCGCGGCAACTGGCCAAGGCCATGGGTATCGAGCTGGTGCGTTTCGACATGTCCGAGTACATGGAGCGTCACACAGTGTCGCGCCTGATCGGTGCGCCTCCGGGCTATGTCGGCTTCGACCAGGGCGGCCTGTTGACCGAGGCGATCACCAAGCAGCCACATTGCGTACTGCTGCTCGATGAAATCGAGAAGGCGCACCCGGAAGTCTTCAACCTGCTGTTGCAGGTGATGGACCACGGCACCCTGACCGACAACAACGGGCGCAAGGCGGACTTCCGTAACGTGATCGTGATCATGACCACCAACGCCGGTGCCGAAACGGCCGCGCGGGCTTCCATTGGCTTTACTCATCAAGACCACTCTTCCGACGCCATGGAAGTGATCAAGAAGAGTTTCACGCCGGAATTCCGCAACCGCCTGGACACCATTATCCAGTTTGGTCGCCTCAGCCATGAGGTTATCAAAAGCGTGGTGGACAAGTTCCTCACCGAGCTTCAGGCGCAGTTGGAAGACAAGCGCGTGCAGCTGGAAGTCACGGATGCGGCGCGCAACTGGCTGGCAGAAGGTGGCTACGACGCGGCTATGGGCGCTCGACCAATGGCTCGCCTGATCCAGGACAAGATCAAGCGCCCATTGGCGGAAGAGATCCTGTTCGGCGAACTGGCGGACCATGGTGGCGTGGTGCATATCGACCTGAAGGACGGCGAGCTGACCTTTGAGTTCGAAACCACGGCTGAAATGGCCTGATAGCTGACTGTAACAAAGCCAAAAGGCGCCGAGAGGCGCCTTTTTGCTGCCTGGAGCCCGCTGGAGATCAACTATGGGAGCTGGCTTGCCTGCGATAGCGGAGGGTCAGCGGTTGATGCGCTTGCTGACGGCCGCCATCGCAGGCAAGCCAGCTCCCACAAGGGTGTGTGGTGTTCAAATAATTGCGCGCACACAAAAACGCCCGGCATAACCGGGCGTTTTGTATTGACTTGATTAACGAGCGCGGTAAGTGATGCGCCCTTTGCTCAAGTCATAGGGCGTCAGTTCGACGCGCACTTTGTCACCGGTAAGAATACGAATGTAGTTCTTGCGCATCTTGCCGGAGATATGCGCGGTTACGACGTGCCCATTTTCCAACTCCACACGAAACATGGTGTTGGGCAGGGTGTCGACGACAGTGCCTTCCATTTCGAAGCTGTCTTCTTTCGACATGCAGTAAAGCCCTCGGTATCCAGTGAATGGCCCGGTGCAACTGCGCCAGGCAAAAGCGGCGTGCATTGTGCCCGAAAAAGGGTGTTTAAGCCAAGAGGTTCTAGTTCAAGGTGACCCATCTTTGGTTAATTAGCAGCTCAATGGGCCGATATTGGGTCTTGTAGTTCATTTTTTTGCAGTTTTTGATCCAGTATCCGAGGTACACCGCCTCCAATTCCAGGCGCAAGGCTTCGCCGATCTGCCACAAAATCGCGAAGCGTCCCAGGCTGCGACGTTCCTCGGCGGGCTCATAAAAGGTGTAGACCGCCGACAGGCCATTGGGCAGCAGGTCGGTGACGGCGACCGCCACCAGGCGTCCTTCAAGGCGGAACTCGTAGAAGCGCGAGAACGGCAGGTCGCGCACCAGGAACGTGGAAAACTGGTCGCGGCTGGGCGGGAACATGTCGCCGTCGGCGTGGCGCTGCTCGATGTAACGTTGGTAAAGGTCGAAGTATTCTTCACTGAAAGCCGGTTTGGCGGCAGTGACGGTCAAGTCGGCATTGCGCTTGAGGATGCGCTTCTGATTGCGGTCCGCCAGGAACTGCGCCACCGGGATGCGCGCCGGTACGCAGGCGTTGCAGTTCTGGCAGTGGGGCCGATAGAGGTGGTCGCCGCTGCGCCGGAAGCCCATTTCCGATAAATCGGCATACACATGCACGTCCATCGGCTGGCTGGGGTCGAGGAACAGCGTGGTGGCCTGCTCATCGGGCAGATAGCTGCAAGAGTGGGGTTGAGTGGCATAAAACTTCAAACGCGCCAGCTCGGTCATGATCAACCCTCGGATAAGCTTTGAAATAAGTGTAAGCCAGGTGTGGGAAAGTCGCCTAGGAAACCCACGGGGCATCGCTGGGTTGGTCCAGATGGTCGCGCAGGAAGTTCGCAAAATCGCTGCGGGGGATGGCGCGGGCGCCGAGGCTGTGCAGGTGATCGGTGGGCATCTGGCAGTCGATCAGCACAAAGCCCCAGGCCTGCAATTGCCTGACCAGGGTGGCAAAGCCGTACTTCGAGGCGTTGTCGGCACGGCTGAACATGGATTCGCCGAAGAACAACTGGCCCATCGCCAGGCCATACAGGCCGCCGACCAGTTCTCCCTCGTCCCAGACCTCTACCGAGTGCGCATAGCCGCGCTGGTGCAGCTGCAGGTAGGCGCTCTGCATGGCCTCGGTGATCCAGGTGCCGTCGGCATAACTGCGCGGCGCGGCGCAGGCCTGGATGACGGCGGCGAAATCCTGGTCGAAGGTGACGGTGTAGCGCTGCTGGCGCAACAATTTGCCCAGGCTGCGGGAAACATGCAGTTCGTCAGGGAACAGCACGGTGCGCGGGTCGGGCGACCACCAGAGGATTGGCTGGCCTTCCGAAAACCAGGGAAAGCAGCCATGGCGGTAGGCGTGGATCAAGCGGTCGGCCGAAAGGTCGCCACCGGCGGCGAGCAGGCCATTGGGTTCGCGCATGGCCTTGGCCAGCGGTGGAAACGTCAGGGTATTGCGTTGTAACCAGGTCAGCATGGCATCCAGGCTTACGGAAGGGGAGGGCGGTAACGGCGATGGTGCCCGTTGCGAGAGCTGTGATTATTGTCGACGAAACGCTCTGGGGCTACCCCGAACATGGGATCGGTACAGATAAGCATGAACGGGTGTTTCTGCAACTCTATGCCGGGGCCGTGGTCGTAATCGCGTACGTCGGTCGGCAAGCTTGCCTGGATTGGCAAAAACAGCTCATAAGCCTTTGTCAGTAAAGACAATGCATGCTCAAATTGAACGTTATGAAACTGAACATTGGCTATGCTGTGTAACGTGGGGCCAAGTGCGTGGCATAGCGCACACAAACCCGTACAATGCGGCCATTGGGGCGTTATCGCCGTTTCATGAATCAGTTGCAGAGTGTTAAAAGTAGCTTCACCGGCACTCGTTCATTTTTTACCTGCCCGGATTGGGCAGTATTTTGCAGTCATTCAATAGATGGACGCGCTAAAGGCGCAGGAAAAGACCCGTTTTGAAGAAATCCGCCGCAACACCTAAAGCCGCAGTCGTGCCCGCCTGGCGCCAGCACCTGCACTACCGACTCAAGGAAGGTGCACTGATCGCCATTGGCGCCCTGTGCCTGTTCCTGATGATGGCCTTGCTGACCTATGGCAAGGACGATCCGGGCTGGAGCCATAACAGCAAAATCGAAGACGTGCAGAACTTCGGTGGCCCGGCCGGCTCCTACAGCGCCGATATCCTGTTCATGGTGCTGGGTTACTTCGCGTATATCTTCCCGTTGCTGCTGGCCATCAAGACCTGGCAGATATTCCGCCAGCGCCATGAGCCGTGGCAGTGGAGCGGCTGGCTGTTTTCCTGGCGCCTGATCGGCCTGGTGTTCCTGGTGCTGTCCGGCGCGGCGCTGGCGCATATCCACTTCCACGCACCCACCGGTTTGCCGGCCGGTGCCGGCGGCGCGTTGGGCGAAAGCCTCGGCGACCTGGCCCGCAGAACCCTGAACATCCAGGGCAGTACCTTGATGTTCATCGCGCTGTTCCTGTTCGGCCTCACCGTGTTCACCGACCTGTCGTGGTTCAAGGTGATGGACGTAACCGGCAAGATCACCCTCGACCTGCTCGAACTGTTCCAGGGCGCCGCCAATCGCTGGTGGTCTGCCCGGGTGGATCGCAAACGCATGGTTGCGCAACTGCGCGAGGTCGACACCCGCGTCAACGAAGTGGTGGCCCCGAGCACGCCGGACCGGCGCGAGCAAGCCAAGGTCAAGGAGCGCCTGATCGAACGCGAACAGGCCCTGACCAAACACATGTCGGACCGCGAGAAGCAGGTACCGCCGGTGATCGCGCCTGCGCCGCCCAAGGCACCCGAGCCGAGCCACCGCGTGCAGAAAGAGAAGCAGGCGCCACTGTTTGTCGACAGCGCCGTGGAAGGCACCTTGCCGCCGATCTCGATTCTTGATCCTGCGGAAAAGAAACAGCTCAATTATTCCCCGGAGTCCCTGGCGGCCGTCGGCCACCTGCTGGAAATCAAGCTCAAGGAATTTGGCGTCGAAGTTTCGGTGGACTCGATTCACCCAGGCCCGGTGATTACCCGCTACGAAATCCAGCCGGCTGCGGGCGTCAAGGTCAGCCGCATCTCCAACCTGGCCAAGGACTTGGCGCGTTCACTGGCAGTGACCAGTGTGCGGGTGGTGGAAGTGATTCCGGGCAAGACCACCGTCGGTATCGAGATTCCCAACGAAGACCGGCAGATCGTGCGCTTCTCCGAAGTGCTGTCGACCCCGGAATACGACAACTTCAAATCGCCGGTCACCTTGGCCCTGGGCCACGACATCGGCGGCAAGCCGGTCATCACAGACCTGGCGAAAATGCCGCACTTGCTGGTTGCCGGTACCACCGGTTCCGGTAAGTCGGTGGGCGTGAACGCAATGATCCTGTCGATCCTGTTCAAGTCGGGGCCGGAAGACGCCAAGCTGATCATGATCGACCCGAAAATGCTTGAGCTGTCGATCTACGAAGGCATCCCGCACCTGCTGTGCCCGGTGGTGACCGACATGAAGGACGCCGCCAACGCGCTGCGCTGGAGCGTGGCCGAGATGGAACGGCGCTACAAATTGATGGCGAAGATGGGCGTACGTAACCTGTCGGGCTTTAACGCCAAGGTCAAGGAAGCCCAGGACGCCGGCACACCGCTGACCGACCCGCTGTACAAGCGCGAAAGCATTCACGACGAAGCGCCGCTGTTGACCAAGCTGCCGACCATCGTGGTGGTGGTCGACGAGTTTGCCGACATGATGATGATCGTCGGCAAGAAGGTCGAAGAGCTGATCGCCCGTATCGCCCAGAAGGCACGGGCCGCCGGTATCCACTTGATCCTGGCTACCCAGCGCCCATCGGTGGACGTGATCACCGGCCTGATCAAGGCCAACATCCCCACCCGTATGGCGTTCCAGGTGTCGAGCAAGATCGACTCCCGTACCATCATCGACCAGGGCGGTGCCGAGCAACTGCTGGGCCATGGTGACATGCTCTACATGCCGCCGGGTACCAGCCTGCCGATCCGTGTTCACGGCGCCTTCGTCTCCGACGATGAAGTGCACCGTGTGGTGGAAGCCTGGAAACTGCGCGGCGCCCCGGAATACAACGACGACATCCTTGCAGGCGTCGAAGAGGCCGGCAGCGGCTTCGACGGTGGCAGCGGCGGTGGCGACGATGATGCCGAGACCGATGCGCTCTACGACGAAGCGGTGCAGTTCGTGCTTGAGAGCCGCCGCGCCTCGATCTCCGCTGTACAGCGCAAGCTGAAGATTGGCTACAACCGTGCCGCGCGCATGATCGAAGCCATGGAAATGGCCGGCGTGGTCACCTCGATGAACACCAACGGCTCGCGCGAAGTCATAGCGCCTGCGCAGATGCGTGACTGATTACGTGCCGCGTGGCAACACGCGGCACGCCTTGCAAACGAATCTAAGAGGACTCCCATGCGTCTTATCCGCATGCTGTTGTTGCCGGCACTGGCCCTGACTGCTGTTTCGGCTCACGCTGACCCGGCTTCCGTTGCGAGCCTGACCAACCTGCTGGACAAATCCAAGACCCTGACCGCGCGCTTCTCCCAGTTGACCCTGGATGCCGGCGGCACCCAGTTGCAGCAGACCGAAGGTGAAATGGCCGTACAGCGCCCGGGGCTGTTCTATTGGCACACGGAAGGGAAGGCCGAGCAGACCATCGTATCCGACGGCCAGAAAGTCACCCTGTGGGACCCGGACCTGGAGCAGGCCACGATCAAGAAGCTGGATCCGCGCCTGAACCAGACGCCGGCATTGCTGCTGTCGGGCGACGTGTCAAAAATCAACGACAGCTTCGAAATCACCTCCAAGCAGACCAGCAATGTGATCGAGTTCACGCTCAAGCCGAAGTCCAAGGACACGCTGTTTGACAGCCTGAACCTATCGTTTGGCAACGGTGTGATCAACAACATGCGCCTGATCGACAGTGTCGGCCAGCGTACCGACATCCTGTTCTCCGGGGTCAAGGCCAACCAGCCGGTGCCGGCGTCCAAGTTCAAGTTCGACATCCCCAAGGGTGCCGACGTGATCCAGGAATAAACTGCCCAGAGGTTTCAAACGCTGCCCATGGACCTGTTTCGAAGTGACCCGATTGCTCAGCCTCTGGCGGCGCGCCTGCGCTCGACCAACCTGGACGAGTACGTCGGGCAGGAACACCTGCTCGCTCGCGGCAAGCCTTTGCGCGAAGCCCTGGAGCAGGGTGCGCTGCACTCGATGATTTTCTGGGGGCCGCCGGGGGTGGGTAAAACTACCCTGGCGCGGCTGCTGGCGAAAGTCTCGGATGCACACTTCGAAACGGTTTCTGCGGTGCTGGCCGGGGTCAAGGAGATCCGCCAGGCGGTAGAAATCGCCAAGCAGCAGGCTGGGCAATACGGCAAGCGCACCATCTTGTTTGTCGACGAAGTGCATCGCTTCAACAAGTCGCAGCAGGATGCGTTTTTGCCGTATGTCGAAGACGGCACGCTGATCTTTATTGGCGCTACCACCGAAAACCCGTCCTTTGAACTGAACAACGCCTTGCTGTCCCGGGCGCGTGTCTATGTGCTCAAAAGCCTTGATGAAGCGGCGATGCAAAAGCTGTTGCAGCGCGCGTTGAGCGAAGACAAGGGTTTGGGTAAGCGCCAGTTGAGCGTCAGCGAGGAAGGTTTCAAGATTCTTCTAACCGCTGCCGACGGTGATGGTCGACGTTTCCTCAACCTGCTGGAGAACGCTTCTGACCTGGCAGAAGACGGCAGCGAGATCGGTGTCGATTTGCTGCAAAGCCTGCTGGGCGACACCCGCCGGCGTTTCGACAAGGGCGGCGAGGCGTTCTATGACCAGATTTCCGCGCTGCACAAGTCGGTGCGCGGCTCCAACCCCGACGGCGCGCTGTACTGGTTTGCACGCATGATCGACGGTGGTTGCGACCCGCTGTACCTGGCCCGGCGCGTGGTGCGTATGGCCAGCGAAGACATCGGCAACGCCGACCCGCGCGCATTGAGCCTGTGCCTGGCCGCCTGGGACGTGCAGGAACGCCTGGGCAGCCCGGAAGGCGAGTTGGCGGTGGCCCAGGCCATCACGTACCTGGCCTGCGCGCCGAAGAGCAACGCGGTGTACATGGGCTTTAAGTCCGCCCTGCGTGCCGCCGCCGAGCATGGTTCGCTGGAAGTGCCGCTGCACCTGCGCAATGCGCCTACCAAGCTGATGAAGCAGCTCGGCTATGGCGATGAATACCGCTACGCCCACGATGAGCCAGACGCCTATGCCGCTGGCGAAGATTACTTCCCGGATGACCTTGAGCCGCAGCCGTTCTACCAGCCGGTGCCCCGCGGCCTGGAGCTGAAGATCGGCGAAAAGCTGAATCACCTCGCCCAACTTGATCGGCTCAGCCCGAAACAGCGGAGAAAGTAGTGCTTAGAACGATTCTTGCCGTGTCCGTGGCCGGCATCGCTGGTACATTATTGCGTTTCGCCACCAGCACCTGGGTCAGCGCCAACTGGCCGAAGCATTTTTATGCGGCGACCCTGGCAGTCAATCTGGTGGGGTGTTTGATTATCGGCTTGTTGTACGGCTGGTTTCTGATTCGCCCGGAAGTACCGATTGAGATTCGTGCCGGCTTGATTGTCGGCTTTGTAGGCGGTCTGACAACCTTTTCATCCTTTTCACTGGACACGCTACGCCTGCTCGAAAGCGGGCAGGCACCGGTCGCCTTCGGGTACCTGGCCATCAGCGTGTTCGGCGGGCTGCTCGCCACCTGGGCTGGCCTGTCCTTGACCAAACTTTGATAAACGAGAGACCGACATGCTCGATTCCAAACTGTTACGTAGCAACCTTCAGGACGTAGCGGACCGCCTGGCATCCCGAGGCTTCAGCCTGGATGTTGCGCGCATCGAAGCGCTGGAAGAACAGCGCAAGACCGTCCAGACCCGCACCGAAGCACTGCAGGCTGAACGTAATGCGCGTTCCAAATCCATCGGTCAGGCCAAGCAGCGCGGCGAAGACATCGCGCCGTTGATGGCGGACGTCGAGCGTATGGCGGGTGAGCTGGCTTCCGGCAAAGTCGAGCTGGACGCGATCCAGACCGAACTGGATTCGATCCTGCTGGGTATCCCGAACCTGCCGCACGAATCTGTACCGATCGGCGAAGACGAAGACGGCAACGTCGAAGTCCGTCGTTGGGGCACGCCAAAAGCCTTTGATTTCGAGATCAAGGACCACGTTGCCCTGGGCGAATTGACCGGCGGCCTGGATTTTGAAACGGCCGCCAAGATGTCCGGCGCGCGCTTTGCCTTGCTGCGTGGCCCGATCGCACGCATGCACCGCGCCCTGGCGCAGTTCATGATCAACCTGCACACCGGCGAGCACGGTTACGAAGAGGCCTACACCCCGTACCTGGTTCAGGCGCCGGCGTTGATGGGCACCAGCCAGTTGCCGAAGTTCGAGGAAGACCTGTTCAAGATCAGCCGCGATGGCGAAGCCGATCTGTACCTGATCCCGACCGCCGAAGTGTCACTGACCAACATCGTGGCCGGGGAAATCCTCGATGCCAAGCAACTGCCGATCAAGTTTGTCGCCCACTCGCCGTGCTTTCGCAGTGAAGCTGGTGCATCGGGTCGCGATACCCGCGGCATGATCCGCCAGCACCAGTTCGACAAGGTCGAGATGGTGCAGGTTGTCGAGCCGTCGACGTCGATGGAAGCGCTCGAAGGCCTGACCGCCAACGCCGAACGCGTCCTGCAATTGCTGGAGCTGCCGTACCGCGTCCTGGCGCTGTGCACCGGCGACATGGGGTTCAGCGCCGTGAAGACCTACGACCTGGAAGTGTGGGTGCCGAGCCAGGACAAATACCGCGAAATTTCGTCGTGCTCCAACTGCGGTGATTTCCAGGCCCGCCGCATGCAGGCGCGTTTCCGTAACCCGGAAACCGGTAAGCCTGAGCTGGTCCACACCCTCAACGGTTCGGGCCTGGCGGTAGGTCGCACCCTGGTGGCCGTGCTGGAAAACTACCAGCAGGCTGACGGCTCGATCCGCGTACCTGACGTGCTCAAGCCGTACATGGCGGGCGTTGAGGTCATCGGCTAAATGGAATTTCTGCCGCTGTTTCATAACCTGCGCGGCAGTCGTGTGTTGGTCGTCGGTGGCGGGGAGATTGCCTTGCGCAAATCCCGGCTGCTGGCCGACGCCGGCGCGTTGTTGCGGGTGGTTGCTCCCCAGGTTGAAGACCAGTTGCGTGAACTGGTACAGGGCAGTGGCGGTGAACTGATTTTGCGCGGTTATCAGGAGGCCGACCTCGACGGTTGCACCCTGATCATCGCCGCAACCGACGACGAGCCACTGAACGCCCAAGTGTCCAGTGATGCGCGGCGCCGTTGCGTGCCGGTCAATGTGGTGGATGCGCCGGCCTTGTGCAGCGTGATCTTCCCGGCGATTGTCGACCGTTCGCCGTTGGTCATCGCAGTGTCCAGCGGCGGCGATGCGCCGGTGCTGGCACGCTTGATCCGCGCCAAGCTGGAAACCTGGATTCCGTCGACCTACGGCCAACTGGCCGGGTTGGCAGCGCGCTTTCGTAGCCAGGTCAAAGGCTTGTTCCCGCAGGTGCAGCAGCGCCGTGCATTCTGGGAAGAAGTGTTTCAAGGCCCGATTGCTGATCGGCAATTGGCCGGGCAGGGCGATGAAGCCGAGCGTTTGCTGGTCGAGAAAATCAACGGCGCGCCGCCGCATGCACCGGGCGAGGTCTATTTGGTGGGTGCAGGCCCGGGTGATCCCGACCTGCTGACCTTCCGCGCTTTACGCTTGATGCAACAGGCGGATGTGGTGCTCTACGACCGCCTGGTGGCACCGGCGATTCTTGAGCTGTGCCGTCGTGATGCCGAGCGTGTGTATGTTGGCAAGCGTCGCGCCGACCATGCCGTGCCGCAAGACCAGATCAACCAACAACTGGTGGACCTGGCCAAGCAAGGCAAGCGTGTATTGCGGCTCAAGGGTGGCGATCCGTTCATCTTTGGGCGTGGTGGTGAAGAGATCGAAGAGCTGGCGGCCCATGGCATCCCGTTCCAGGTGGTGCCGGGTATTACGGCGGCCAGTGGTTGCGCGGCGTATGCCGGTATTCCGCTGACCCACCGCGACTATGCGCAATCGGTTCGCTTCATTACCGGGCACTTGAAGGACGGGACGTCGGACCTGCCGTGGAGTGACCTGGTGGGGCCTTCGCAAACCCTGGTGTTCTACATGGGGTTGATCGGGTTACCGATCATCTGTGAACAGCTGATCAAGCATGGTCGTTCGGCGGATACGCCGGCGGCGTTGATCCAGCAAGGCACTACGTCCAACCAGCGGGTGTTTACCGGCACGTTGGCTGACCTGCCGCGCATGGTGGCGGAGCATGAAGTTCATGCACCGACACTGGTGATTGTGGGAGAAGTGGTGCAGTTGCGTGAGAAGCTGAAGTGGTTTGAAGGCGCTCAGTCCGAAGTCTGACACCTCTCCTGTGGCAAGACTGTTCCTGTGGCGAGGGAGCTTGCTGTGGCGAGGGAGCTTGCTCCCGCTGGAGTGCGAAGCGCTCCCAGGATTTTGGGGCCGCTGCGCAGCCCAGCGGGAGCAAGCTCCCTCGCCACAGGGTTTGTCAGCTCAAGATGCCTTTTCCGCTCAGTCTCGCGCGGTCATGCTCCGCCTCAAACGTCTGCAAAGGCCCCTTCGGCACGATCCCCGTCGGGTTAATCGTACGGTGACTGGCGTAGTAGTGTCCCTTGATGTGGGCAAAATCCACCGTCTCGGCAATCCCCGGCCACTGGTACAGCTCCCTCAGCCAATTCGACAAATTCGGATAATCCGCAATCCGCCGCAGGTTGCATTTGAAGTGGCTGTAGTACACAGCATCAAAGCGGATCGCCGTGGTGAAAAGCCTTACATCGGCTTCCGTCAGGTATTCCCCCGCTAAATAGCGATGCTCACCCAAGTGCTGCTCAAGGTGATCCAGTTCGGCAAACACGTCGTCAAAAGCCGCTTCATAAGCCTTTTGCGAGGTCGCAAAGCCTGCGCGGTACACGCCGTTGTTCACGGCGGGATAGATCCGGTCGTTCAATGCGTCGATGCTCGAGCGCAGTGCTTCGGGATAGAAATCCAGCTGATTGCCGGTCAGTTCATTAAACGCGCTGTTGAACATGCGGATAATCTCTGCCGACTCATTGCTGACAATCCGCTTGAGCTTCTTGTCCCACAGCACCGGCACCGTGACGCGGCCGGTGTAGCTGGCGGTATCGGCGGTATAGCGCTGGTGCATGTAGGTGAAATCGTCGAGTTTGTCGCCGCTGGAGCCATGGGCCTTGTCGAACGTCCAGCCGTTTTCCAGCATCAACCAGCTGACAACAGACACATCGATCAGACTTTCCAGGCCTTTGAGCTTGCGCAGGATCAATGTGCGGTGTGCCCAGGGACAGGCGAGGGAGACGTACAGGTGATAGCGGCCGGCTTCGGCCTTGAAACCGCCTTCTCCGGTTGGGCCGGGCTCGCCATCGGCGGTTACCCAGTTGCGGCGTTGCGCCTGTTCCCGTTGGAAGGCGCCGTCTGCGCTACTTTCGTACCACTGGTCATGCCAGCGTCCTTCGATCAGCAAACCCATGACTGACTCCTTGGCTAATAAGCGTTGGAGTGCAGTCTAAAGGTCTGAGTTCGAACAAAAAGCGCAAAGGCTGGGGGTTAATGATCGACTAAATCGATTTGTCCCGGGCGTCCCAGTATTGCTGGGCCAATTCAAACGCCTGCTCACGCGGGTTGCCGAGGCCGCGCAAGGCCAGGGCCATGGTGGCGATCAGCGCCAGTTGCGGGTAGCTGTCCTGCACGTCGCCGCGCCACAGCGCCTTCAGATGTTCGGGCTCAAGCGCGGCGGGCTTGACGTGGCGCTGGGCGGAAAGGGCAGGCCATTCTTCATCCCAGCTTTCGCCGCCGGTGGTGCCATACAGATGGCTGATGGTGTCGGGGTTGATCTCGATCTCGCCGCCGTCGCCCTTGACCACGATGGCGTTGTCGCCAAGCAGGCCGCTGGCATCACGATGCACGCCCTGGTAGCCCGGGTGGAAGATGCTTTGCAAGCCGCAACGGGCACTCAGCGGGTTGAGGATGCGCGCCAGGGAGTGGATCGGCGAACGCAGGCCCAACGTGTTGCGCAGGTCGATCATGCGCTGCAGTTGCGGCGCCCAGTCACCCAGCGGGATAAACGCCAGGTTTCCCTGTTCAAGCGCGGCCTCGACCTGTTGCCAGTTGCGGCACAACGGAATATGCAGGCCTTCCAGCAGTTGCTCGGTATAGAGCCGGCCCGCCGTGTGCGCGCCGCCGCCGTGCATCAAGATGCGCACGCCGTTCTGTGCCAGGCACTTGGCGGCCAGCAGGTACCACGGCAGGTGGCGTTTTTTACCGGCGTAGGTAGGCCAGTCGATGTCCACTTTGAGTGACGGTGCATTCAAGCGCTCGCGTACGGCTTCGGTAAAACCCGCGAGTTCTTCCGGGCTTTCTTCCTTGTGCCGCAAGAGCATCAGGAAAGCGCCAAGCTGGGTGTCTTCGACCTTCTCGTCCAGCAGCATGCCCATGGCTTCCCGGGCTTCCTCACGGGTGAGGTTGCGGGCGCCGCGCTTGCCTTTGCCAAGGATGCGCACGAACGGCGCAAACGGGTGTTCGGCGGGAGTTTCAGTGATCAAGGGGGCAAAATCAGTCATAAGCAATTCGTCGGCCTGGGCAGGCCCGCCAGCTTGGCGGCGAGTTTGGCGGGAGTGCCTTTGAACAGTCGGTTGAGGTGCAGGCTGTTGCCCTTTTCCGGGCCCAGCTTCAAGGCGGTGTACTTGATCAGCGGGCGCGTGGCGGGCGACAGCTGGAATTCGCTGTAGAAGCACCGCAGCAGTTCGAGAATTTCCCAGTGTTCCGGGGTCAGGGCCAGGCCTTCTGCGCTGGCGAGGGCGTTGGCTACGTCGCTGGACCAGTCGCTCAGGTCGATGAGGTAGCCGTCCTTGTCCAGTTCGAGGGTGCGTTCGCCTACGGTCAGGGTGTTCATAGCCAGGTATTGACCTTGTCATAGTCGATCGACAGCTGCACAAATGCCGGGTAATCGACACTGGCGGCCCAGCCAGGCACTGCAATATTGCGCGCCTGGCTGTCTTCGGCCAGCACAAACACCTTCAAGCCCTTGGCTTGCAGGGCCTGGCAGGCTGCGCTGGCGGCTTGCACGGCGTAGGCGCCGTCGCCGCACAGCAGGATCGCGTCCCGGGCGCCACAGATGCGCAGGCAGCTGTCCAGCCGACTATCGGTAAACGGGGAGTGGGACACCACATGCAAAGTCGACATCAGAGGGTAATCACCTGGTCGTAACGGTCAATCATCTGTGAGATCTGCGCGCTGTTCAGCGGTTGCGCGTTGCCGGAGGCGGTCAGGCCGCGCACGGTGAGGCTGTGGCTGCAGGCAAACACATCTTCAACGCCAAACAACTCCAGGGCTTGAAGGTTGGCGCTGAGGTCTTTTTGTTGCACAGCCTTGGCGTCCTGGCTCGCGGCGAGTTGAAACACGCCGTCATCCAGAAACAACAGGCCAATTGGTAAATCAAATGCGCCGCCAGCCAACACGATATCCAGCGCTTCACGAGCACTGGGGCCGGACCACGGCGCCTGTCGACTGATCACCAGCAAGGATTTGGACATGTCACGGCCCTCCGAAGCAGATCAAACGGTCGGCGGCCTGGGCGGCGTCATGCAACTGCCCAAGCCCGGACAGCACCCACGGCGCTTCCAGGTTAACCGCGCCGCGCTGATAGCGGCTGGCCTCTTCGGCATTCAGCACCCCACGGCGCAAGGCCGCGGCAATGCACACCACGCCATCGAGCTGATGCTCACTGACCAGCTCGCGCCACTGGCGGGCAATGTCCTGCTCATCCTGCGGCGCAACAATGTTGGTGGACGCGCTGTACACGCCGTCCTGATAAAAAAACAGCCGCACAATTTCATGCCCGCCGGCCAGCGCGGCCTGGGTGAACAACAAGGCACGGCGCGAGGAGGGCGCATGGGCGGCGGAAAAAAGCGCAATCGCGAACTTCATGGAACACTCTGAAGGCAAAACCTGGGGCAATGATAAAGCCGCAGGCAACAAAAAGCCCGCCGAAGCGGGCTTTTTGCATGCGGCTGCGATCAGTCGTCGCGGCCCATGATGCCGAAGATCTGCAACAGGCTGATAAACAGGTTGTAGATCGATACATACAGGCTGATGGTCGCCATGATGTAGTTACGTTCGCCACCCTGGATGATCGCGCTGGTTTGGAACAGGATGCAGGCCGACGAGAACAGCACGAAACCGGCGCTGATCGCCAGTTGCAGGCCGCTGATCTGGAAGAACATGCCTGCCAGCACGGCAGCCAGCAACACGAAGAAACCAGCGGTGATGAAACCGCCCAGGAAGCTCATGTCCTTGCGGGAGATCAGCACGTAGGCCGACAGGCCGCCAAACACCAGGGCGGTCATGGCAAATGCCGAGCTGACCACTTCCGCGCCGCCGGCCATGCCCAGGTAACGGTTAAGGATCGGGCCGAGGATAAAGCCCATGAAACCGGTCAAGGCAAACGCCGACACCAGGCCCCAGGCCGAGTCGCGCAGTTTGTTGGTCAGGAAGAAAAGACCGTAGAAGCCGATCAGCACCACAAAGATATTCGGGTAGCCGACGCGCATCTGCTGGGCTACGAAGGCCATCACGCCGCTGAAAGCGAGGGTGAGAGCGAGTAAGCCGTATGTATTGCGCAGGACGCGGCTAACCTCTAGCTGCTCTGCCTGCGCGTTTCCATTCACTGCGTAATTCTGTTCGCGCATGGCGACACTCCTTCAGTTTTGAAACATTCAGTCGCAAGGATCATAACAGACGCTCTGTAACAAGCTATGGCGAGAGTTTGACAGTGTGTTTCATTCGGGTATTATGGCGCCCGCTGACACACGATGGGCTACGCTAATCCTGTGTTGCACAAGGGAAATTGGCAGAGTGGTTGAATGCACCGGTCTTGAAAACCGGCGAACGTTAATAGCGTTCCCAGGGTTCGAATCCCTGGTTTCCCGCCAAGATTCACACGAGAGCCCCGCGAAAGCGGGGCTTTTGCGTTTCCGGGGTACGGGGATTTCGTCGACGGTTTCCGCAGGCGTTCCATTACTATTGTGGGAGTGTTCCATAACTTTCCTACTTTGACGGCTTCGCGGTCGCGCCGACCCTCCTGTAAACCCTCTTCGTGATTTCCTGCTTGCTGTGCCCCAGCAGCAGGCTTGCGTCTCCGATATCGAGGATTTCCGACGCCGCTTTAGGCCGAATATCCCGAAACTGAAATCCGGCGATCTTGGCTGCAAGCAGTGGGTCGCCCTGGTCGATTGCCTTCAGTCGAGCCTTCTCCCTTGCCTTGTCCCAGCGCAAGCGCAACATCCCTTTCGTCATCCGCTTTCCATGTCTGTTGATCAGCAGGTACTTGGATGGATGTCCGACATTTCTTTCAGTTATCTCCCTGACCAATTTCCCAAGACTGTTCTCCCCCGATTCTGTGCGCATCAGGATCCTCAGCTTCTGCCCGGTTTTCCCTTGCGTGACCAGAAAGTAATCACCCTCAGTGTCATCGCTGCGCATGATGATCACGTCAGCTGGCCGCTGGCCGGTTAAGTAGCCAAGATCCATAGCTTCCTTCAGTTCAGGCTCTGCCATCCCGTAAACCGCATCCCAAACCACCGCGTTGGCGTAGTAGTCGCGTGGGACTTCTTTATTTTTCCTTACGCCCTGGCAAGGGTTCTCCCGCTCGGTGAGCCCCCACTCGCGAGCCATATTGAACACATGTGACAGAAGGGCGATCTCCCTGTTGGCTCGAACCTTGGCCGTTCGGGCATCGCGATAGCCGGCGATGTTAGCTGGCGTGATCGAGTCGATGGGCGCGCTATCGAACGTCGGCCTGAGTTGTTTGAGCTCTGCCAGGTTATCGGTCTGTGTCCGAGCGCCCTTTTTCGGAATGACGTCCCGAACATAGCGGTCAAAAATTCCCTTCATGATCGTTAGGTCGCCAGGCTTATCTTTAGCCTCCAGTTCTGCCCATTTGAGTCGAGCCTTGTCCAGGTCCTTACCAAGGGGGATGTCTTTGCCGGTGGCATCCCTGTAGTAGAACGCGGTCCAGGTAGTGCCGTTCTTACGCTTCCTGGTGCGCTGGTACATGCGCGGCGGGAGGTGGCGGTATTCAGTATTACGGGGGCGCATATCAGTTCACTCTGGAGAAGTCAGGCGTCCAAGCCGGGCGCGCCGGCGGCGGGTTTGGGTCTGCGATTGTGGCGTTCACCATGCCCAGCTTCATTCGCGCGAACATCCGGCCCACCAGAGGGCGGCCGCCACGGCTCTCGATGAATACCCAGTTCCGGTCTTTCAACCATTTGCGCTGGTGCGAACGGTGCTTGTAACCAGTCAGGTCGGCGAGCTCGTCATCCGACAGGATCTCTGCTTCCATGTTTACCTCCCGTCGGCCGCAGTGGGCCGCGCTGTCTTGATGATGTGAATGACCAGGCCGAAGGTGATCAACGCCCAGGCGCAAGTGCCGGTGAACGTGTAGAGGATGTCGGCCGTTTCGCCGTCCATGAGCAGGCACGGGGCAAGCCAGAAGAACCAGCAGGCGGTGACTGAGACGTACAGCAATACGCCCAGCATGGTCAGGGTGAGTTTTATTGAGTACATGGTGTTTCCTTGCCGCGCGGGGCGGCAGAAGGTGGGCCTGCCGCTAGGCGGCAGGATGTAGGAGGGGTTGTTACATCAAGGAGGCTAAATAGGCCTCTGCGATTTGCTTACGCAGATCCTGACGCTCGTGAAGGTTGATGAGGCGCCGCATAAGCAGGCGGTTAGTCCATCTGTCGTAGTCGCGGAGGAAGCGATTTCTAGACTTGCGGCTGGCCACAGGGGCAATGGCGATGACTGCTTCTGCAAAGTTTTTCATGATGTACTCCTATTGTGATGAGCCCGTATGTTCAACGTGTCGAACTGACGGTTTCCCGACTATTTGCCGTTGGCATTCATGGCCTCGGCCCCTTGTAGATGAAGACGTAGGCGAACCAGAGGGTGGCGATCATGGCGTCACCTCGCGGCGTGCCCACCAGCAGACTGGACCGTCGTCGGTGTCGTGGATGGCCAGGCAAAACCAGCCCTCACCTTCTGGGCGATCTGGCTCCCAGTAGCTGCAATCAGGGTCGTGAGACTCGAAGTAGCGGTCGGCGATCGCTTCGTCTGCATATTCAAGGCTGACCATTTGAACTGTCAGGCCCTGCTCGGCGATCCAAGCCTTGCACTTGTCGTTATCACCCTCTTCGAAGTCCGGCATGTCGGGGTGCTGGAACATTCCGTGTTCGTCCCTCCTCACCGGCCAGTGTTTTATCAGGCCGACACGATCCAGGCGCTCAATCTCTGCCAGCAGTAGAGCCGCCGCCTTGACCATGTCGCGACGACGATCCGAGCTTGGCTTGAACGTATCCCATCCCCATGGCCATGCCGTACTCCGAGTGGTTGGCCTTCCGGCAAGGTTTGCGTAGGTCGCGCCGGCTTCTGCGAGCTCGCCCTTTACGTAGAGGTCATCGCGATACAGCGAATAGCCTTCGGCTGAAACCTGGCGTTGGCGCTCGACGACTACATCCCGCGCCGCGCGATTGAGGCTGATTGCAATTTCTTCAGGCATGACTTCGTCCTTGCCGCTATAGCGGCTGACTGTGAAGTGGGAGGGAGGTTATCTGCGGAGCATTGCGTTGATGCGGTCAATCAGAGCAGAATTTCAGGCGTCCGGTGTTCCAAGTAAGCTTAGGCGTTATTCAACGGAAGGAGTTGGTTATGGGCCGGGTGTTAGCAGTTATTGGGATTGCTCTTACTTTGATGTACGCATGGTTTGCTTGGTGGCTTATGGGAGATCGAATCCAGGAGCTCCAAACCATGAATTTGAACGAGGTTGGTGATTTTTTAGCGGGTGCGTTTGGGCCGGTCACGATACTCTGGCTTGTACTAGGTTTTTTTCAACAAGGAATTGAGCTTCGCCAAGGAACTGATGCTCTGAGACTTCAGGCAAAAGAACTTAGTAATTCAGTAACTCAACAAGGTGAGCTTGTTTTAGCTCAACGGGAAAGTTTGAGAAATTACGAGCGGTCTCTTGAGCCCTTGTTGCACTTGGATGTAGGTTATGCTGGTTTGATTGGGGAGGAGTTTTGTATTGATTTTGATGTTGTTAATTCAGGTGAGTACTGTGAGTCAGTATGCATTAAGCTTTATTCGCAAAGTGGCGGAATTAGGCGTAGTGATATTGATCCATTAATTAATGGGTCTAAAAGTTTTGTCCGATTTAGAAATCTTCCGGAATGGGAAGACTTGAATGTTGTTGTCGAATATAGGACGAGAAGTGGGCTGGCAAACACCCAAACATTTAGCCTGGTTCACTACGAAGAGGGTAGGTCTAATTCTTACATCGTTAACAAACACGGATTTATAAAATAATTGGTTCGGAGGCTATAAATGCTTCATGCAGCCAGTCGTCGGTACAGTTCAATGATGTCTGCTGCGTTTGCGCTGACCAAGGCTGCGGCCTCGTCGGGACATACACTGTTCCCGATCAGCCTGACCTGATTCGTCTTGTTGATCGGCAACCACTGCTCGGCATCGGTGGCAGGATCAACGAACAGGCCGCGGTCAATGATGTAGTCCTTGTCGAAGCCCTGTGCTGCTTTCAGCTCTGGCGGTTGTAGCATTCGCAAGGTGATGTCGACCAGCACATAACCGCCGAGCATGATGATCTCGGCGGGCTCCTTGAAATGCTCAGGCAGATGCTCATGCATGAAGGCGGCGCAGCGGCGGGCGCCTTCCATTTGCTCTGGCGTCAACGTATCCGGCACCTGCACCACTTCGACCAGGGCAACGCGGTCTTTTGTCGGCAGCGTGTGCATCGGCTCTGTCAGCGAAACACCGCCTTTGTCACACCCGTAGTACTTCACCAGGTATGCAGTGGTCAGGCGCTGGTTGGCCCCTGACTGGCAGATGGTGGATGTCGGTTTGTATCCCGATCGGCCGTCACCTTTGTAAAATCCGCCATACGCCTGCTTGAAGAACGCAGCCGTCACCGCGTGGTGGCCAGTGCTGGTGGCGACCACGGCCAGTGGTCCAGCAACGTCAGCCCCTACCGAGCCCTTACGCAACGTCACCATCGACGCGGCAACCAGCGCTTGCTCGCCGCGATTGGCTCCGGTGACCGTGCGCGCCGACTCGTCCGGTGAGTAGCCGCTGCGCTCTCCGTGGTGCGTGAGGTGCGTCAGGTGACACGCCGCCATCGCGAAATGACCACCCTTCACCTGGGCGACCTGAGTGTGCAGCGCTTCCTGCACGTCGAAGTTACGCTGCGATGACCCATTGGCGCATTCGGTGAGGAACGGCGCCGCCACGGGCTGCACGAGTGCGTGATGGGTGCCGCCGGCGCTGATGGTCGAAACCGACTCGTCCACGCCGTGTGTGCTGGTGTGTGCGTCCGACGTCCCGCGCATCGGCACAATGAATGGCTTCTCGCTGGTGATGACGTGGCGCCACATACCCTTGGCCACACGGCGGCGGGTGTTCAGCGCCATTGGCCTGTCCCGGAAGATCGTCTTGCCCAGGTTGCTCCAGTCAATGCACTCGGCGGCCGTGCGCCACGGCAGCTGTTTCGGCGTGGGTTTCTTGTGGCGCACGGGCTCAGGCCAAACAATCGGCAGACCGTCGCTGCGAGCCACCAAGTACAGGCGCTTGCGGATGGTTGGAGCGCCGGCGTTTGCCGCGATCCGCTCCCGCCATTCGACGTTGTATCCCAGGCCCCGGACCAGGCTTTCCACCGGCACGAAATCACCGATCGATTGCAGAACCTCCGGCATGTCCGGGTGATCCGCCGGCAGGCCGGTACTGAGCGCAGCAATGAATGACTTGAAGGTACGCCCGCGCTCGGCCTTGTTCGGCTGGCCGTGTTCGTCGATTGGGCCCCAGTCGCAAAACTCTTCGACGTTCTCCAGGAACATCAGGCGAGGCCGGATGGCATGCGCCCAGCGAACAACGACCCAGGCCAGCCCGCGCACTCCACGGTCACGCGGCGCTCCGCCTTTGGCCTTGCTGTGGTGGCGGCAGTCCGGCGAAGCCCATAGAATGCCGACGGGCTGCCCGCCGGTGGCCATGACCGGGTCCACTTCGAACACGTCAGCAACGTAGTGCGCCGTCTGTGGGTGATTGGCGCGGTGCACTGCCAGGGCGATTGGATTGTGGTTCACTGCCACGTCAGGCTCCCGGTACGCCCGGGCAATACCGGTGCTTGCACCGCCGCCGCCGGCGAATAGGTCCACCACCAGCTCTTTCTGGAATGGCAGGCCCATGCTCTGCTGGCCATGGATGAATTGGGGTTTCTTCTGTTGTGCGGACATAGGGGATCCTCGCCGGGTATATTGCGATTCGAGATAGATATGGAGGGATAGGGATGTATTTTTTATCGAACTACATTCGATTTAAAAAAGAGCTGAAGAAGTACGACGCTGCAAAGGCGCGGTTCGATAAAAAACCTGTTCCGCCTAATACTCAGGAGGCCCACGATTGCGGAGACCTTCAGCAGTATCATCGTGAGTCGGAAGAATTTTATGAGTGGCATCGGCTGATTCTCACGGATTATTACAAGGGCCGGACGCGAGAGTTGTTCGTTGAAATGCCAAGCTTTAACGAAGAGGACAATTATCAGAAGGTGGATTTCGATAGTGATCCCCGCGAGCCCAAGTACTTAACCGACGCCGGCCTGAGGAAGGTAAGGGCCTCTATTCGAGAAGAACTTAAGCATCGCAGGGAGGCGTCTGGCTACTGGATCGCAGCCGTTGTCGGGCTCATTGGCTCACTAACAGGTCTCGCCTCTGTCCTAAAGTGAGTGCTGACGATGATATGAGGAGGCCGCCTTCTGGCGTGATTCGTTGATATGGGGTATTACGGGTGACCGGCATGGAGCCGGATCAAGGAACGATGATGTTTGCGAAAATTGTTGTTGGAATACTGATCGGATTTGTAGGTGGTTTTGTTGAGGCTCGAGGGCCATCTTGGAGAAAGAAAACTGAGATTATTTCTGAAGTTCTACTTTTCCTTGTTGGGCTCGGATTTATCATTTCATCCTTCATGTTCGGCGCGGTCTATGGCGTCATGGCGATAGCCGAAATTACTGCTGGCTTTTACGCATACGGGAAAGTTTTTCGCTCAGAAAAAGCGAGTCGGTAAATTTATCCAGTCAAGCGCCGCCCCCTTCGAGAGTGCGGCGCTGCGGTTGGTGTCAGACTGCCGCGCGCTTGAGCTGCTCGGTCAGTTGAGTGGGCAGCCCGCGCAGCGTCAGCGTGCCACCGATTTCGTCGAACTCGATCTTGTGGCCAAGCAAGTGTGACTCGAAGCTGATCGACATGCCTTCAGCTCGGCCGGTGAAACGCCGGAATTTGTTGAGGGTTTTCTTGTCCGGTGGCAGGCTCTCGGAAAGCCCGTAGTCCTTGGTCTTGATGAAGTTGTAGAAGCTCTTCGGGCGATCCTCGTCGATCAGGCCCGACAGTTCATCGAGAGTGATTGGTTCACCCAGTTTGGCCTGGGCCATTGAGTAGCTGACCAAAGTGTTCGTTTTCTCCCGCGCCGATTCCTCGCCCAGATCCTCGCTTTCCACGAAGTCGCTGAACGCCTTCAGCAGTGTGCGCGTTTCGCCTGGGCCGTCGATCCCTTCCTGGCAACCGATGAAGTCGCGGAAGTACTCGTTGATCCGGCGACCCTGCTTGCCCTTGAGGTACGAGATGTACTGCTTCGACTGAGGGTTGCTCTTCCACTCGGTAATGTTGATGCGCGCAGCCAGGCGGATGTGGTCCAGATCCAGGCGCTTCACCGTCATCAGGTGCAGCTCTTCGGTCATGGTCACCGCTTCGGTTTCCTGTACCAAGGCGATGACCAGGTAATCGGTCAGGCCTTGCTGGTAGTGACAGAAGAGGGCGTGCCCGCCCGTGGTCAGGTTCGATTCTTCCATCAGCTTGGTGAGGAGCTCGACGGCGATGGTACTGAAATCAATGAAGCTGGTGCCGCCGGCCATGTATCTGGTGAGCCAGCCGCTCAGTGGGTGAGCACCCGTTTCAGCATGGAAGAAACCCCAGCCCTTGCCGGCAGTGGCATTGTAGCTTTCGTTGAGCTGGCTCATCAGGTCGTCGCGGGCTCCGCTTTCTACCTGCTCGGCGCTGGCGAGGTGCAGAACGGCCGGGTTGCCGTCAGGCTTCTTGTTGATCTTGTGGATGACGCTGTGGCGAATGGGCATTGCGTTTACCTCAGGTAGGCGCCGCCCTCCGGTGGCCGGTGGTGGCAATTTGGTTTGAGTTGGGGTATTACGGGTGACCGGCATGGAGCCGGATCAAGGAGAAAAAATGGCTGATTCGCCGTGGGATATGCTTTCGGCCGTTGGCACTCTGGCCGCTGTTGTTGTAGCGCTGGGGGTATCCGGGCACACGGCTTGGGCCAACAGAAGGACTGAAAAAGATCGCTCAGAATTGGCCGCTGCGAAGATGCTCAGTCCGATGATTGCCTTAGAAAGGAAAGCGGGATACCTGTACGCTTTTTTTAGTTTCGATGACGAAGAGTCTGTCGAACAGCACGCAAATGTTCTCTTAGCTATTCAAGAGCTTGAGGTCATGGCTAAGGCTATTTCGATTGACGATTTGTATCCACTGCTCCATCTGAAAAGCCACGCAGCTAAGAGGGCTGCAAGGGCGCTAGGTTTGATCCAGACATTTTCGGCTGATGCCATCGCGATACTTTCGCATACCTCGTGGGGCGTTCTGAGGGTTCGTAAAGTTCAGTACAAGAGATGGGCAGGGATGCTATCCGAAATCAACGATCACCTCTCGGTTACTGTATCTGCATGTGCCGACGCGGCGTCAGCTGGAGCGCCAAGGCCTACACCAGAGGAAATTCATGGGGCATAGACTTGCCGCCTTCCCTTGCAGGATGCAGCGAGTAGGGTGGGTTATGCGGGCTCGATGATCTCGTCGCCCGGGTCTCTCTGTATGGCGAGCAGGCTTTTATTGCGAAACTCCCGCGCCACGTTTTCGGATATCTCGAATTCGTGGCGCGGCGGTTCGAGTAGCGCTTTGGATTTCGAGCCAAGGTCATGAAGACGATGAATCATCAGCGTCATCGCCTCGCCCTGCTCAGTAATACCTGACCACTCCATCAGATCGGCCGGCGCCTGGCGGGTGCCGGGGCGAACCCTGAGCCTCAATTCCTCTTCGGCATTCGCCACACGCTTCCTGGCAGTTTTGGCCGATCGTTCCTGCACTGATTTGGCCATGACTACATCTCCTATGGCGGTGTGCGTTTATCCGTTAGCGCGCTGATTGCCTGATGTCTGCTGGTGGACACCGGGGAAGGCGTGAAAAAGCCCGATGCCTCTTGGTCAGACTGTCTTGCAGTAATGGTACTTTCTACGCAGCACCCCTGGAGCCTGCTAGATGAATCGTCAAAGTCCACCTCACCGCGTCGCAACGCCTCTAGTCACGTCAAGCACTGAACGCTTCGCCGCCCACCCCCCTGTTTGGCATCGCGGCCCGGGCTTACTGACCATTGGCAGCACGGGTGGGGCCATTCTGGGTTTCTCCTTTGTGGTGCTTGTGTTGTTGCCGGGCTTAGTGCTGACGATACTGCTCCTTCTCGGGTTCGAAACGATGTCAGGTGAACCGAGCAGCGATGGGTCTAGCGTCACAACGGCGTTGCTCATCCAGCTCCTGTGTGGTTCTGTTGTGCTCATGGGGCTGGTCTTCGCATGGATCTTCTCTGTGGCTAGAGTGCTGGCCTTCACGTTCGACGAAAACCAGCAACTGCTTACCCTCACGGTCACCCGTCGCGGTCGTAAGCCCACCGAAGTGCAGGTGCCATTTAGCGACATTATTTGTATCTGCCCTTACGTGCTCGCCAGTTATGACCGCGATGGCTATTTTAGCGTCGTGTGTCAGGGGCCGAGGGACAAGGAGTTCGTGTATCGATTGGCTGAGGGTACTTCTCTGGAAGAAATGGAGTTTCACGCTGCGTGGTTGCGAGGAATACTAGGCGAACGGATGCAGGAACTACTGAATCTGGACAAATGAAATACTGCATCGTGATACGCGCTATGCGGTGCATGAATCGACCTTGACCTGGCGCCAGGCGCCCACGGCTTCGAAGATCCGCGCGGCGTGTGCCTCGTCCAGAGATATCGCTTCAGGGATAGCAATCCAGCCCGACGCCACCACCTGGCTTTGATTGGCCTCGTCGCGCAGCTTCTTGTAGCAATGCTCGATCACGTCTTCTAGGTGGTCGGAGAGGTAAACGCCATCGGGCGCTACCTCCACCGACTTGCTGTAGAGGTCGCCGCGGGCGTCGATGCAGAGGGCGCTGAGGTAGATCGTCCACCGGTGGGGAATGCCGCAGACGGCCTGGCCAATCTTCCCCGGAGCGATGTTCTTCAGCGACTTGTAATTGATCATGCCCTGGCGGCCGCTGGGGTCGATGTTCACGACGGCGACGTGATTGGCTGCCAACAGCGAGCGGCACGACCGGGAGATGCGCGCCTGCAGGTTATGCGGCTTGCGTTTGCTCATAATGCCTCCGCGAGTTTGCGCAGCGCGTTACGCTCAGCCCTTGAGATCAGGGGCTTGCGGCGCTTGAGGATGGTTTCGGGATCGATCTTGTTGGAGCGCTTCGGCGGTGGCGGGTTGATCGCCGGGCTTTCGCCCAGGTAGATCGTTCCGCCGGCCGCCAGGAACTGTACGGTGCGCTCCGATATTGAGTCGGCGTGCTGACGCTGCTGCTCAACCAGGTTGAGGTGGTTGCTGATCATGATTACCTCACTTGATGCGGATTGAACTGTCGCCGCGCTCTAGGTGAGCCCATTTCGGCTCTTCGATCAGCTCATGCTCGGCATCTTCGCCAGCGGCCATGCGCTTACGGACCGTCTCGTTATGCTCGCGGATCTCCTTGAGCTTGGCGGCAATGGCCTTTTTGTCCGGAGCAATGCTCGACTTCACAGTGGTCAGTTCATCCGGCACCGCGTCTTCGTTGTCCACAATCACTCGCTCGCTGCCCATGGCCAGCGTGATGGTAAAGAGCGGACGCTTGATCGACTTGATGTTGGCAGCTTCCATGTTACGGCGCAGGTAGTCGCTGATCTGCGACACGCTGTTGGACTTGATCCGCTTGAGTTCGGCCAGGCGCTCGATCTCATTGTCGATGGCCGTCACGTCACTTTCGATGTTCCGGCGTAACATGACGATGTTGTCGGCCTTGATGTTGAAGTCGCCTTGAACCTCGTCCATGGCGTGCTGCAAGGCCTCTTTCAGACCCTCGTCATCGGTGTCGGCCATAGCCTGGAGTTCGGCGAGCTTGCCAGTCAGTGCGTAGAGTTGCGTCATGCTGCTGCCTCCGAGCCTTTCTCAAGGCTGGCCTTGCGCTCTTCGAATGCGCGAGTGATACGCGCGATGAACGCGGGCTCATTGCGACGAGTAGCTTCGCGGATGTATTTCACGTTCAAGGTTTTGAGTTCGTACACAGTGACGGATTTTCCGATGGTCTCGACCGCCGAAGCGAGCCAGTCCACTCGCTCCTGTTTCTGTCGCAGTATTTCGGCGTCTTTGTCGTCAGCGCTGGCAATGGCCTCTTCACCTTTGAGCTGTTCAACGTACCCAGCGTCGTCGAACAAGCCCAGGAACACGTCAGCGCTGAAACCGAGCATCGACAGGGACTTCTTGATGGCATCGGTCAGCGATTTTTTCGGCGCTTCACCGTCGGTGGTTGTGCCGTAGGTGGATTTGTAGAGGTAGCGGGTACACCCGTACTGCTCGATCTCGCCGCGCTTACCCTCCAGCTCAAACCAGAAGCTGATTTTGATGGTGTGGTTGAGTTCTCGACCTAGCACGATGCGCTTGTCGCCTTCGCCACTGACCATTTCAGAGCCTTCGTCGAAGCGTTCTTCGGTAACTTTCCACCCGAACCCAATACCAACAGGGCCGAAGATTTCGGTGGCCTTCATGATCATCGCCGTGCCGTTGAGGCTGGTGATGTTTTGCCCGCCGACCTTCGCCGCTTTCGTATGGTTGGTGTCAGTCTTGCTGACCTGGTTCCAGATCTGCATGTTTTTATCGGACATGACTATCTCTCCGCGCCACCGGAGAGGGGCGCTGTGAAGGGGGTTATTGAGTGGCTTTGGCGATGGTTTGCTCAAAGCGTGTAGCAAGCCCGGCGTTCACCTCGGCTTTCTCTGTGCTTTCGATGGTGCCCTTGGCGCGATGCAGCGCCTCGTAGTGACGCAGCGTTCCTGCGGCCACAATCAGATCAGCCAGAAGTCCTGGCGCCTGGGCGATCAGCTTGGCGTCAGCTTCTTCGTAGACCCAATCGACGACCTGCTCTTGGTCTTCGTTGAAGTCGATGGCGAAAGCGCGCTGGCCGGGCACATTGCTATGCGCCACCTCACGGACGGTCCACGGTGCTGGGGTGTGCTTCTGCATGGTGTTTACCTATTGAGTGATCAGGCCGCCGATGGCGGGTCCCAAGAAAACGATGGTGAGGAAGGTCAGGCCAACGATGGCCGATAAACAGCGGATGGCGCGACGCCGGTGCCGCTGGTGGGCGGTCACGGCCGAACCCTCACCGCAATCCGGCCACCCTTCATTGTCGGCGCCAAGCGTTGCGGTAGATCCCGCACCAGGTCTCCACGCTTGCGGCCGATCAATTCGTTGAAGGGAAGGCCGAAGCCCAAGATGGCGATGCGGCGCTCGATATCGTCGAGCTGCTCATCAGCCAGCGATTTCACTATTGGAGTGGTCATGCAGCCTCCTTGCGATGCCTGGTGATTTTCAGCAGGCGCTGGCAGTAGTGGTTGAATTCTTCGACGGTGATTGCGTCGCCGGTGAGCATGCTGGTGATCATCCGCACCACGACGGCTTGGGCGCCTGGCTCGCTGCTGGGATGCTCAATCGCTTCAAGTGCCTCATCGATCAGGATGTGCGGGCTCATAGACCAGCATCCACGTCGTCTTCCAGCTCTTCGCGCTCCGCCGCTACGGCATCGGCTGCGTAGGGCCTAAGAAGGTCCATGGCGATCCGCTCGGCGGCTTCCATGGGGCGCTGCTGACCGATCAAATCGGCCGCGTGCGTCTTTCCTTCGCTCTGGCTACCGAGGATCGAAGACAGGAACAGTCGGGCGAACGAGTCACGCTCATCCAGTCCGTCGATCTGGCGCTGGTTCAGGTGGCCCTGCAGGTAGGTACAGAACCGATCGAACGTCACCACCTGCGGCTGGCCGTAGCGGCGCTTCCACTTGATGTCGACGCCGCACACCAGGCGCTCCGCCGAATGCTCAAGCCAGTCCGTCACCTCGTCACTCTCGCTTATCTCTGGAGGCAACTGAGCGTCGTAACGCTCCTGGCATATCTTCAATGCTGCGTTCATGGTCGCCTCCAGAGTGGCGAGTTAGTCGAAGTAGTCCTGATC